>JAIKVQ010000182.1 GCA_024685565.1 Bacillota bacterium
AGCCAAAAATGTGCTTGATATGCACGGTATAACAACCGCAGGCTCGCGCGTCGCATGGCAAAGACTGACATCACGGCTTTGCATTTTCGGAAAACCGTCGCAGGAAGTCCCTGCATCAATCTTGCAGCTTCGTACCAATCCCACGTATATGATTATGAGCGAAAACATTGCATCAGATATATGTGCTGATGAGTATTTCCAGTATTAAAAAATATATTTACGGTCACATAGCAAGATGTGAGAAAACAATAAATTCAGTTATAGAATTACTTTAATAATGTTCAAAAAAATGAAAAACAAAGTAGTTGTTTTTGAAAAAGAATGAATAAATTTTAAGGCGTATGAGTGAGGGGTTATAAATGAATTTAGAAAATAAAACGATAGCATTTTTAGGCGACAGCATTACAGAAGGAGCAGGAGCGACAGAATATAAAAATTGTTTTGTTGAAGTGTTTTCTCGGATGACACATTCTAAAACCATTAACTATGGTATTGGAGGAACCAGAATAGCTCCTCAAACAAAACCGTCAATTGACCCAATATTTGATAAAGACTTTATTATGAGAGTTGATGTGATGGAAAAAGATGTTGATGTAGTGGTGGTATTTGGCGGGACAAATGATTTTGGGCATGGTGATGCTCCTTTTGGAGAATTATCTGATGCAGAAACTAATACTTTTTGTGGTTCGTGTGATATTTTAATGAATAAGCTGGTCAATAAATACCCATCAAAACAAATTGTTTTTATAACGCCATTACATAGACTAAGCGAAGAAAACACCGTAAATGAAATTGGGATAGAATGTAAGCTTCTTGCAGATTATGTGTATGCAATTAAAAAGAAGGCAGAAAAATATTCAATTCAGATTTTAGATCTGTACGCGGTAAGCGGTATGCAACCGAAGGTTGAAGCGCAAAACAAATTATATTTTGCTGATGGTTTGCATCCAAACGATTGTGGACATAAGAAAATAGCCGAAATGATAAAACAATTTTTAGAAACTAATTTATTATAAATTTATTTTTGTAATAAACGAAATAGGGGGAGGACATTAGTTTACATCGTATGTTGATTAGGTGGCAAAAAGTATGGTAGAAAGTTTGTGAATGTTACAACTTCACCAACATCACTTATCGTGATATTCCACACACTCTAAACTGCATTAATTTAAGAAGCAGCAATAGAAGGCCGGTTTGCTTTAATTCACATAGGTGCGTGCAAGAATGAATTAATAGGAGAAATTTTCTATGCGAATGTTGTTAAAAGACGGAAAAGATAAGGTTGTTACATTGAGCTATGACGACGGAGTTGTGCAGGATATTAGACTTTCGGAAATAGCAAAAAAATACGGTCTAAAAATTACATTTAACATAAATACTGGATTATATATGCAAGAAAATGCAAAAAGAGATAAGTTTTATGGCAGATTGAAACTTTCGGAAGCTCAAAAGCTTTACCTAAACTCAGGAAATGAAGTTGCAGTACATACACTTACCCATCCGTTTTTAGTAAAGCTTAGTGATACGGAAATAATAAATGAAGTGATGACTGATAGGAAAAATATTTTAAAACAGTATGGCTGTACTGCAAACGGTATGGCATATCCGCAAGGGTCATACAATGATAGAGTTATTGAAATATTAAGAAAGTGCGGTATTGCTTATTCAAGAACAACAAAATCTACCGAGAATTTTGAATTTCCTACCGATTGGATAACTCTTCATCCGACATGTCACCATAACAATCCAAAACTTATGGAACTTGCAGAACAATTTGTCCAAGGTAAAAGATTAGGAAGAAGCAGAATGTTTTATCTTTGGGGACATAGCTACGAATTTGATGATAATGATAATTGGGACATTATTGAAGATTTTGCAGAATTTATCGGTAATCGCGGTGATATATGGTATGCTACTAATATTGAGGTATATAACTATGTTATGGCGTATAATCGTCTAAAAAAGAGCCCAGATTCAAGAAGGATATTTAACCCATCTATAATAGATGTATGGGCTTTGGATGAAGATGGTGTATTTTGCATCAAGAGTGGTGAAACGGTTTCAAGGTAGTAGGATATACACAATATTTGCTGATACAGATATTGCTACCATACCGTATAAAGTGAGTATACAAATGACAAAACATACTATAACTGATATGGGTATAGAAAACTTTTTGGCAGAGTGGAGGAAATAATTTAATATAATTTAATATACAAAGGATAAAAGTGTAATATGGGATTTATATGATTTTTGCCCGTATCAATTTAATGTACAAAAGGATAAAATTTACGGGTTAGCATTCGTTAATAGGATTTTAAAAATGAGCTTTATGGCACTTGGTGCTGTAGAGCTCATTTTCTGTAAGTGCGAAAAATCTGTTTATTTAGTACCTTTTGGCATATCTTGTAAAAATAAATACTTTACTGTCAAAGACTGTACTTTTTTGAGTGTTCAAGAAAGTACGGTCTTTTTTTCATACTCATTTTACGATAAGTGGTATCAGGAGCGGTATCCATAGCACCTCCAATTTGAAAACCAAAATAAAAATTTCAGATTGGAGGACACAAATGAAAATTAAGTATGAATTTGCAACAGAGTCTATAGAAGTTGATGTTCCAGATGAGTGGGGTTCTATCATCATAGAACTTGATAGGCAAGAATACAACATCAATCGCAAGGAGACAAGGAGGCATTGCCCTCTTGATAGGTGCTGGGAAAAATATAAGCTGTACAGTTTGCTTCCGAGTCTTGAAGATACAGTTTTGGAGCGGGAGCAAGCGGAAGAAATAAGAAAAGCCTTGCAAACTCTGAAATATGAGCATAGAGAGTTATTGGAACAAGTGTACTTCTATAAAAAACGGATAGCCACTATTGCGAGGGAAAAGGGTATGGATCAAAGCTCCCTCCGTAAAAAGTTTAGGAGAGCGGAGAAAGCATTAAGAAAAGTTTTACAAAAATGACCTGTTTTTGTGCTTTTGGTGGCTATTTTCTGAAAGACGATAAAAATATGTCTTTTAGAAAGGATGAAATATATGAGACATATTCTAAAAATAAGTGTTTCTAAAAAGGCGGTAAATAGCGGTGTTGCGGCGTGCCGAACTGTAACCGTAAGGGAGCGGCTTTTAAGGTTTCTGTTCGGTATGCCACAAAAGCTGACCGTTATTGTTCCGGGGGACAGCATTGAGGAGTTGTTAATAAAAGAGGTAGGAGCGGATTGCGGTAGGAGCAAAGAACCACCGTAGAGGAAAAGGAGTCTATATTTACGATAGCCACAAATGCAAAATCTTAATGAAAGGAATTAAGTTATGTTTATAAACAATCTTATAAAACTAAAAAACCAAAACAAAAAGCAAAATCGAGGTGATAACATGAATATTGATTTATATAACAATGAGCATTATCCTTGCCCTACTGAGCATGAAGCTCTTTCAAGGGTGGAAAAGGAAGAAAAGAAAAAGAGCTATGTTTACCGCCCGATGGTGTATATATGTTCACCGTATGCGGGGGATACAGAAGAAAATATGAAAGAAGCAAGGCGGTTTTCACGATTTGCGGTTGACTGCGGTTGCCTTCCGATAACACCGCACCTGTTCTTTCCGCAGTTTATGGACGATAATAATCCCGATGACCGAAAGCTTGCATTTGACCTAAACTACATTCTTCTCAACAAATGCTCACAAATATGGGTGTTCGGTGACATAGTATCAGAAGGTATGGAAATAGAGATACGGAACGCAAAGCGGAAAAGCATCCTCATCAGATACTTTAACAGGGACTGTGAGGAGGTAAATGTGTAATGAATTTCACTATATATACCGCAGATTGTTCAGGGAACAACAGGAACTGTAGGTATCCACATAAGCATATCGTGTCCAGCACCGATGAAATGGATGCTGTAATCCGTCTTGACCATGTTTGCGCCGAATATGAAAACAACTATAGATCTATTCAAAACTTTATAGAATCGGATGTTGTCGTTATGGATTGTGATAATGACCACTCAAACACCCCTTCAGATTGGATAAGCGTTAATGCTTTGTGTGATACTCTTGACGATGTCGCTTTTGTGATAGTGCCAAGTAGAAATAATATGAAGGACAAAGGTACAAAATCTGCAAGACCGAGGTTTCATATCTATTTTCCCATTGATCCTGTATCGGATGCTTCAATGTACGCAGACTTAAAGTCAAAGATACATAAAATGTTTCCGTTTTTTGATGATAAATCTCTCGATTCCGCTCGGTTTATATTTGGCTCTGATGCAGATGAAATAGTGTGGCATGAAGGCAGTATCCTGATAGATGATATTGTGCAGACGCAAGGGTTAAAAATCACGATTCCCGAAGGTTCTCGGAATACCACTATGTCCCGATTTGCAGGAAGGGTAATAAAGAGATATGGAATAACCGATAAGGCGTATCGGATATTCTTGGAGGAATCGGAAAAATGTGAGCCTCCGCTTAAAATGTCAGAACTGAACGCAATATGGAAAAGTGCTGCTAAGTTTGGGAAGAGAGTACAGGCAGAGGACGGATATATCTTGCCGGATGAATATAACACCGAAGGTGGAGCGGAATCACTAAAGCCGGAAGATTATTCCGATATAGGTCAGGCAAAGGTCTTAATGCGTGAATATGGTGATGAACTAAAGTACACATCTGCTACCGATTACCTCCGCTATAACGGAAAATGCTGGATAGAATCAAAACAGCAGGCGGTTGGTGCAATGGAGGAATTTCTCGACCTTCAGCTTGCAGATTCGATGGATGAGGTAAACAGAACCCTAAAAGAACTTACGGAGAGCGGTGTGTCTGAAAGAGATGTGGAAGCAGGAGGCAGAAGACTTGAAAAGGCGGTGGGTGCTGACACTATGAAAGCATATAAGGAATACAGTGCCGCTCTCGCATATAAAAACTTTGTCCTAAAAAGACGGGATATGAAATATGTTGTATCCGCTCTGCAGGCGGCAAAGCCTATGCTTGAATTAAGCGTGGACGAGCTTGATAGCAATCCAAATCTGCTCAATACTCCCGACGCCACCTTTGATCTTGAAAAGGGCATATTGGGTGCAAAGAAACATGAGGCGGCGGATATGATTACAAAGATAACGGCCGTTTCTCCAAGTAATAACGGAATGCAGATATGGCTTGATGCAATAAACCTTTTTTTCTGCGGTGATAAAGACCTTATAAACTATGTCCAAATGAGTGTGGGGCTTGCGGCAATAGGCAGAGTTTATGCAGAGGCTATAATCATCGCTTATGGAGAAGGCTCAAACGGAAAATCTACTTTTTGGAATACAATAGCAAGAGTGCTTGGTACATATTCGGGTTCTATGTCATCGGACACATTGACGGTTGGCTGTAAGAGGAATGTTAAGCCTGAAATGGCGGAACTGAAAGGGAAAAGACTGGTTATAGCGGCGGAGCTTGAAGAAGGAATGAGGCTTAATACCTCTATAGTAAAACAGCTATCATCAACCGATCCCATAACAGCAGAAAAGAAATATAAAGATCCGTTTTCTTTTACACCTAGTCATCAACTCGTCCTTTATACAAACCATCTTCCAAGAATAACAGCAAATGATGAAGGTACATGGAGACGGCTTATTGTCATACCCTTTAACGCAAAAATACATAGTAATTCCGATAAAAAGAACTATTCGGAATACTTGTTTGAAAAAGCCGGAGGTTATGTCATGAGATGGATTATTGAAGGAGCGGAAAAAATTATAGAAAACGGATATAAGCTACGGCAACCCGAATGCGTAAAAAGAGCAATAGCGGATTACAGGACACAAAATGACTGGCTGGGACATTTTCTTGAGGACTGCTGCGAAGTGGACAAGTCATATACGGAGAAGTCGGGAGAACTGTATCAGTCATATAGGAACTACTGTTCAAAAAACGGTGAATATGCAAGAAGCACTACCGACTTTTACGCAGCATTGGAAAAGCTCGGTTTTATGAGAAAGCGGAATAAGAACGGTGTTATTATTTATGGTGTAAGGATAAAAAAGATAGATTTTCCTGAATGGACTTAAATTACACAGATATAAGTTTTTTTGGCTTTTGGTGTAGGTATATGAATATCAATTCCCAAAGTCCTTTATATAGGGAAAAATTAAGTAAAAATTTACTATATAAAGAGTTTAGGAAACGACATTCAATGACCTACATCGGAGGGTGTAATCGGAGCGGATTATGATGTAAGAAAATCATATAAGTCTTTAAGAAAAAAAACGGAGGTAAAAATATGTTTGCATTTCAGACGGAAGAATACAATAAAATGATGAACAGCCCATATCAGAAACTGGCATGGGCGATTATATTAAAAGCAGTAAAGGACTACCGAAAAGCTATGAAAGATGATAACCGCAAAACAAAACGGGAATGTGAGCGGTTCTTCCGCTCCGGCTGGTTTCAAAAACTGACAACCATAGATGGCGAGATGATGATACAGAAATTGAGAGCGGAGGTGACGGTATGAATATAAAGGAGTTTTTGTCCCAAGCAAGATATCTTGATATGCGGATTGATTCTAAAATATCACAGGTTGCATCGCTCAATGACCTTGCAACAAAGTGTACCTCTGTTATTACCGGAATGCCGAGCACACCAAGCAGAAGCAAATCAACTATGGCGGATACTGTAAACAAGATTGTTGATTTAGAGAATGAAATTAGGTGTGACATCGATAACCTTTTTAAAGTCAAGGAAGATATTATGAAGGTTGTAAACGGAGTAAAAAAACTTGAATACCGTATCATCCTTGAGCGACGGTATTTGGCGTTTCAAAATTGGGAAAATATAGCGGTGGAACTTGGGTATGAGCTTAGTTGGCTATATAAGCTTCACGGAAAAGCATTACAAGAAGCGGACAAAGTGTATCGGGAACTTGAAATAAGCGACTAAAAGATAGTAAAAGCTACTTAAAGCCACTTGAACACTATTAGGAAAGTGATATAATGGTAGTGTGAGAGTACTATACATAAAAGCCTTTGTAGGAATATACTGCAGAGGCTTTTTTCGTGCAGAAAGAAAAAGGACTTAATATTATGCCATATAAACCAAAACGCCCGTGTTCGTATCCGGGCTGTCCCAAACTAACTGATGGACGGTTCTGCGATGAACACGCCAAACAGGAGGCAAGAAGGTACGAGAAGTATGACCGCTCACCTGAAATAAAGAAAAGATACGGAGCGGAATGGCGGCGGATACGGGATAGATATATAGCAGCACACCCTCTTTGTGCGATGTGTAAACGGAGCGGCAAACTAACTCCTGCCGAAGAGGTACACCATATAGCCCCGCTGTCACAAGGAGGAACGAACGCAGAGGATAACCTAATGTCCCTTTGCAAGGTATGCCATTCGGAAATAACTGCAAAAGAGGGTGGCAGATGGACTCCAAAGCACAGACGGTAGGGCGGTCTCAATCTCCACAGCCTTTTTTGCAAGGAACGGGCGCCCCCCTTCGTGCAGAAAATCGCATAAGTTTTAGGGGGGATAGGCAGAAAAGTTTTTTAGGAATACGAAACTCGTTGGGAGGTGCATAGCTGTGGGGAAAAGGGGTCCTAAACCGGGTAGTGGCGGACGACCTAAAAAAGCCCTATCAGAAAAACTTATTGACGGAAATCCTAGTAAAAGGGCTATAAAAGTTTTAGAAAGTTTTTCAGAGCTTGAAGGAATAGAAATGCCGTCGCCAAGAGAGTTTTTGAGTGATGTGCAAAGAGACGGCAGCGAGTTTTTGGCGAAAGAAATATACGAAAATGTATGGGATTGGCTGAAAGAACGAAACTGTACAGAGTTTGTATCCCCGGAGCTTATAGAACACTATGCTTTATCAGAGGCGCGTATGATTCAGGCAGAACAACTAATTTCAAAATATGCATTTCTTTCAAAGCATCCGACAACAGGACAGCCTATGGCATCACCGTATGTTTCAATTGCACAGGAATATATGAAGCAGGCAAGAAGTGCATTTACGGAAATTTATCAAATAGTGCGTGAGAACTGCTCAACGGAATATAAAGGCAGTCCTCGTGAAGATTTAATGGAAAAATTATTAAACTCAAGGAGGAATAAAAATGTTTGAAAAGGTAAATCCCACTCACCCGGACAAGGTGGCGGACAGAATTGCGGGAGCAGTTGTCGACATTGCATACGAAATGGAGGATAATCCGAAAATAGCGGTGGAGGTTTTAATAGGACATGGCGTTTGCTATGTTATTGCAGAATCCTCCGCAGACATTGATGCGGTCAAGGTTTGCAAAGCCGCTCACAAGATTGCGGGAAATAAAATAGCGGTGAATTTCAGATGCGTAAAACAGGACATCAAACTCGCCAAGAACCAAGCCGACGGATTCCGATGTGGTGATAATGGCATATTCAAAGGTGTGCCCGTAAACGAGGAGCAGAAGGCTCTGGTTAAGATAACAAAGGATGTGTATAACACATACCGCTCAGACGGAAAATGCATTCTTGATCAGGCAAGACTTATCATCTGCCAAAGCAATGCGGATACGGAGAAGCTCCGAAAGAAATATCCCTATGCGGAAATAAATCCAATTGGCGATTGGAAGGGCGGTACCGATGTTGATACGGGTGCAACAAACAGGAAGCTCGGAAGCGATATGGCAGACAGTGTTACAGGTGGCGGACTTCACGGAAAAGACCTCTCAAAAGCTGATGTAAGTGTAAACATCTATGCGTTTTTGAAGGCACAGGAAACACACAAGTCTGTGGAGATGTGCTGTGCCATAGGTGATGATACTGTTGATGGCAGACCGTATTCGGAGATCGTGGAAATCGCAAGAAAATACATCTGCTCCGTAGGCGGATTTGAGAAGTTTGCAGAATGGGGGCTGGTAAGATGAATACTACTACAAAAATGGAGCTTGTAAGTGTATCCAAGCTCATACCTTATGCAAATAACGCAAGGACTCATTCTCCTGAACAGATAAACAAGCTCCGCTCCTCGCTTCGGGAATTCGGATTTGTATCACCTGTAATAGTTGATGAAAAATACACCATTCTTTGCGGTCACGGAAGAGTAATGGCGGCAAAGGAGGAAGGTATAGCGGAGGTGCCGTGTGTTTTTGCGGAGTATCTGACAGAGGCACAGAAAAAGGCATATATTTTAGCCGACAACCGCTTTGCTCTTGACGCAGGCTGGGATGAAGAGCTTTTAAGGATTGAATTGGAGGAGCTCCAAGGTTTGGACTTCGACCTTGCATTCACGGGCTTTGACGATAAGGAGCTTGCCGACCTGTTTGAAACCGATACGGAAGCGCACGAGGATGATTTTGATGTTGAGGCAGAGCTTGAAAAGCCGTGCTTTTCCAAGGCGGGAGATATTTGGCATTTGGGGAAGCATACGGTTATATGCGGCGACTCAACCGATGAGGACACATATAAAAGGCTGCTTGGCAACATAAAGGTAAATCTTGTCTGCACCGATGCACCGTATTTTGTGGAGCTTAAGAATAAATCAGGAAGAATAACAAACGATAATCTTGACGATAAAGAGGCGTATGCTTTTCTCTTAAAGGTATTTACAAACTTCAAAAACGCAATGGCGAAGGATGCGTCAATCTATGAATTTTATGCGACCATGAAAACCCGTGTGTTTTATGACGCATTTGAAGATGCGGGATTCAAAGTAGGTGCAGGGCTTGTTTGGAAAAAGCCGAGGGCGCCGCTTATGAGAACTGACTGGAAATTCAATATGGAGCCGATTATTTTCGGATGGCGTAAGGACGGTAAGCATATATGGTACGGCGATCAGAAACAGACCGCCGTTTTTGAATTTGACGGTATAAAGGATTCCGAAAAGGACGGCTTCGGTCACCCGTCGAGTAAGCCCATACCGCTCATTGCATACCTGATAAGGCAATGCACACAGTCAAACGGGGTTGTACTTGACGGATTTTTAGGCTCGGCATCAACACTTATAGCCTGTGAACAGCTCGGCAGGATTTGCTATGGCATAGAAATCGAACCAAAATTTGTCGATGTCGCAGTTGAGCGGTTCCGTAACACGAACACTGATGCGGATGTGTATGTGGAGCGTGATGGTGAAAAGATACCCTATGATACGGTAAAAGAGGAAGTGAAAGCGGATGAGCAATAAACAGCTTACACTCGGCAGTCTTTTTGATGGTTCAGGTGGTTTTCCGCTCGGCGGACTGCTTGCGGGTATAGAGCCTCTTTGGGCATCCGAAATTGAGCCGTTTCCCATAAGGGTAACAACAAAGCGGATGCGTTTTGTAAAGCATTACGGCGATATAAAGAAAATGGATGGTGCTAAAGCTGAACCAGTCGATATAATCACATTCGGCAGCCCTTGTCAGGATATGAGCATTGCCGGGCGGCGTGAAGGTCTGGATGGTAGCCGTTCCAATCTGTTTTATGAAGCGGTCAGAATCGTAAAAGAAATGAGGTGTGCAACTAATGGTAAATACCCAAGATACATCGTTTGGGAAAATGTCCCCGGTGCGTTCTCGTCAAACAAAGGCGAAGACTTCCGATGCGTCCTTGAAGCAATCGGGAAAATCAAAAATGATGATTTTTCTGTTCCTGAATGCAAGAAGTGGCTTACGGCAGGAGAAATTGTGGGAGACGATTTCTCTATCGCCTGGCGAGTGCTTGACGCGCAATACTGGGGAGTGCCCCAAAGAAGAAAACGCATCTACCTTGTCGCAGATTTTGCAGGTGGGAGTGCCGGAAAAATACTATTTGACTCCGAAGGCTTGTCAGGGTATTCTAAGGCGTGCTTCGGTGCGTGGAAAAGAACTGCCCGATGTGCTGAAGAAGGCACTTATCCGTCAGGCATCGGCATAGATGGATACAACGGAAATATAACAGATGAAGTCGCCGCCACGCTCGGTGTGAACTGCGGTATGTCCACAGGCAGAAACGGTGTGTGTCTTATGGATCAAGGCGGTGAGAGAATAGATGTCCTTGAAGAAAAAACAAGTACGCTCCGTGCAGAAGCACACCATCCGCCCTGTGTTATGGACTCGGCAGGCTTTTGCACCGAACACTCCGCAAAGGCTCGGTCGATAGGATATGAAAAAGAAAAATCACCTACTCTCCGTGCAGGTACAGTTCCTGCCGCAATTGCGGTTGAGAACCGTCCGCAGGACAGCCGTGCAAAAATATCGGAGGACGGAATCGTGCAGACGCTTGATGCCCGTATGGGTATGGGCGGTGGTAATGTTCCGCTCCTATTAAAAGTCAGAAGCGGATGCGAAGGCGGTGGCAAGGGATCGTTGGTGCAAGAAGATAAATCTGCTACTCTCGGTTGCAATAACGACCAGACGCTATTTGAGCCGAAAGCCTACGGGATATGCTCGAAGAACTCAAATTCAATGAAATCGGATAATCCCAAAAGCGGTGTATATGAAGCGGACACTTCGCGCACTTTGGATACGAGCAATCAGTCGCCGTCTAAAAATCAAGGCGGAATTGCTGTTGTGTGCGTAGATCAGGGTGGCGGTAAATCATCCTGTAGCGTTTCAAAAGAAGTATCTCCTACGCTCGCCTGCACACACGGTGGCGAACCTGCGGTTTGTGTGCAAGGCTCGGTAATAGGTCGGGACGATAAAAACGGCCCCAATGGTGGCGGAATAAATGAGGATGTATCGTTTACGCTTAATGCAACAGACAAACACGCTGTTGCATACGGCATCGACCGTGCAGCATTTAATCAGGGACAAAATGCTCTGTATAACTTTGCCGTTGAAGAAGAGCTTGAACCTACTATGGTTGCGAAAGGTCCGGGTGCTGTTGCGGAACCTACATACGAATCAAGCAAGAGCGGATACTTGGCAAGATTTTCAAAAGAAATAGCCTATACTCTTACGGCAGAAGATTACAAAGATCCGCCCTGTATAAATGCAAACGAGACAGTTGAATATACAGTTAGAAGACTTACCCCGACCGAATGTGCGAGGCTTCAAGGGTTTCCAGATTGGTGGTGTGCCGATCTTGAAACTGAAAAGCCGACCAATGACGATATTCTGTTCTGGCATAAAGTCTTTGAAGAATATCGACTTGCGACCGCTCCCGACAAAAAAACGAAAACGGGTAAACAAATCATCAAATGGCTGAAAGCACCGTATTCGGATAGCGCGGAATATAAGATGTGGGGTAACGGCGTATGTCTTAATATCGTAGCTATGGTTATGTTCGGCATAAAATGGGCCTATGAAAGCGAAAAAATAATAGGGAACGAATAAAATCCGATCCCTATTTGTCCGATAACTCTATTTTGCCGTGTATATCTTCAAACTCCGATATGCACTTTTTTATGAGGAATTCGATCTCCTTGTTTTTTGTCCGACCCTCTGAATCCGCAATGTATTCAAGCTTGTCAAGCAATGCCTTGGAAGTGCGGAGTGTAAATCTTGTTTGACTATCCTTCATAACGACTCTCCTCTGACTAAATTATGACGCAGTATTGACTCAATTATACCATTCGTATATAATGTTGTGGAAAAATGACGCAGTTTTGACGCATATTTTTTCAAGGTTTTATGTGAGGTGGTTTTATGAAGGTTGCAGTTATAGGGTCAAGGAATTTACATATCGAGGAGCTTGGCAGTTATTTGCCGGAGGATACCGAAGAAATCGTAAGCGGAGGTGCAAAGGGCATTGACTCGGATGCAAGGGAGTATGCCAAGGAGCATAATATTCCGCTCCGTGAGTTTCTTCCCGATTACAAAAGGTATAAAAGGGGCGCACCGTTTAGGCGTAATATGCAGATTTGCGATTATGCCGATATTGTTTTGGCGTTTTGGAACGGCAGCTCCGGCGGTACAAAATATGTAATAGACTATTGCAAAAAGAATAATATTCCGGTATCCGTTTTCGTTGTGGACTCTACACAATAAAAAACCGATATATTTGGTGTAATAAACACTTGATAAGCCGTGCCCTTGACGGTAATATGTGGCTACAAAAAAAGAAGGAGGTCACAAAATGACAAGAACTTATTCAAAAATTAACTTTGATGTCAAAGGCACAAAACGAAAAGAACTCGTCAGCCTTATTTCAAATTTCACAGGCTGCGAGGCAAAGTACAAAGGCGCACCGTCATTTGCCTACGAAGTGGATCGCTTCACCATCGACAAAAACGGAGCGGTCACATTTGACGACAGAGCGGACAGCGAGGTCATTGAAAGGTTGCTTGAAATGCTTTATGACAACGGCTTTACCGCAGAAAACGGCGACACGGAAAGTACTGCTCCGGGGACAGAATCAGAAGACATAGGGCTTTCTATTAACATTCCTATTGATAAGGTGAATGTTGAAAATATGGTAGCCTTGCTCAAAACCAAGGGCGACCTTATAAAAACGGCACTTGGTATAGATAATGTCGATGTTGTGCCGAAGGATGAACTGGTGGAGTTTCCTTGGTTCGGAGAGGTTAATGCCGAGGATGCAATGGCATATTCCCAATTCATATCCGCTCTTTGTAGCTTTACAAAAAAGCAGACAAGGATAAACGCTGTATCTGCAAAAGCAGAGAATCCGAAATACGCATTCCGATGCTTCCTCTTACGGCTCGGTTTCATTGGTGACGAGTATAAGAAGACAAGGAAGATCTTGCTCCGAAACCTTGAGGGAAGCTCCGCTTTTAAGAATGGAAGGAAAAACGAGGTGCAGTAAAATGGCTGACAGATTTTTTTCGGTCACTAAATGTGACCGCTGTGGAGGCTCCCTTGAGGGCGGCAGAATAATGTCGATGTTTAACGAGGACTGCATTTGTATGGACTGTCATAAAAAAGAACGGGAGCTTCCAGAATTCAAACAAGCAGCCGATGCCGAGCTTGCGGAAATCAAGCGTGGGAATTACAATTTTCCGGGCATCGGATACCCGGAAAAATAGGTGTAATATACACAATAATACTTTTTATCATTGTGTAGTAATGGTATTACAATTAATCCTTTTCAGAGCTAATATGGACACAACAAAAGCAAAGAAAAGGAGATAAAAACAATGAACGAAAAGACAAGAAAATTCATCGAGGAAATGAAAAAGCAGACCATCGGGATTGAAATCGAGATGGCAAACATCACAAGGGAAAAAGCCTGCAGAGTGGTTGCAAAATACTTCGGCACAGAGAACACAGTAAAGTACGAGCGCGGCGGTTACGACACTTGGAGTTGCAAGGACAACCAAGGCAGAACTTGGAGGATAACAAGGGACAGCAGCATAATAGCAAACAGCGATGCAGAAAAAGCCGAGCTTGGAACACCGATCCTTACCTACGACGACATTGAGGACTTGCAAGAGATAGCAAGGCAGTTGAGACACGCCGGGGCGATTTCAAACCCCAGACACGGATGCGGAGTACATTGCCACATTGGAGCAAACGGACACAACCCCAAAACACTCCGAAACCTCGCAAACATCATGGCAAGCCACGAGGAGATTTTAGCAAAGGCATTAAGCATTGACAACAACAGGCTTGAGCGTTGGTGCAAAAAGGTAGACAGAGAATTCCTTGAAAAGCTAAACCGCAGAAAACCCAAAACAATGGCGAAGCTTGCAGACCTTTGGTACCAAGGTGCATACGGCTCAAGAAGCGATCATTACAACAGCTCAAGATACAGAATGCTAAACCTCCACGCCACCTTCACAAAGGGTACGGTTGAATTCAGACTTTTCCAATTCGACAACCCTTCGGAAGGACGCAGAGGCGGCATTCACGCAGGACAGCTTAAAAGCTACATTCAAATTTGCCTCGCCCTTTCCCAAATGGCAAAAACACAGAAATCGGCAAGCTCAAGACCACAACAGGACGAAAACCAAAGATACGCAATGAGAACTTGGCTCCTACGCCTCGGCTTCATCGGAGACGAATTCAAAACAGCAAGGGAACTCTTTACAAAGCGACTCACGGGAGACACAGCCTTCAGAAACGGCAGACCCGCCTAAAGCGGAACCTCCCGACACCAACCCGCCCCGGCGGGCTTAAGGTGGTAGAAGAACGATTTGAAAGGAGATTTTTTTATGAAAAACGAAAAAAGATACTACATCGCATACGGGAGCAACTTGAGCGTTACCCAAATGCATTGGCGTTGCCCCGATGCAAAGGTTGTAGGCAAAGGCGAATTGAATGATTGGAGGCTCCTTTTTAAGGGCAGCAAAACAGGCTCCTACCTAACTATTGAAAGGTGCAAAGGCAGCAAGGTTCCTGTTGCGGTATGGGAAGTCAGCGAAAGGGATGAGGCTGCACTTGACCGATATGAGGGCTATCCATCCTTTTACTACAAAGAAGAGCTTACCTTCGAGTTTAGAAGCGTTATAACGGGCAAAAAGCACAAAGCGATAGTTTTCGTTTACATCATGCACGAGGACAGACCGCTCGGTATTCCATCAGAGCATTACCTAAAAATTTGTGCCGCAGGCTATTATCTTTTCAAATTCGATACAAAATACTTGAAAGAAGCCCTGCACTATAGCGAGGAGGTGATGGAATGATGAAGAACGAAACACACGCAGAAACGGTATGCCCAAAATGCGGTAAGGTTTACTATGATGCACCTGCCCTTTCGAGAGCGGACAATGAAACCCTTATTTGCCCCGACTGCGGAATCCGAGAAAGTCTTTCCGTTTTCGGACTGAGCGAAGAAGAACAGGAACATATCATAAATACCATTCATAGAACCTACAAAGCGCAATAACTGCACCATATTATACACAATTGCCGCTCTGAACATTTGTGTAGTAATGGTATTACATTTAATCCTTTTTAGAGTTAATATCACACTAACGAAAGGGCAAGAAGCCCGAAAAAGGAGGAAACAAAAATGACAACATTCACAACCATCGAAAACCTTGACGAAAGACTTAGACCCGCATACGATGCACTCATTCGCTACAAAGAGCACGTTTGCTTGGCAAGGCAAAACTACAAGGGCGAATACGAGGCGGAAATTTACGAGTTTATTGACGACCCGGAGATTGACGGATTTCCCGAAATCGAATGCCGCATAGCATTGATTGAGAAGTCGGAAACAAAGTTCCCTGATAGCGGATCGGCAATAAAATGGTGCTTTGGAGTTCTTGAAAAATAAGAAGAACGACAAAAGGCAAAGAGCCAATCAAGGCTCTTTTGCTCGTTTGAAATTACGCATAATATACACAAATACCGCTCCAAAATGTTGTGTAATATATATCTCAAAAATGACTTGATATATATCGTTTTTAGAGGTAATATCACACTAACAAAAGGGCAAGAAGCCCGAAAAAAGGAGGAAACAAAAATGACAATGGATGAGAAATACCCAAGGCTTATAGGGTGTACGGAAAACGCTGAAACAGAGCTGCATAGCGTTAAAGAGGTTGCAGAGTTTATTTGCAAGAACGGGCTTGTAGAGGATTTGAAAATCCTAACACCAAGCGGAATGCAGTTTATAACGACCTTCGGACTTTTCCTTGACAAGATAGCGGATTTGGAATACCGCACAGAGCTTCTCAAAATACTGATTCCGATGCAGAAGGAAATCGAAAAAGGAATATTTGGAGGAACGGATGAGGAGCGGATCGAAAAGGAGATAGTCGATTACCTTGAATCTGAACAATACGACATAGATGCGGCAATCGAAATAAGGTGGATACAGGAAAACGGCGGATGCACACCTTCAAGGGAATACATAGAGGAACTCCTCAAAGAGCGGAAGCGCACCGAAATTGAAAAGGCGATAAAGGGGACGAATTAAAATAAAGGCTTTTAGGATAACGCTCCTGCAAAAGAACATCGAATAAAAGGCAAAGAGCCGAAAGAGGCTCTTTTGCTCGTCATAATATACACAATTTCCTTTCCGAATTATTGTGTAATATATATCTCGAAAATGACTTGATATATAGTTGTTTTAGAGGTAATATCACACTAACAAAAGGGCAAGAAGCCCGAAAAAGGAGGAAACAAAAATGGCAGATTTATCAACAACTTATGAGCTTTGGGATGAGCTCACAGAGGCACTTCACGGAACGGACAACGAATACCGCTACGGATTAAGCACAGATGGACTTCGGAGACCTTGCCTGGTTGATTTTGAAACAAACACGGAAATCAAAGGCAACGAAGCGGTGCAGGAAGCCATCACAAAAATTATAGCAAAGGCAGACCTACAGGACTTCTTAAGCACTTTCGGATTCGGCATCAGCGTAGAGGAACTTGCGGAAAGGGCATACCGAAAATTGGATACACAAAGGCATAAGGTTTGCATAGTAAATTCCAGGTACCTTGAGGTGGACGGAACGACATTCCTTTTAAGCAAGAGCAAGAAGCACGGCGGCTGGATAGCCAAAGAAATCTAAACGCAAAACAAAGCGGAGCGAGCCGAAAGGGGCTCTCTTCCTCGTTATAAAATACACAATTTCCTCACCGAATTATTGTGTAATATATATCTCGAAAATGACTTGATATATAGTACATTTAGAGGTAATATGAACACAACAAAAGGGCAGAAAGCCCGGATTAAAAGGAGGAAACAAAATGCGTTACATTGACCACAGCAAATGCACATCAGCTTTTCAGAAAGGAGAAGACCGCGAAATCAAGAGGCTTGGAAAACTCACAAGGACAGCCACAAGGATTGCAGAGCAGAACAAACTCGGAGTTTTGAAAAACCGCCAAGGCTACTTCAGAATCATAAGAGAATGCGGACTTGGAGCTTACGAGGATTTCTTTTCCGACCTTGCAGAGGTTGACAGCTTTTTCAAAAACCTCGACAGCCACAAGGCAACAAAGTATTAATAAAAACGAAAACAACGGAGCGGGCCGAGAGGCTCTGTTCCTCATTATACACAAGACCGCAAGGTCTATTTTTTATGCTCGTAAAAAGGGGGTTATATCATACGAAAATTAAAAAAATACACACCGACGCGGTTCTGTGCAAAGGACTCGGTTTACGATAAAGATGCGGCAGACTATGCCGTGAACTTTATAGAATGCTTATCTCATACAAAGGGTACATGGGCAGGTAAGCCGTTTGAACTCATCGACTGGCAGGAGCAGATTATTCGGGACATTTTCGGTACTTTGAAACCTAATGGGTATAGGCAGTTTAATACCGCATATATAGAAATTCCAAAGAAAATGGGGAAGAGCGAACTTGCTGCGGCAGTCGCTCTTTTGTTGTGTTGCGGTGACGGTGAAGAACGAGCAGAGGTTTATGGTTGTGCTGCTGACAGGCAACAGGCATCTATCGTTTTTGAAGTTGCAGCAGATATGATAAGAATGTGTCCCGCACTCAATAAGCGTGTAAAAATCCTGACTGCAACCAAGAGAATCATATATACGCCGACAAATAGTTTTTACCAAGTGCTGTCCGCCGAGGCTTATTCAAAGCACGGTTTTAATATTCATGGCGTCGTTTTCGATGAGCTACATACACAACCAAACAGGAAACTGTTTGATGTTATGACTAAAGGATCAGGCGATGCGAGAATGCAACCGTTATACTTTCTCATAACAACAGCCGGGACAGATACAAATTCTATCTGTTACGAAACACATCAGAAGGCTATTGATATCCTTGAGGGGCGGAAAAGTGATCCTACATTTTATCCTGTGATTTACGGAGCGGCAGAAGATGATGACTGGACAGATCCTGCGGTCTGGAAAAAGGCTAATCCATCACTCGGTATTACAGTTGGGATTGACAAAGTAAAAGCCGCCTGTGAATCTGCAAAGCAAAATCCCGCCGAAGAAAACTCTTTCAGGCAGCTTCGGTTAAACCAATGGGTAAAACAAGCGGTTAGGTGGATGCCTATGGAGAAGTGGGACAATTGTGCGTTTGCTACGGACGAGGATGAACTCTATGGGCGTGTATGCTATGGTGGACTTGACCTTTCATCAACTACGGACATAACGGCGTTTGTGCTTGTGTTTCCTCCAATTGACGAGGAAGATAAATATGTTGTTCTGCCATATTTTTGGATACCGGAAGACAATATTGATCTTCGTGTACGGCGCGACCATGTTCCATACGATGTATGGGAGCGGCAAGGCTATCTTAAAACTACAGAGGGCAATGTGGTGCACTATGGTTTCATAGAGAAGTTTATCGAAAGCCTCGGTGAAAGATACAACATCCGTGAGATTGCATTTGACCGATGGGGAGCGGTGCAAATGGTACAGAACCTTGAAGGTATGGGCTTCACGGTTGTTCCCTTCGGACAGGGCTTTAAGGATATGTCTCCGCCGACAAAGGAGCTTATGAAGCTTGTGCTTGAAGAGCGGATAGCACATGGTGGGCATCCCGTTTTGCGGTGGATGATGGACAACATATACATTCGTACAGACCCTGCCGGAAACATCAAACCAGACAAAGAAAAATCGACAGAAAAAATTGACGGAGCGGTTGCAACGGTAATGGCACTTGACAGGGCGATACGCTGCGGTAACGACACATTGGAGAGCGTATATGATAACCGAGGATTGTTTATAATTTGAAAAGGAGCGGCAAATTACCGCTCCAACAGACCGCCTGCAGTATTGCGCCTTTCGGCTCGCAGGAGAAGTCAATAAATACTATATGCAATTTTGATGAAATTATTACAGCAAGTTTTCCCAGTCGGGATTAAATCCGTAATACTTCATATTTACAAACGGATATTTTTCTATAATGGCTTGTATTTCGGATTTCATTGAAAGGAAGTCTTCCGGTGACAAGAGGCGCTTAATAATAATTATAAATCCAAATAAATGTGCATTATCCTTTTCGCCTTTTTTATTGGTCATGAGTAGCTTTTTTTCATCACTTGATAAGTTTGGGCGTTGATCAAAAAAGCGGTTATATATTCTGCTTCCGTGTGCACACAGATTTCGCAGTATTGTCATCGAATGCATAAGTTTTCCCAGTATGTTGCTTTTGATATTATACCTTTTGGCAACATCTATTTGCACATCATTTTTGGATATGGAATAAAGAATGGATATATCTGCTATTGTTAGTAGGTCAACATATGCCCACAAAGGCAAATCCTCGTTTAACTCCTCTATATAGTGCTTCAGATATGGCTCATCGCGAAGGCGTTTATCTTTTTGATGGTCTGCCTTTTCTATAATTTTGCTGTATTTATCACTGTCGATGAAGTTATCTTCGCATAAATAGCCGGTTGGTCCGTAAATGCGTGTGAATGTATGTGCGTAAAGAGACTTAAACGTTACTTCGATTATTTCAAGATACTTAAGTAGAATATGTCTCAATTCATAATCAAATTCGTAAATATCTATGATATTTTGAAAAGTTGCGTTTTTATGGAATTTATCGTGAGTTCTCAATGTCAAAGAATAACCGCTGATTCGGTAATAGTTGTTATTAAGCAGAAAAGATGCCGCAGTTTCCTTGTCAGGAATGCTTAAACCGCGATTCTTGAGAATATCTATTTGCTCATCGATAGTCTTAAAGTCTTTAGTAGCCATGGTAAATCACCTCATAAACAGAACAACCCCAAGTGTGCATGCTTACGCAGAGGCCTGGGGTAGATGTTACATGTATAATACCACAAATATTTTGATTTGTCAACTATTTTTTACAATAATCAGCACTTTGCATAAATTTAGGAGGTAGCAGTATGGGAAAAATCGCAAATTTTTTCAGGTCAAGAGATAAGCCGCAAAACAGGACGGCAGGCTCTTCATACAGTTTTTTCTTTGGCGGCACGACGGCAGGAAAGGCTGTAAACGAGATGTCCGCAATGCAGATGACAGCGGTGTATTCATGTGTCAGGATACTTGCAGAGGCTGTTGCTGGGCTTCCGCTTCACCTTTACAGATACACGAAAGCCGACAATAAGGTTAAGGCAATAGAACATCCGCTTTATCATATTTTGCACGATGAACCGAACCCCGAAATGTCAAGCTTTGTATTCAGGGAAACCCTTATGACGCACCTGCTTCTGTGGGGTAATGCCTATGCACAGATCATCCGAAACGGCAAAGGCGAGGTGATAGGACTGTACCCTCTGATGCCGAACAGAATGTCGGTTGACCGTGACCGTGAGGGGAGGCTGTGGTACACATACACAAGGATGTCGGAGGAAGCACCGACAATGAAGGGAACAACGGTGAGACTCTATCCGTATGATGTGCTACATATACCGGGGCTTGGCTTTGACGGACTGGTCGGGTATTCGCCTATAGCAATGGCTAAAAACGCAATCGGTATGGGACTTGCCTGTGAGGAATACGGTGCGCGGTTTTTTGCAAACGGAGCAGCACCGAGCGGTGTTTTGGAGCATCCGGGAACAATAAAAGATCCGCAGAAGATCCGCGAAAGCTGGAACGCCACATTTAAAGGCTCAGGTAACGCACACAAGGTCGCAGTTTTAGAAGAGGGGATGAAGTTTTCAAGCATAGGAATTGCGCCAGAACAGGCGCAATTTTTGGAAACACGCAAGTTTCAGATAAATGAGATAGCTCGAATTTTCAGAGTGCCGCCACACATGGTCGGTGATCTTGAAAAGTCGAGCTTTTCTAATATTGAGCAGCAATCGCTGGAATTTGTAAAATACACTCTTGAGCCTTGGATAGTACGGTGGGAGCAGTCGATTATGCGTGTGCTTTTATCACCTGACGAAAAGCGTGAATACTTTGTGAAATTCAATCTTGAGGGACTATTAAGGGGCGATTACCAGAGCCGTATGCAAGGGTATGCAACAGCAAGGCAGAACGGCTGGATGTCGGCAAACGATATACGGGAGCTTGAGAACCTTGACAGGATCCCTGCAGAGCTTGGTGGGGATTTGTACCTTGTTAACGGGAATATGAAAAGACTGCAGGATGCGGACTTGGCAGATAGTATCCCAAGCTATAACGGAGAAAAGGAGGATGACGATGAAAACGAAAAAGATGAGGAAGTTTTGGAACTGGACGAAAA
This sequence comes from Bacillota bacterium, assembly GCA_024685565.1. Classification (GTDB taxonomy): domain Bacteria; phylum Bacillota; class Clostridia; order UBA1381; family UBA1381; genus UBA1738. Next base: position 21,908 of record JAIKVQ010000182.1, read on the forward strand.
ACGAGGAGACGGGGGAGCGGATCCTTCGACTGAACGGAACAATCGCAGAGGAAAGCTGGTTTGACGATGATGTAACGCCTAAAGCTTTTGAAACCGAGCTTGAGGCAGAAACAGGCGATGTTGTCGTGTGGATAAACTCGCCGGGCGGAGACTGTTTTGCAGCAAGCCAAATATATAATATGCTGCGAGAGCATGACGGAAAAATCACAGTAAAAATTGACGGCATAGCGGCATCTGCTGCATCGGTTGTCGCTATGGCGGGAGACAGTGTATATGTTTCACCAGTGTCTATGCTTATGATCCATAACCCACTGACAGCAGCCTTTGGCAATGCCGAGGATATGCAAAAGGCGATTGATATGTTAGAGAGCGTAAAAGACAGTATTGTAAATGCTTATGAACTGAAAACAAGACTTTCCCGCTCAAAAATATCGCATCTCATGGATAATGAAACTTGGATGGACGCATATAAGGCGGTAGAGCTTGGCTTTGCCGATAAGGTTATGTATGCGGAAGACCAAGAAGATGAAGATGATGAGCAGGGAAAAACAACAGCTATGCTGTTTTCGCGCAGGGAGATTTCAAACAACTTCATAAACAAGGTTACGGAACATTTCAAAGGTCAGGCGGAAGATCCAAAACCCGAACCTGAACCCATTCCCGAACCGGCAAATGAACCTAAACCGAAGGAAGAAGAAAAGCAAACAGAACCTGAGGCGGAGGGGCGCTCCGTCGATGAACTTATGAAGCGCCTGGAGCTTATAAAAAAACACATTTAAAGGAGGATTTATATTATGACAATTTTGGAACTGAGAGAAAAGAGGAATAAAACATGGGAAGCGGCAAAATCGTTTCTCGACACGCACAGAAATGAAAAAGGAATTCTATCTGCGGAGGACGATGCCACCTATTCCAAAATGGAAAAGGACATCGAGGACCTTGGCAAAGAAATTGCAAGGTTAGAGCGGCAGGCGGCGCTTGATGCTGAAATGGCAAAGCCTGTGGGCGAGCCTATCAAAAACGCTCCTGCAGGCACAAATTCTGAAAAAACGGGAAGAGCGCAAGATGAGTATAAAAAGAATTTCTGGAACGCTATGCGCACGAAGGCACCGGAGCGGAGCGTTATAAACGCTTTGCAGGTCGATGCCGATACGGAAGGCGGATATCTTGTCCCTGATGAGTATGAGCGTACTCTGATTGACGGGCTTAAGGAAAACAATATACTCCGTGAGCTTGCACATGTGATCACAACGGGCGGTGGCGACAGAAAAATTCCCGTAGTCGCTTCTCACGGCAGTGCATCTTGGCTTGATGAGGAGGGTGCATACACCGAAAGTGACGATTCATTCGGTCAGGTAACACTCGGAGCGTATAAGCTCGGTACTATGATAAAGGTATCGGAGGAGCTTCTGCACGATAGTGTATTTGATTTGGAAGGATACATATCCACCGAATTTGCGAGACGTATTGGTAATGCCGAGGAGGACGCATTCTTAAACGGCAACGGAACAGGTAAGCCACTTGGAATATTGAGCAATACGGGCGGCGCACAAATCGGACTTACGAGTGCTGCGGCTGCGGCAATCACCAGTGATGAGTTGATATCCCTTTACCACAGCCTTGCTGTTCCGTACCGTAAACAGGCGGTATGGCTTATGAATGACTCTACTGTTCAGGCAATACGCAAGCTAAAGGACGGTACAGGTCAGTATTTGTGGCAGCCGTCTCTTGTATTGGGTGCTCCTGACACTATTTTTGGTGTACCCGTAAAGGTGTCAAGGTATATGCCGGAGCTTGGAGCGGGGAACAAGACGATAGCATTTGGTGATTTCTCATATTACTGGATTGCAGACCGTGAAGGCATATCCTTCCTGCGCCTCGATGAGCTGTTCAGAACTACTGGACAGATCGGATTCAGAGGCTCAAAGCGTGTTGACGGAAAGCTCATCCTTCCCGAAGCAATAAAAGTATTAAAGCAGAAGGCATCGTGAGGTGAGCCATTATGAAAATACGGATCTTACAGGGTTGTAGTGGTTTGGATTTTTCTTTCGGTCAGTCTTTTGTGGCGGAGGTCAATGACGAAATAGGCAATGACCTAATAAACGGTGGACTTGCAGAGCTATATATAGACCAGGAAGAACCTGCGTCCGAGGGTGGATCCGGAATAGAATTGTTTTCTGTAGAGGTAGGTGAGAGCAGAATGCTTGAATTAAGTGATGTTAAGGAATACTTGCGTATAGACCATGATGCAGAGGACGGATACTTGTCCGTCCTCATACTTTTGGCAAAGGAACTGTGTGAGAACTACTTAAGAACTGAACTCCCTGTTAATAACGAATCGGTAAAACAGGCAGAACTTCTGGTAGTGTCACATTTCTTTGAAGATAGGAGCGGCGGAGCGGTTCCTGATGCAGTATATAGGCTTTTGGATGCATACAGGAACGAGGTGTTTTAGACAATGAACTTCTCGAAACTGCGACACAGAATTATTTTCCTACGCCCAACGGACGAAACGGAAAACTCTATGGGTGAAATCGTGCCGAGATATAAGCCGTTTAAGCCGTATCTGCCACTTGAACTGCAGGTCGAAGTTGGGCGTGTATATCTTTCGCATGATACGGACGGCAATGCCGTGCTTTTATATGATGACGGACAGCCGTTTGCACATAAGCTCGCATTAAAGGAATATTCCGTCGCGGCTTTAGTTTCACCTATGTCAGGCAGAGAGTATGAGGAGAGTCAGAAAATACGGGCTGAAACCACATACAAGATAGCTACACGGTTTTTTAAAGGAGTAAACCAAATGCATCGCATTTTGTATAACAACCGTGAATTTGAAATAGTGTCTGTGCTTGACCTTGGCGGAAAGCATGAGGAACTGCAAATTATCGCTGCCGAAAAGGAAAAGGTAACAGCACAGAATTTAAGAGGCGAGGATTATGACGGATAAAGACGGAACCTTCGGATTTGAGGACTTGGAGCGGGCATTCAAGAAGACTGTTTCAAAATTTGACAGCAAGAGCGATGCAATGCTTATGGCGATGACAAATGTTGCACGCGCCCGTGTTCGTGCGAACACTCCAACAAATAGGACCAATAAGCTAAAAGGTTCATGGCGTACCAAAAAGCCGAAGGTTTACGGCAAAGCTCGTGTTGCACGAATACAGTCGCAAAACCGTTATGCCCATACTGTAGAGGAAGGTCACAATATAGTGTCCGGCGGCGCAACAGTCGGCAGAAATGGCAGGAGACTTAACATAGTGCAGCAAAGGGTGCGCGGCATTTCAGTCGGCGGCAGGACAAGACCTGTAAAAATGATAGAAAAATCTATGAAAGAGCTGAAATCTGCATTCGGGAAGAATGCGGAAAAGCTCCTCGATGAACTGACAAGGGAGGTGCAGCTTTGATCACTCCAAAGGACATACAAACGGCGGTATGCACAAGGTTAAAAGAAAACGGTTATACGGTATTTGCGACAGAGGTAAAGGAGGGCTTTCAAAAGCCCGCCTGCTTTGTCGGCGTGTTTCCCGTTTCGGTTGAGCTTCAGAACGCAAATATTGAGCTTGTTACAAGCAGTGTTGTTATTTCATATTATCCGATGCTTGAAACAAGGGAGGAGCTTGTAACCAATGCAGGGAAAATAAAGAACATTTTTCTATACAGCCCTCTGCATTTAGGGAACAGATTCCTTAATGTGAACGCTATAACCTTTGATGCCGAGGACTCTGCACTTTTAGCGCAGTTTGATATTGAATACCTGCAGGAAACAAACAGGGAAACGGAAAAGCTTCCGATGATGGAAAAATATTCAGAAAGGACAATGAGTTATGGGACTTCCTAAAATACTGATAGAATTCAAAACGCTTGCAGAAACCATAATCAAAAGAAGCGAGCGCGGTATTGTTGCCGTTATTCTAAGGGATAACAGCAATGTTAAAACAAGCTATACATTTCTAAATGAGAGCGAAATCGTGAAAAGTCATTTTACGGCAAATAACCTGTCGTATCTGCACCTTGCATTTTTAGGCTCGCCACAAAAGGTGATAGTTGAAAGAATAGGTACAGAGGATACTCTTGATGCTGTACTTGAAAGGCTGAAGGTTAAGAGGTGGAACTATCTTACCATGCCGGACGCGACGCAAAATGAAATGGCAGAGCTTTCCGATTTTGTAAAGACCGAGAGAGATACCTTTCATAAGACTTTCAAGCTGGTAGGGGCAAATATATCGGCAAACCATGAAGGGGTTATAAACTTTACTACGGAGGATATTAAGGTTGAGAACAAAACATACACTGCAGAAGGCTTTTGTCCCCGTATTGCGGGTATTCTTGCGGGACTGCCCGTCAACAGAAGTGCTACATATTATGTGCTTGACGAGGTTGAGACTATCGCCGAATCTACCACTCCCGATGCGGATATAGACAGCGGTAAACTCATTTTGGTAAACGACGGCACAAAAATAAAGATAGGCCGAGGCGTGAACTCTCTGACAGCCGTAACCGACGAGAAGGGCGAGGACTTTAAGAAGATAAAAATCGTCGAGGCAATTGATATTATTCGGGACGATATTTCCTCCACCTTTGAAAATGATTTTGTCGGTAAAATTGAAAACTCCTATGATAACAAGGTGCTGTTCGTTGCTGCAGTCAATAAGTATTTTAAAGAACTTGTATCACAGGGAGTTTTGTATGACAAGTTTGACAACAGGGTAGAAATCGATATAGAAGCAAACCGTGCTTGGCTTTCGGAGCGGAAGGATATATCCGATTGGGACGATGAACAGATAAAGAACGCAAACACAGGCACAAATGTGTTTGTAAGGGCAAACATACAGGTTCAGGACGCAATTGAGGACCTGAACTTCAAGGTATTTATGGAGTAAAAAGGGGGATAAACGGCTATGGCAGTAAAACCAACCGCACCTCGCGTGATGAACGGCAAGTGGGGCATGGTCTACTTGGACGGTGAACCTGTCTATGAAACCGACTCATACGAGGCGAAAATAACCATTGAGCGTGAGGATGTAGACTTCATAGGACAAATGGCAAAGGACTCAAAGATGACAGGATTAACAGGTGAATGGAGCCTTAAAGTCAAGAAGGTCTTTTCACGCGGTGCGCAACTTTTGTCCGAGAAAATAAAAAAAGGGCAGGATGTGCGTATTCAGATTATTTCTAAAATTGATGATCCCGATGCTTATGGTTCGGAGCGGCTCGTAATTGAGAATGCGTGGTTCAATGGACTCACACTTCAAAAATTCGAGAATTCAAAAATCATTGATGAGGAATTTTCGGGCGGCTTCACAGACTACTACTTCCCTGATTTAGTAAAGGTTAGATAAGGAGGATATCATGAGTAACGCTACTAAAATCACATTAAAAGAGCTTATGGCACGTAAGGCGCAAATGCTCGAAAGTAAAAAGACCCGCAAGACTAAAGAACTTTATGTCTCTTCATTGGACGGGACTATAACCATAACCGAACCGTCAAGGGAAATAATCCTCGAAGCGAGCGGTATGGAGGATAACAAGGGTGATGTATATACAGTTTACCAATGTGTCACCGAACCGAACCTAAAAGACCGAGAACTACAAAAAGAATTTGAGTGTGTGGAGCCTATGGAGATAGTTGAGAAGGTATTTTCAGCAGGCGAAATTACGAATATAGCACTCAAATGTATCGAGCTTGCGGGGTACGGACAAGACTCGGTTAAAGAACTCGTAACAGAAACAAAAAACTCATAAAAGCAGATGATGAACTGTATATGATACACCATTATCTGCAGCGTGGTTTTTCTGACGAGTATATATTAAACCTCAATACAGAACAGAAGTATTTTTATTTAGCGAGTATGCTTCTGTTTTTTGAGGAGGAACAAGATAAAATTAAGGCTATGACGGGAGGTGTCTGATATATGGCTAAAAATATTGGTGCTACCCTTACTATAAAAGACGGCAATTTTAAGACCGCCATAAAATCGGCAATATCGGGCACAGAAAACCTCAAAAAGCATACTGCGAATGCTACTGGCTCTCTTAACAAGTTGGGCACACAGGGGGCAAAAACGGGCGACAAACTGGCAAGTCTGACAAAGAGGGTTATTGGTGTTGTTGCAGCTTATGCCGGGTTTCGCCAAATAGTCAATTTTTCAAAGGAATGTATCGAGGCGGCGAACAGACAGCAGATGGCTGAAACAAGACTTGAAGCCACTCTTGCAAATGTAAAAGGTACTACGCAAGAAGGAATAGCAGCTTTGCGCACTTATGCAAAGGAACTCCAAAGCGTTACAACAATCGGTGACGAAGCTACGATTCAGGGTGTGTCGCAACTCGGTACATTCCAACTACAAACGGATACTATTAAAACCTTGACCCCTGCTCTTCAAGATTTGGCTGTTGCACAGTTTGGTACTGCCGTTTCCGGTGACCAGATGCAGCAGATGGCAAACCTTATGGGTAAGGTTATGGCGGGAAATGTGTCATCGCTTTCAAGATACGGCGTTATTATGGACGAGACGCAGAAGAATATCTTGAAAACAGGCACGGAATCTGAAAGAGCGGCAATGCTCGTTGAGGTACTCGGTCAAAACTTTGGTGGACTTGCCGAGAAGATGGCAAACACACCTGCGGGTAGAGTGCAACAACTCAAAAATGCGTGGGGCGATATGCAGGAAGTAATAGGCGTTAAACTATATCCTATTGTGACGAAATTCCTAACATACCTAACAGGCAAAATACCCGCCATACAAAGCCTCCTTACAAATGTTGCGGATGTTGTTGTGCCTGTTATAGGTGATGCGTTTTCCATGATGACGAGTGCCGCAGATACTATCGGCCCTATCCTTCTTGGTGTTATACAGAATTGGAAACTTGTAGCAGTAGCCATATTGCCGGTTGTTGCCGCAATAGGCACATATAAGGCGATGGTGGGAGCGGTCAATGCTCTTCAGAATATTTGTAATATGACGCTTGGACTATCTGCCACAGAAATGAGTGCTATGTCATTTTCCGAACTTGCTGCTGCATCAGCAAAAGGAATACACACGGCTGCGACAGGTGCTTTGACTGCTGCTCAAACTGCATTAAATGCAGCATTCTTGGCATCGCCTATAGGTTGGATAGTGCTTGGCATCGCGGCGGTAGTCGCAGTTATTGTTTTACTTTGGAACAAATGCGATACCTTCAGGAATTTCATCAAGACAGCATTTCAAAGCGTTGTATCGTGGGCAAAGAATACATGGGAGGGCATAAAAAGCTCACTCGAACCGCTCATAGCAGCTATAAAATCAGCATTTACACAGGCTTGGAATGTAATAAAAATAATATGGGATTTTGTATCCCCATATTTTCAGATGGTTTGGAACAATATAAAAACTGTATTCTCGGTGGTAGGTGTATATATAGGTGGTATGTTTAACACGGCTTGGACAATAATTCAGGCTATTTGGAATACTGCGGTTGTTTTTTTTACAGCGATCTGGGACACTATTGCCGGCATTTTCTCTGTTGTAGGTTCTGTGCTTACGGGAGATTGGCAAGGTGCGTGGGATGGCATAAAAGGAATCGTATCCACTTGGGGTGAATTTTTTGTGGGTATTTGGGAGTCGATTAAAAGCATATTCTCTGCGGTTGGCTCTTGGTTTTCATCCACATTCTCTGCTGCGTGGGAAGGCATAAAAGCCATCTTCTCAAATGTAGCGGGCTTCTTCCAGGGTATTTGGGATACCATTACGAGTATGTTTACCAAAATAGGCACGTCAATTGCCGATGGTGTAAGTGGTGCATTCAAGTCGGTTGTAAATGCCGTTATCAGTTTTGCAGAAAAAATCATAAATGGTTTTATAAAGAGCATCAATGCCGCCATATCTTTCATAAACGCAATTCCGGGTGTTAACATTCCATTGATTGCTGAAGTGAATTTACCAAAGCTTGCAAATGGCGGTATTATCGCAAGTGCAGGTTCTGTTATGGTCGGTGAGCGTGGGCCCGAAATCCTGAACCTTCCGAAAGGTGCAAGTGTAACACCGCTCAATAAGACAACAAATACGAATAATAATGTATTCTATATCACCGTGAACGCTGAAGGGCAGTCTGTAGATGCTATCGTTAATGAACTTGTGCCGAAACTGAAACTTGCCATTGCGAATCTATAAGGAGGTAAGAAATGGACATATACTTGAGCGTAAACAATCGAGAGCAAGTCATCTGTTTGCCTGTTTTGCCTTCTGAATTTACAGTTTCAAAGCCGCACTCAAATGAAGTCTTTGAGACTGTAACGCAAGGTGAACTGAACCTTATAGGAAAGTCGAAGTTAAAAAGCATCTCTTGGAGCAGTTTCTTTCCGTCCAAAGACTATGCATTTTTGCGCGATAAAAGTTATACTGCATTTGGATATGTATATATGCTTGACACTTGGTATTCACAAAAACTCCCAATGCGGCTTATAATCACCGAAACACCCATTAATATGGCGTGTACCATTGAGGACTTTTCATATACGATAAAAAAAGACGGTGATATGTATTACAGCATCACCTTGTCGGAGGTGATACTCGTACAATGAACGACACGTTTCGACTACTTGCGGATGGCATTGATATTACAGGTATCGTTGGAGGTCTTACATGGCAGAATACGATAGACGAACTTGCCACAAAAATGAATTTTGATACAGCAAAATCCGACACACAGTATGTCAATACTTATGAACCGAAAATTGGGAGCATTATCAATCTGTTTACAAACATTGAGATTTTTAGGGGCATAGTTATAGCAGTAGATAACGGTGATGAAAAAAGGAACAAATATACCGTTACTGATTTTGGCTGGTATCTTAATAAGTCAAAGGAAACCTATCAGTTTAATAATATGCCTGCATACAAAGCAATAAACAAGGTTTGTGCTGATTTTAATATTCCCATAGACAGTATCCCGGAACTTGGCACAGAGATACAGCAGATATATGCGGACAAAACTGTGTCGGACATTATTTCCGATATACTTTCCTTATGCGGTGGAGGTTATAATCTTGACGTGACGCCAAAGGGACTACGGATATATAAATACGGCGAGATTTATGCCTATCCCGAATTCCGAATAACTCCGAATACACCTTTGACATACTCTCCCGCTCTGCGTGGGGGTGTGTCACATTCGGCGTCTATCGAGGATATGAAAAACAGTATAAAAGTTATAACGGAAGCGGACAAAGTGTTTACTGTGAGAACCGTACTGCAAGATGCCGACAGTATCACAAAATTCGGTATGCTACAGGAGGTTGTAAAAATTGATCCCGAAAAGGAAAATGCCCAGGTTGTTGCACAGTCAAAACTTGCAGAACTAAACAGGCAAAAGGAGAGTTTTTCTTTTGATATGATTGAAGCTATGGACAGCTACACTCGTGCAGGAATGGCAATGGATGTTGACGGAACTCCTTATCTCATAGAGGGCACATCACACAGTATAACAAACGGAATACACCATGTGAAAGTCGATCTACGGAGATTAGAATAAGAAAAAGCCTGCCTTGGCATTACGCTTTAGCAGGTCATTTTCATTTGTATGGTTTTGTAAGTTTAATCCTCGTCATCATTCTTCCATGAAGAGGTAATGTGAACTTCGCCTTTGTCCGTATCCACAGCCATATTTTCACCTATTCGCATGAGCAAATCTCCGTCCGAATCGATGGCCATATTGTTCGATATGGGGTTTGCAAAGTCTCCATCATCATAATCGAAAAAAGGTCTTATATTTCTTCCTCCGCTTCCTTTCAAAAATCAATCATCGTATTCAATATAATCGGGAGCCCATACAGGGACAAGGTAGTCCTTATTTCTACGGTGGGCATTATGAATTTGTTGATGCGATTTGTGGTTAGGATTTAACTGGTTTGAATGGTTGTTTGCGTTTGCCCTGTAAGCCTTGTTGTTTGGGTTGTTTTGGTTCGCCCAATTGTCAAGTTGTGCTTTTGTGTGCGTTTTGCACGATTTTTTCGTACCGCTCATAACAATCTCCTTTCTGAACCGAAAACTTAACTCCCCGTTTATGCGCATAAAACTAAAAAATACTCTACACACACTAAACCGGAACCCATTAAAAATAATCGGTTCGATTTGTGGTGTAAAGTAAGGAAACAACAGGGGGACAACTACAGTCAACACACAACCGCTTTCTTGTTTCTATAATGAGAATTTTGGAAGAAGCAATAGTTTCTTTATTTTACTCTGTCCGTCAAACGCACCAGGCTCAAAGATACAATTCGCACTCTCATTCTGCGAACACTAAAAGCCGAAATACACATTGTCGTTTGACAATCTTGATTATAGCAGAAAGAGATTAATATGTCAATGATTTCTTTTTTAATCACCCCAAATTCTTAAATGGTCTTTTAATTGGTCTTTTTGGCTATCGGTTAAGCTTGAGTCATTTTCAATTCTTTCAATAGCAGAGGTACTCCATAGATAATTGGAATTATCCCTTATATATGCCTCTTTGTCGCTAAAAGACATCTCAGGTGTATAGTTAGGAATGTATGATGAAGATGATGAACTTGAATATGATGAAGAATACTTTGAACTTGATGATGTTTCTGTCGTTATACTGTCAAGCGCACTTAAAATATCACGTAAAGTCAATTTGCTTAGTGAGAGAAAAGCCGAACTGCATAATGCGTACAATGAAAATGTCAATCCCGCAATTAAAAAAGCAGGAAACAAGTAGAGCAGAATGAACAACTTTGAAACCATAATGTTAAGCCACTCAAACCTAACAAATATATACGTCAAATAAGTTATGTAGAGCAAGGACGGATATAGAATAAGTCTTGGATTAACAGAGTAATGATGCTTAATGCGATAAAATGTTAAAACACGAAATACCAATCCCAATATGTAAGGTAAAACAAAAACGAGAATAATAAGCATCAATGGGAATCTATACCAAGTTGTAGGTATGAAGGTAAAAAGACCATCAATTTTGTGCCATAAATAATTGATAACACCTATATTTATTCCTGAAATTTCAATTTTTAGATAATGCTCGATAGCACCTGTTGTATAAGCTAAAGAAAGCACAAAAAATATAATGGAATATATTGTTATAACTATACTGTGGGAATCATATATGTTGGATTTCTGACTACTGCTTATTCTCATAAAAACATCTCCTTCAATTATACGAACGAATTGATTTTTTTAATAGTAATATGGGTAAAATCAAATAAAATGAGCCAAAAAGCAATAATAGGAGGATTGATTTATATTTTTTCATATTAAGAGCTTCTTCGGCAAGTTTGACAGGAAGAGCGACGATATTCCACGCACAAGGCGGAATAATAAAAAGCATCGCAAGGGTTAAAACGTAAAAGCCCACACTGTATAGAAATTGAATGAAGTCAGATGTTGATGTGCATGAGTCAAAGAAATTTCTACCCCAGAGTATCAATATTATAGCACCTATTGCAATAGTTTCAATAAAGAAGTATGTGCAAAGATTTTTGACTGTATCACTTTTTTTGTAGGACACTAAAATCACCCCAATAATTCATATTACAAGAATTATTGTAGCATATAATAATTGTTTTTGTCAATTGAACATACAAGAATGGTGTGTATCACGTAAGGGAGGTGCCAGTTTTGGACGGAATAACGGAACTTGCAAAGCTATTAAAGGAGCGGGAAAATGAAAAAGGATACTCTCCTATTTTCGGAACAATAATAGAGTTGCCGAACACAAAAATTCGTATAAGCGATAAGATTATTTTAACCGACAGCTACATAAAAACACTATTTGATTTCAAGCAGCAAAATGCTGATAACGAATATATCTATCTTGGATCTAAAGTACTTCTATTACCTTACCAGAATAACCAAAAATTTATAATGATTGGGGTGTTGCGATAATGTTTCCTGTAACTAATAATATTACTCTCTCATCATCAGCTGAGAACTACAATACAAAGTCATATCTATTTGATTTTGATATAGGAGATTTTGTGATACGAGACGGAAAACTCATAGAATGTGACGGCTTGGAAGCAATCAAAGTGTGGATAGAAAAAATACTACGAACAGAAAAAGGACGATACAAAATTTATGATGAAACCATATACGGCGCAAGGCTTGAGGACTTGATTGTGGGAAACAACTATTCGGTGGAATTTATTGAATCAGAGCTTAAGCGAGAAATTGAGGACGCACTTCTTCAAAATCCGAAGATAAGCTCTGTTACTAATATGAAAATAACGCGGGAAGTAAATTCTTTGACGGTTGAATTGGAGGTGATAACAAGTGACAAAGGAGGAAATCTTATCACGGTTACTGTCTAATATTTCAGATGAGTACGACAAATCAGTCGGCTCATTTTTTTATGATGTAGAAAAGCCCGTATCCGATGAACTTGAAACTGTTTACAGCCAGGTTGAGGATATACTAAAAAACGGATTTGCAAAAACCGCAGAGGGGAAATACCTTGACAACAAGGTTGCGGAGCAGGGCTTGATTAGAAAACCTGCAACGGCTGCAACCGTCATGGTTAAGATATCAGGGGCTCAAGGGAGCGAAATATCTAAGGGTGATAAGGTCGCATCGGATGAGCTTGTCTTTACCGTAACTGAAAATGCCGTAATAGATGTGGACGGATTTGTGTATGTTACGGCAAGCTGTGATACTCCGGGCAAAATAGGAAACATCCCTGTCGGTGCAATAAATAGATTTCCCGTAACGCTTCCGGGACTTGTTACGGTAACAAACGAGGAAGCAGCGACAGGCGGTTATGATGAGGAAACAGACGACGAGCTTCGGGAACGGTATTTTGAAAAGGTATCCCTTCCTGCAACCTCCGGCAGTAAGCACCATTATGAGGCATGGGCAAAGGAAGTCAGCGGTGTTGGTGATGCGAAGTGCATACCGCTTTGGAATGGTGCAGGAACTGTCAAGGTTATTATTATCAATGCAGATAAAGGTGTGGCAAGCTCTGAACTGATAGCAGAAGTCACGGCACATATTGAGGAAAACCGCCCGATAGGTGCGTCTGTTACGGTTGAGAGTGCGGAGCCGCTTATAATAGACATTTCAGTTTCGCTTGTGCTTGGAAACGGCCTAACGGAGGAAGTTGCGATAGGCAGAATAACCGAAAAAGTAACGGACTTTTTGCAGAATAACGCTTTTTCAGCTACATACATTTCATTCGCACAGATAGGCAGTTGTATCCTAAATTGTGAAGGTATTATGGATTACACAGATCTAACAATTAACGGTGGAACTGAAAATGTAACGGTATCTGAAACCTCGGTACCTGTTTTGGGGGTGATTACAATTGTTTGAGGATTTACCTTCATACTATAGAAAATCAGCAGTTATTCAGGAAATAGTAAGTAGCATAGAAGCAGAATTCAGTCGACTTCAAAATGAAACCATCCTGACGGAAAATCAGTTTTTTATTTTGCTTTCGGAGCGGGACATAGAAAAGCACGAAAGGGATGTTGGGATTAATCCCGACACCGATGCAGATATTGAAACGCGACGAAGTAGGGTTTTGTCGAAACTTCGCGGTACAGGAACTGTTACAAAATCGATGATGAAGAATGTAGCAAAATCCTTTATAAACGGAGATATAGAAATAATAGAGTTTCCGTCACAGTACTTATTTTCAGTTAAATTCACTTCAAGAACAGGTATTCCGTATAACCTTTCAGATATTCAAGACATGATAGAAGAAATCAAGCCTGCACACCTTTCGGTTGAATATATTTTCACATACAGAATATGGCAGGATATTTTGAGTATTTTGGGTGATTGGAACGGAGTGAATGCTTATACGTGGGATTGGCTGTTATCCTTTGAGGCACAGCAAAGTATTTATATAGATGACGATAACAAACTATATTTTGATCCCAATGGCAGAGGGAATGCCATTGTAGTTTGGGATAATAATAGAGCATACGCAAGGAGGGTTTAATTATGTCAGTAGAACCGAGTGATATAGGTATTGCAACATACAACGACGTAGGAGATGTGCAAAGATTAAGCACCACAGCAAAAAATGTCGTTGATGCACTAAATGAGATTTATGCAGCTCAGCAAGAAGGCGATGAAACGGGAAGACAGTTATATGTTGATGGTCAGAACAACATTATATTCGGTAAAGATAACGCGGTTCATGGCAATAACAATCTCATAATTGGATCTAACAATGTTATTGTAGGTGACAACATAACACTCGTTGCATCAAACACGGTTAGGCATAAATCACTATCAATCTATTATAATTACTATGATGAAGTGGAGAGCAAAATATATTACTATTTGCCCAGAGGTCAAGAAAACCCAACCCCTTCACATGTAGTTGTTGGCAACATGATTGCTTTGCAATTTTCAATCGACTGGACGAATGAAGATTCGAGTGATTATGTGTATGAAACAACACCGTTTTATGTAGCAGAAATTTTAGAAATTGACAATGATAGTAAGTATATACGAATAGATAATACCGGAATTTCATTTGATCCTCCGGACGAAATCCATACTGTTAGGGAGTATCTGACTATAGATAGCTTCGTATTCATGGTGGATGGGTGCAAAGTAATAGCAGGAAAAAGATCCGTATCATTAGGCGGTAACGCAACCGGCGAATTCAGCTTTTCAGGCCCCGGAGGAAGTGCTTCGGGATTTATGTCTTTTAACGCTAATTTGGGTAATGCAAGTGACACGTATTCTGCAGCATTTGGTAATTCCTTTGCAAAAGGTGCCTACTCTTTTTCTGCTTGTTCCGGTGAAGCGGCCGGTGATAATTCTGTGGCCATTAACCAAGGTCACACTTTCATTCCGTATTCGTTTGCAAGCGGGATGAATTCGAGAGTTTTTGCAAGAAGTATAAAGTGTACAGATGTGGATTTTACGGGAAAAACACTGACCATAGATAATAGCTGTGACATCACCGATATTCGTGCATCAGATATAATCATGTTTAGAGGTTATAACATAAATAACCCGGTATTGTTTTTTGAGTTACATGTAACGTCTGTAGAAGGACAAGTGATACATTTTTCAGATAATGTAATGCAAGGCGACGGAGAATATAGAATCCGATTATGCTCTGACGGTATTATCTTTGTAAGAGATGGATCGCTGGTAGATGCATTAGGAGGCTATGCAGGCGGTCAAAACAGTGCTGCAGCTGACAGGAATTCGCATGCATTCGGAATGGGAGTTTGTGCAGCAGCAGAGAACTCTGTCATATTTGGTAAGTTCGGAGTAAATCAAGACCCAAGTTCATTTGCTCTGGGTAACGGAACAAGTAGCGCCGCAACTGGTCTTGCATTTAAGGTAACGCAGGAAGGTGATGTTTTTGCTGACGGCGAGTATTCATCGCCTTGTGCAGACTATTCTGAATTCTTTGAATGGGAGGACGGTAACCCGGAGAGCGAGGACAGAGTTGGATATTTCGTCAAACTAAACGGTGAGCATATAGAAAAGTGTTCTGCTTTTGATAAGCCGCTTGGTGTCGTATCTGCTACACCAGCAATTGTTGGTGATGCGTCAGAACTTCATTGGAGAGGCAAATATGTAACAGACGATTTTGGCAGAGTACAATATCACGAAGTGTTAGTTCCTGAAGAAAAGGATCAGGACGACGCTGTAATCACCCCTGAACATATAGAGATTCAGCCTATGCTAAATCCCGAATGGGATCCGAGCGTCAAATATATTCCGCGTAGAGATAGACCAGAATGGTCAACAGTAGGTGTACTTGGAAAACTAATAGTGCGAGACGACGGAACGCTGTCAGCAGGTGATATGTGTAGATGTGGAGAGAACGGCATTGCGACAAAAGCAATAGAAAACGGATATCCCGTACTTAAAAGAATAGCAAACGATAAGGTTTTAATATGGTTTAGGGGGTGATTGTAGTGCCGAAAGAGACATCCACATACGGACTTAAAAAGCCGTTATATTCTGACAATGCAGATATAGCAGTCATAAACGAAAATGCCGATCTGATCGATAGCATCCTGACTCCGACAGTTAACGCAACAAAGACACCGACAGGTCAATCATCAGGGAAACTTTCTGATGTTTTGAGCTGGATAGCTAATAGGATAAAGTCGATAACTGGCTTAAACTCGTGGCAGGAATCACCGTCGGTAACTCTTGAAGACTGCAAAAACCATTTACAAAACGGAACGCATCAAACTGCGACATCGTCAAGTAACGGTTTTATGAGTTCAACTGATAAAACAAAGCTTGACAATGCCACAGAAAGCAGTACTGCAAATCGGCTCATGATACGTGATAGCTATGGTAGAGCAAAGGTTTCGAGCCCGTCTTCAAGTGATGATATAGCAAACAAATCATACATTGACTCGAATTTTGTTAAGAAAAATGCAGATACGACCATGTCGGCAAAACTGACTGCAAATTCTAATACGAGCTATACGACGAAGCAGGTGCGAAACATTGTGTTCTGGACAAGCGGTGACACACCTCCTTCCACAGGCTATGGCGATATTGTCATTAAGACATTTTGAGGTGAGTTATGGCGAACATGAATTTTACTTACAAATATCCGTATGTTGGCTATACGAACTCAAAATATTCTTTTGGCTATGAAGATGACAGAACATATATAAACGGGAATTACACTTATGCAATTCTGTTCAAAAACGCGTTATCTAAGTGTTCACAGATAAAATTCACATTTGCACTCACAGCCGGAAGTTCAAGTGCAGTATATGGAGCGTCTTGGGATTTTTATGTTTATTCAAATTCATGGAGCAAGGTTGCTTCTTTTACAATGCCGCAAGAAGGGCAGTATACCTATGAGGGTAGTGTTCCAAATCTAAATGTCAAAAAGTTACTTGTAGTTCCCTCATCAAGATATTCAAGCGGTACTACATGGGGAACATCATATAGCATAGAAGGGTTTACGGTTACTGAATCTTTAGAGGAACACATACTAAAAAATGAAGACTACCATTTTGGTGTATTTCCTAACTGCTACGGAATAGAAATGGTTCCGCGAAAAGTATTTGCAAATGTTAATGGCACACTTACTGAAGTGACTAAAATATATGCAAATATAGGTAACAATCTATTCGAGATACCGCACGCATATTCTGCACATCTTGAAACAACATCAGATTCAACAACGCTATATTCTTTTACCTCGCCTGAAACAGGGCGTTATACCATAAAAGTAGATAGATTTGTAGGTGACCACGAGATACGACTATATGCAGCAGATTATACGCCTATGACAGATTCATACTTTTATAACAGGACTTTTGAATTCACAGCAAACACAAAGTATTATATCACTCTTTCACATTATCCGAGCACAAGTAACAATGATAGTAAAAGTGATTTGTTAGTATATAAGGAGGTGTAATAAATGCCAATACCAGAAACACCGGGATCAAGGGTAGAAAATTATCTTGGCGTATTAATAGGTCAAGATAATGCAAGTTTGCCGGAAACTCCACAGTCAAGAATCGAAGAATATCTTGCAATTATTATTCAAAATTTGTCAGGAAAATCAACGGTTGCATTTAAAAATGTTCGTCTTAATAACGGTGAAAAATACTACTTTAAACCGGGTAGTGTTTTTTTGGTTGACGGTCCGAGTACAATCCATTACGGACAGTATGCAAGCGGAGGAACAATTAACGAATTTTCATTAGACTCCAACTCATACACGATAGGATTTACGACGCAATTAGGAAAATCAGAATCCGGAGATTCAGAGTGGAACAGGCTCGCCCTATATTATACAAAAGACTTCACATTTGAGAACTTGGTGGGTGGAGTAGATAGTATAATTGGCAAGGTTAATGCTTATACAAAGGATACAACCAGTAATTATATTGAATCGAAAAAGAATAAGCTATATGTTTACTTGATTGAAATAAGCTAATATTAAACGATATTATAAACGAAAGTGAGGAACTTATTATGAAAGAATTATGGAATAATATTCAGTTCGCAATAGCCGGATTAGGCGGTTGGCTCGGTTGGTTTTTGGGAGGATGTGACGGACTTTTGTATGCACTTCTTGCATTTGTCGCTATCGACTACATAACGGGCGTTATGTGTGCCATTGTCGATAAGAAGCTGTCGAGTGAGGTCGGATTTAAGGGCATCTTCAAAAAGGTGCTTATTTTTGTGCTTGTAGGAATGGGACATATCCTCGATACGCACATTATCGGACAAGGCTCTGTTTTAAGAACGGCGGTCATTTTCTTTTACTTATCAAATGAAGGAGTCTCGCTTCTGGAAAATGCAGCATATTTAGGACTTCCCGTTCCGCAGAAGATAAAGCTCATATTGGAACAGCTCCATGACAGGGGCGAGAAGGGGGACTAATATGCTAAATATTGAAGAACGACAAATCGTGTATAACATAAGCAAACGGACACAAAAGCCAATCTATATCGTGATTCACGACACGGGAAACAAGGGAGCGGGAGCAAATGCCGATGCACACTTCTCATACTTTAATTCAGGAAGCCGCAATGCAAGTGCGGATTTTTTTGTTGATGATAAAAAAATCTTGAAGGTGAACGATTATAACAAATACTACACTTATCATTGCGGAGACGGTAAAGGAAAATACGGTATAACAAACAGCAATTCTGTCGGTATAGAGATATGCGTCAATAAGGATGGTGACTACAATGTGGCTTTCCAAAACGCAGTAAGGATCACAATGCAGCTTATGACGGAACTTGCAATTCCGATTGAGAGAGTTGTACGGCACTATGATGCGAGCCACAAAAACTGCCCTGCTTCAATGAGTGCAAATTCATGGCAGCTTTGGAAGGAATTCAAATCGCAGATTATGGAGGGAGTAAAAACTATGGAAGAACTGAAAAAGGAAATTGCGAGTATAAAAAAGGATATACAGGACATAAAAAAACCGCGGATTTATGACTATGTGGATGACAATATGCCTTTATGGGCGAAACCTACCGTAGTCAAGCTAAAGAATAAAGGTTACTTGCATGGTGATGAGGAAGGCAAACTCAACCTCGACGAAAATATACTCCGAATGCTCGTTATAAATGACAGAGCAGGAATTTATGGCGAATAAGAATTATGCCCGCTGATTGTTGTATTTCGGCGGGCTTTTTTTGTTGCTTGTTTTAGGGTAGGTACTACTTTTTAGTACATACCAAATCATATTCATTTCTGCTAAATCATAGTCACTTCGCACAAAGAAAATGAGTATTTGTGCGGATTGTGGAGCCTGTGCTTTCCTGAAAAAACTCTATTTTTTATAAAAGGTCTTTTTGACCTTTTTATTTTTTTGCCATAAATGACCTGTTTTTTGAATTTTGCAGGCTTGTCTATGGAGGTGCATTTTATGAAAGAAAAAAATAATAGTAATGTGGAACGATCATATTATAGAGACGAAAATGATGTTTTATTTCACGATACCGGTAAAACAGTATTCAAAATAACCGCTCATTACATAGACGCTAATGCCAATGATGCTTGCACGCTTAAGGATCGCATAAAAAAACTGATTATTAGCGAACATTATTTTTGAATTGTCTTGATATTGTTTGAGTTCAGAGGTAATATGCATATACGCAATTACGTAGCCGATTTTTGGCAGGAAGGATAGTTATGAGGGATTCAGGAAAAGAGGTCTATTCAGGCGGACTATATTTGCGTTTATCACGAGAAGATAGGATGCAAAATAATGAAAGCATGAGTATATCAAATCAAAGAAAAATTACAGTAAGATATGCAACAGAGAATAAAATTGAGATTGTTGAAATCTATATTGATGATGGTTATTCAGGTGTTAGCTTTGAAAGACCTGCATTCAATAGGATGATCAAGGATCTTGAGAACGGAAAAATAAACTGTGTTATTGTAAAAGATATGTCTCGACTCGGCAGGAATGATGTTGAGGCAAATAGATATTACGAGGATGTATTTTTAACAAAGCATTATCGATTCATTGCTATTGATGACAATGTTGACACATTAAGAGGATATGAGCAGCATGCAACCTTTAAAAACATGTTTAACTCAATGTATCCGAGAGATATTTCTCAGAAAACTCATTCAGCTTATATGGCATTAGCTCATAATGGCGAAAAAGTTGGGAAAGCCCCTTATGGATTAAAACATGATCCTGACAATAGGTATCATCTTATCATTGATGAAGAAGCTGCAAAGGTTATAAGATATATATTTAGTTTAGCAATGAAAGGGATGTCAAGAAAAAAAATAGCAAGAATTTTAAGAGAAGAAAAAATATTAAGTCCTGCGGCATACGCTAAAAGAAGCGGATGTAAAAGATATGAAAAGTACGTTAGTGCTTATGATGATGATTATATGTGGTGCGATAAAACGGTCGGTCAAATACTAATGAATGAGTTTTATATTGGAAGCAATGTTGCTAATACTACTCGTCGGTCATTCAAAACAGGGAAGTGTGAAAAATTACCAAGAGAAGAATGGGTTATCGTGCCCGATGTTCATGAAGCTATTATTTCAAAGGAAGTTTTCTATAGAGTACGAGATATTTTTAAGAGTCGTAGAAGAGGAACAAAAATGGAAACCGTACAGTTATTTGCTGGATTAGTAAAATGCAAGGACTGTTCAAGATCAATGAATTATACTGGTGGCGATGTGCCTTTTTATACATGCGGAACATATAGGAATAAAGGAAAAAAATACTGTTCTTCACATAGAATAAGGTATGAGGATGTTTATAACTGTGTGTTGCAGGACATACGGGATAAAACTTCCAAGCTTGAAAAAAATCGAGAAGAATTCATTGTTGCGGCATCAAGCAACTTTCAAATCAGTTTAAAGGAAGAGACTCGGAATTTAGAAAAAAGGTTAAAAGAATTAACGCAGCGTTATGGTGAAATTGATATTCTCATACAAAAAACATATGAAAATTCCGTGCTTGGAAATTTATCAGGCGAGAGAATGTCGCTACTCATAGCAAATTATGAAAATGAGCAGATAGAAGTAAAAGAAGAACTCGAAAAGATAAAATTAGAAATAAAAACTATTCAGGAAAAGCACAAAAATGTTGTAGATTTCACTAAACTAATAGAACAGTACATTGGTGTGGAAAAAATAACAATGGAAATGGCTTTAGAGCTTATAGAAAAAATCGAAATAGGCGAAAAGTATATAAAAAATGGTAGGACATATCAGGATATTGATATAAGTTATCGATTCGTTGGTAAAATTGCGGTATAATGGCAGATTTTTTTATGCCAGATTTTATCGTTAAATTACCTGAAAGTCCTGTCATCCGCACCAAATAAGAACGGTAATTTTGATAAAAAGTTGCCGTTCTTTTTCTATGCCCGAAAACCCCGTATTTCAAGCCTTTTCGGACTTTTCGCTTATAAAATAATACCGTCCTGACCGAAAAATCAGGGCGGTTTCTTTCTATATAATACTCTAAATCCAAAAAGTAATCGTGTTCTTATGGGTATAAAACGTGTTCCTATGGGGTAATCGTGTTCCTATGGGTATAAAACGTGTTCCTATGGGGGTAATCGTGTTCCTATGGGTTTTGGGGATAAAAATAAAGAGCCGAAGCTCCTTAATTTAAATATTTTAGTGTTTGGAGCAAATACTCCTTCTTCTCTGGTGGAAGATACATCCACCCATCGTAGAATGCCTTTAATTCAGGTGTCAACTCAACCATTTCATTATCCGAGAAAAACTCTGCTAAAGTAATATTTAACGTGTCGCATATCGCTTCAATCGTTGCTATCGTTGGGACTGTGCCACGGTGGAAAATGTTTGATATGGTGGCTGGCGGTATTGAACACTCTTTTGCCAATCTGTATTTTGTCCATCCCTGCTTCTTTAATACATCTTCAAGCCGTTTCTTGACATCCATATTTCCACCTCGCTTTCTGAATAGTATTATACTATTCATCTGAATAGTTTTGCAGACTGCAAACTGAACTAATATATTTTTATTTCGTGCATACTGCATATTGAATATTACACTATTTTATGGTATGATAATATTTGTGAAACTATACATTTTATACTCGCTGAAAGGAGGGCTAAAATGGGAGCTAAATCTAAATATTTTATTGTGGCAATTCTTGCTTTTGTATTCATGTGTACCGCTTGCTCTTTTAGCAATAGTAGCAATTCAGTAATCGTGACCCAAACGCCGCAACCTGAAATAACAAACGAAGCTCCATCTGAAAAAGAAGCTGAAGCTGAATCGAAAGCGGATAAAGAAACCCTCCCCGTTATAACTACAGCCATTTCTCTTGCGGACATACCCGAATATTCAGGTCTGCCGTTTGTCGAGATAAATAATAATGTTCCCTTTTTTACTACAGATGAGCTTGTATCTGTAGCTTTTGAAAAATACAGCTCTTTGGACAGTAAGGGTCGATGTGGTGTTGCTTATGCAAATGTATGCCAGGAGTTAATGCCTACAGAGGAACGAGGCTCTATCGGTATGATAAAGCCGAGTGGTTGGCATACGGTGAGATATGAATTTGTCGATGGCAAATACTTATATAACCGCTGTCACTTGATAGCCTATCAGCTTGCAGGTGAAAATGCCAACGAGAGAAACTTAATCACAGGCACTCGCTATTTAAATATAGAAACTATGCTTCCTTTTGAAGGACGAGTTGCGGATTATGTAATGGCAACAAACAACCATGTTCTCTATCGGGTGACCCCGTTTTTTGACGGCGATAACCTTTTAGCTACGGGTGTCCTTATGGAAGGATACTCTGTCGAGGACAACGGCAAAGGCATCTGTTATAACGTGTTCTGCTATAATGTTCAGCCAGGGGTCGTAATCAATTATGCCAACGGTGATAGTTATGCGGAGGTGGAAGCAACCGAAGAGCCTGTCGTTCAAGAAAGGTCAATGCCCATTCCTGCCGTAGGTGAAACCACGGACGAAGTGACGTATATCGGAAACAAAAACACTAAAAAGTTTCACTACCCAAATTGCAGTAGCGTGTCCGATATGAAAGAGAAAAACAAAGTGCCATTATACGGCACGAGAGAAGAAGCAATCGCACAGGGGTATTCTCCCTGCGGTAGATGCCATCCTTAAGGAAAGAAGTGTTAAAATGACCGAGCAAGAAAAAAGAATGCACCGTTGTTGTTTTACAGGACACAGACCCGAAAAACTTAATGTGCCTGAAGCTGAAGTAAAAGCAGGATTAAAAAAGGAAATCCTACAGGCGGTTAATGATGGTATGTATGTCTTTATTACAGGTATGGCTCGTGGCGTTGATATTTGGGCGGCGCAGATTGTTTTGGAGCTTCGAGAAAAGAATTCTGAAATCAAACTTATGTGCGCCATTCCTCATCCTGACTTTGAAAAACGGTGGAGTGCAGATTGGCAGGAGCAATACAATTTTATACTTCAAAATGCTGACCATTCCGTTATGGTCAGTAAAGCGTACAGCCGTAGTTGTTATCAAGTGCGGAACGAATGGATGGTAAACCACAGCAATCGTGTCATAGCAGTTTTTAACGGTGAGAAAAGCGGCACAAAAAACACCGTAGACTATGCCAACAAACATGGCATCGAAATAAAAAATATAATATCTATTATAAAATAAATATTTGCAAACGCAAAGATTTATTGACAATTTTACAGTTTTGTGATATAATATAAAATCATAATTTAGAGGTGATGAATTTGAAAGTAAGCTACGGAAAACTCTTCAAAATATTAACTGATAGAAATATGACAAAAGGCGAATTATTAACCCTTGCAGGGGTGTCACCTAATTCGATGGCAAAGCTGTCAAAGAATAAAAATGTAAGTATGGATGTTTTAATTAAAGTGTGCACGGCACTTAACGTTGACATCGGTGATATAGTTGAGCTTATTCCCGACAATCAAGCTTCAAACAACGAGTAAAAGAAATGAAAGGAACAAATGAATATGATACAGAATGATTTGAAGTTTTTTACCAATGAGCCTGAACGTGACCTTTATAGCAGGTTTTCCACCATATTAAAGAGCAACACACAATTCTTTGATGTTTTAGTGGGATACTTTAGAACGAGTGGCTTTTTCAAGTTGTATGAAGCTCTCGATACCGTTGAGAGTATTCGTGTTTTAGTCGGTTTGAATGTAGACAAATATACCGTCAAAATACTCGACCAAGCAAGAGAAGAACTTTCTATAACCTCCGCTTCTGCCGTTGAGAGCAAAGAATTACTGACAAAAGAAATCGAGACAGAATTTGAATTGTCCGATGCAACCTCCGAAGTTGAAAAAGGTGTTAGATATTTTATCGATTGGCTGAAAAGCGGAAAACTCCAAATGAGAATGTATACCGATGCACCTATTCATGCAAAGGTGTATATCATGAGAAAAGACCCAGAAAAAGTGCCTGATATGTACGGAAGCGTAATAACGGGGTCAAGCAATTTTTCGGAAGCAGGTCTTCTCAATAATTTGGAATTCAATGTTGAACTTAAGGATTCGGCTGATGTAAAATTTGCATTGGCTCGTTTTGAAGATTTATGGGAACGAAGCGTTGATGTAAGAGATACATATATAGAAGCTGTCGAAAAAAACACATGGATGCGAAATGATATAACCCCATATCAATTATATTTGAAAACGCTTTATGAGTTTTTTAAAGAAGAAATTAACGCTGATAAAGAGAACTTTGAAACGCTCCTTCCCGAAGGTTATATGAGGCTCCAATACCAAATAGATGCTGTTACACAAGCCCGAAAGAAACTTGATGCTTATAATGGCGTTTTTATATCTGATGTGGTCGGTCTCGGAAAGACTTATATTTGCGCCATGCTTGCAAATTCATTCAAGCGAGACACATATAAATTGTTTATATGCCCACCTGTCCTTGTTGACTATTGGAGGGGCGTTCTACAGGAATTTGATGTGTCACGATGTGATGTAGAATCGCTTGGTAAACTCGATAAAATAATAGCTCGTGGGACTGATAAATACAGTTATGTATTTATTGACGAAGCTCACAGGTTTAGAAATAGCGGGACAGATAGCTTCACAAACCTACACCAGATTTGTCGAGGAAAAAAAGTTGTCCTTATTTCCGCTACGCCCATAAATAATTATACGAGCGATATAGAAAATCAAATATACCTTTTCCAAGCGAAACAAAGCGGTACAATCAATGGAATTAAAAACATTGAAGGCTTCTTCCGTGGATTAAACTCAAAGCTCACGCAAAAAGCAAAGGGTACACCTGAATATATGAGACAACTGCGAGAAAATTCCGAGGTTATTAGGGATAAACTCATTCGGGAGGTTATGATAAGGCGAACAAGGTCTGAAGTACAGAAATACTATAAAGATGACCTTGAAAAACAAGGACTTTCTTTCCCAACAGCAGGAAGCCCTGAACGAGTTATATATGAATTTGACGAGCAGACTGACGAAACATTCAAAGAAACCATAGAGGCAATTAAGGACTTTAAATATGCCCGTTATACACCCTTGCTCTTTTTAAAGGACAAAGAAAAGTATGCACAAATGTTGGTAGCGCAACGTAACATGGGTGGTTTCATGAAAGGCATTCTTGTTAAGAGACTTGAAAGCAGTTTTTATGCCTTCAAAATGACACTTAACAGGTTCATTGAATCCTATGAAAAGTTTATAAAAATGGTCAAGGCTGGCAAAGTATACATAAGCAAGAAAGTAAATGTTTATGATTTGCTTGATGATGGCAACACGGAAAAACTCATGTATTTAATTGAGCAAGAAGACATCATGGTGTTTAACACTTCCGAATTCGAGCCGAGATTCATCAAACTACTGGAGATGGATTTAGCACAACTTAAATACTTGAGAGACTTGTGGGAATTAATAAAAAACGACCCAAAAATAGAAAAGTTTAAGGATGAGCTTACAAGCAACCCAATAATCCGTGATAAAAAAGTTATTGTATTTACCGAATCAACAGAAACTGCTGAATATTTGCACGATGGTTTAAAGGACACATACGGAGATAGAATTGTTTATTTCAGCGGTCAAAGCAGTAATGCTCTAAAAAGTGACATTGAGGACAGTTTTAACCCGAAATACAAAGACAAAGACAACGATAAGTATGACATTTTAATCACAACCGATGTATTGGCAGAAGGTATTAACTTACATAGAGCAAATATACTGTTTAACTATGACCTCCCGTGGAATCCAACGAGAATAATGCAAAGGGTTGGTAGAATTAATCGTGTCGGGACTGAATTTGAAAGAATTTATGTATATAACTTCTTTCCAACTTCTCAAAGCGCAAAGCATATACCATTGGAAGAGAGAATTTTAGAAAAACTGCAATCCTTCCATGACACGCTTGGCGAAGATTATAAATACCTTTCAGACGCTGAAGAGGTTTCACCTCAAAAACTGTTTTCTGACCTTTCTCAAAATCTTGACGATGAGGAGGAAAGTACAAATCCCGAACTGGCGTATTTGACTATTATTCGTCAAATAAGAGATAATGAGCCTGAATTATTTGCAAAAATAAAACGGCTTCCCAAAAAAGCAAAAGCAGGAAAACACGCTGTGTCGAATGCGGATTCGACTGTATCATTCATAAGAAAAGGTGCATTAAAACTGTTTTTTGAAACAAAAGACGGAGAAACAGAACAGCGTACCTTTATGGAAGCAATACAAAAAATTGAATCCGACAAAGACGAAAAAGCTGTATCTGTGGCATCCTTGTACTATGACCATCTTAAAGCAAACAGTGATGCATTTGATAAGGCACTCATTGCGGAGGAAGAAATCACTATAGAGCGACCAATGGTAGCAGGTAATGATGCAAAAGTTATTAAAACCCTCAAGGCAATGAAATCTGACAATCGTCTTACCGATGAGCAAGAGGCGACAATAGACTTGCTTATTAAACGATGGGAAGACGGCGAAATCCCTGCAAAAATATCAAAGGACATTGTTAAAACAGTAAAATTAGCATCTGATGTTTTGACTTTGTATTACGACATAATGAAATTGATTCCCGATTCTTATCTTGAAGAAAGAAAGGAAAACAAAAAAACCGTTGACGGCGAAAAACAAATTGTTCTCTCTTGTTACATGAAAGGCGGTAGCAATAATGGCTGATGCAACAATAAAAAAGGTCGAAAGAATATTAACAAGCGAATACTCTACACAAAATTTCCTTTCATTAGTACAGGAAATCTTCGCAACATTTAAAATAATTGCGCCGAATAGTTTTAGGAAAGAATTTACAAATTTTTCTTCTCATATAGAGGGGTCAACTCACATCGGCGATTATGTGACAGACGATAATGAAAAGATAGCAGTATTCTCTGTGCAACTAAAAAAGGATGCATTTGTCGAAAGGTCGAGAAGCACTCAGCGTAATTATGCAAAGAAGCTAATTGAAAGTGGTAACTGTGAAGCGGCTCTCGTTGCTTTTTATACAGATGATAACCCCAAATGGAGACTATCTTTTGTCCGCCTTGATTATCAGATGAGAATTGAAAAAGGCTCTTTGAAAGCTGTAGAGAATTTAACTCCTGCAAAGCGGTATTCGTATCTTGTGGGAAAAGATGAGCCTTGCCACACAGCTATCGACCATTTAAGGTGTTTTATAGTTGATAGCAATTCTAAACCGAGCCTGTCCGATATAGAAGAGGCTTTCAGCGTAGAAAAGGTTACTAAAGAATTCTTTGATTTATATAGAGAAAAATATTTACAGTTGCGAGAACACCTGGACGACAACGCTGATTTTGTAGCCGAATCCCAAAAATGTGGTTTTTCTTCAGAACAGTTTGCGAAAAAATTAATGGGTCAAATTGTCTTTTTGTATTTTCTTCAGAAAAAAGGATGGCTTGGCGTTCATGCATGGAAAAGCATATTAACTGAAAAAGAGTATAAAAATGTATTTTTCGTTTCAGGGGCGCAAGGACGAATTATAAAAGAGTATTTGCCAAAGGTGTATACATTACAAGCCGATGGTACATATAAACTTAATTCAAGAGCTTTAGATGAAATACCTGATGATGCGGAAGAACTTATTGCAAACAATGTTAAAAGCGAAGAGACTTGGGGCGATGGCTCACGCCGCTTTTTAAGAACGCTTTTTAATTATTCACAAACACATAAAAAACATTTTTACGAAGAATACCTTGAGCCACTTTTCTACGATACATTAAACCGAAACCGTGGTGTATGGGGTTACTGCCCTGCTTTGCATTGTAGAATTCCATTTCTTTCGGGTGGGTTGTTTGAGCCACTTGATGGCTACGATTGGAAATCAAACTATTTTGATATTCCTGATGAAATGTTTTCAAATAAAAAAGATGAATATGACCTTGATGCTGACGGCATTCTTGACATTTTTGATAGGTATAATTTTACAATGAGTGAAGACGAGCCGATGGAACGGGAAGTTGCTATTGACCCTGAAATGCTCGGAAAGGTTTTTGAAAATCTATTAGAGGTAAAAGACCGCAAATCAAGTGGCTCATTTTACACTCCCCGTGAAATCGTACATTATATGTGTCGGGAAAGCCTGATTAACTATCTTACTAAAAAAACGGATATTTCTGAAACTGCTATTCGTGATTTTATTATTTACGGCGATTTTATGAAAGATGAGGATACAGACCAAAGAAAGCGTGAATTAAATGATGGTTTGTATATTTCAGAAGAAATATTCAAAATGGATATTGCAAGTAACACCGTGACGTTTAGCCGCATAAAGGAAATTGATGATGCGCTCGCTTCAGTAAAGATAGCAGACCCAGCTGTTGGGTCGGGAGCGTTTCCTCTTGGTATGATAAACGAAATAGTTAGAGCACGAGAAAACATTTCAGCTTATATGAGTATTTCTATGAATAAGCAAGCTCGTTGGTTTATGTATAGTAATGACCGTTCTCCCTATGCGCTGAAAATTCATACCATAAAGAATTCAATATTTGCTGTTGATATTGAGCCTTCGGCGGTAGATATAACGCAATTACGCTTGTGGCTGTCAATTGTAATAGATGATGAAATTAATCCTAAAGCCACTAATGAATTAGATGGGCATAAAAATCCGTTGCCGCTTCCTAATTTAGAGTGCAATATTCTGTGCGGAAATAGTTTGATTGATGAGTTTGAAGGTATAAAGCTGATTAATGAAAGTGACCTTATTGGTACATCAAAGGCAAACAGTCAAATCGATTTGAATCAAAATGCTTTTGAGGCTATACTAAAGAAAATGCTTGAAAAGCAGGACGAGTTATTCCGCTGTGATGATACACTTAAAAAGGAGGAATTAAAGAAAAGCATACAAGGCTACAAAGATTCAATCATTGAAGGACAATTGTTATTAAGCAGTAATGAAATCAAAGAAAAATACCAAATTGCCATCAAGCAAAGCTCTTTACCTTTTGTTCTGTGGCAGTTAGATTTTGCTCGTGTATTTAAGGAAAATGGCGGATTTGATATAGTGATTGGTAATCCCCCGTATGTTTCTACAAAAAAAGTTTCAAACGAAGACAAAAAGATATATGAACGAGTTTTCGGTTTTTCTGACGACACATATAATATGTTTACTTTTAGAGGCATGAGTATACTGAAAAATGGAGGGTCGTTAAGCTATATTATTCCAAAAACATTTTGGACTACTCAAACGAAACGAAACATGAGAGATTTGCTGTTGCAAAATACTATAGCTTACATTTTTGATACCGCAAATCCGTTTGAAAGTGCGATGGTCGACACTTGCATAATCCATGTTATTAAAACACCGTTTACGGAAGACCACACTCTGAGTTTTATGGATGGAAGTCAGGATTTATCAAAACCAGTCAAAATGTTTGTAAAACAGTCTGCTTTTATAAACACGCAGAATTCTGTTATTTTTAAGCCGACAGAGTTTAATTTGAGAATTAACGAAAAGTATGGCAAAACTGTAAAAGAATTATATGACAAATGGTGGGATAAAATTAAAACCTCTAAAGACATAGAAAAGAACAAAAAAGAATTAGCGCAATATAGAGATGGGTTAAAGCCAGGCGATATAGCACTTCTCGGATGTTTAACCGAAGGTGGTCAGGGGCTTGCAACCGCAAACAATGGTAAATATATTGCGGTCAGAAAAAGCACGAAATGGGCAAATAACATTATGGCTTCTCGCCCTGCAAAATTACTTATGGCAATAGAGGAAAACAATATACCCATAGGCAAATTATCTCCCTACTCTTCCGTCGAGGATTTCTTTGCAAATGCAGATGAATGCAAAATTGCCGAGTTGTTTGATTCATTAAAAGAAGAATATGGAAGGGACATTTTTGGGCAGGGCTATATCTATAGATTGATTGATGACTCAGAATTGGCTGATGTTGATTCATTAACCCGTGATGAAAAAGAAAATGGAATAGACACAACAAAGTGTTACTATGTCCCGTATGACAAAGGGGATAAAGATGGAAACAGATGGTATCTTGAAACCCCATTTGCAATAGCATGGTCTAAAGAAAATGTCCGTTTTTTGAAGACTGACCCCAAAGCACGATATCAGGGCTATTCGTTCTATTTTAGGGAGGGTTTTTGTTGGAGTGATATCAACACAACTTATCTGAAATGCAGAATAAAAGGTAAAAGCGTAAATGATGTAAAAAGCATGAGCCTATATGGAATGACAAGCAAAGCACCTGAGTGCTATATTGTAGCCTTAATTAATTCAGCTATGTTCAGTTTTTATGTTGACTCGTTTGTTAATAATACGCAGACTTTCCAAATAAACGATGCTCGACAATTACCGATAAAAATCCCTAATGATAAAGAATTGGCAAAAATAACCTCTCTCTTCGATGAAGCTGTACAACTGAAAAAGGATTATTTTGCCAATCTCATATCACTTGAAAAATCAGATGAAGCCCTTAAAGCCATCCAAGAAAAGCTTGATTCTGCAGTATTAGATATCTATGCCATATAAAAGATTAATAGCTACATCCAAATCGGATTCAATTAATTCAAAAGATTTTGTATCCGATTTGGATGAAAAATCTTGCTTTTTTAAACTATATATTTCTTCAAACAGAGTCATTATTATATCAAGCTCCTTTTCGTTTGGAATAATAATGGGGATTTGTCTTAAATCATTAATCTGTATGTTTACTGTACAGTTGATAAACTCTCTGTAATAATCAAAAATAAGATTTGAGTTTAATACTGACACAAAGAATGCATTAGGTAACGCCGAGACAGAATATAACGACATTGCGCCAACATCGTTGACCGTTGCTGATTTTAGTTTTACCTTAAGTAATCGTGCATTCGGGTTTAAAACATTATTCCAACAAAAGCCCTCCCTAAAATTGAACTGCGGATTTCTAACGACAGGCATACCTGAGCCTTTTTTACCCGAATTTGTCTTCAAAAAACGGAGGTTTTTGTTGGACTCAGTATATACCTCGTTCCCACTTGTTTGTCTGTGTTAATTGCGGCAATCGCAAACCAGTATATGCCATATAACGATAAAGCGTCCCTTTAGCAACATTGATTTCTTTAGCAATGCACGGGATAGAAACCCCTGAATTATATAATTGAGTGATATACTCATGATTATTCACACAGTTATTATTCAACTTCTTGTTTCTACAACCTTGGATTCTACCTATATGCTTTCCTTCCGATTTAATCCTTGCCAGGGCTTCTTTCGTTCTCTGACTAATTAGGTTTCTTTCGATTTCAGCGGAAAGCCCAAATGCAAAGGCTAATACCTTGCTTTGTATATCATCTCCCAATCTGTAATTATCTTTAATTGTCCATACCTTGCATTCCTTGCTCATGCAAATGTTAAGTATTTCCATAATCATAAAGAGGTTTCTACCCAACCTGGATAACTCTGTGCATATTATCATGTCGTCTTTTGATATTTTTGATAAAAGATTCCCAAGCTCTCTTTTTGAATAAGACTTTGTTCCACTTATTGTTTCTTCTATCCAACCTCCTATTGCTATTTTATTTGCTTCACAAAATGCTTTTATTTCAAAACGTTGGTTTTCCACCGTTTGTTTATCACTACTAACCCGAATATAACCATAAATCATGTGAATTCACCCCCTTTCTCAAAAGGGATATTGCTAAAAAGAGCCCTATTATAAGGCGACTTATAATAAGGCTCTTTTTCTATTATTCGTTTTGACAAACAACTTAGGTTTGTATTATTTCAATCAGGCGTTTCAAAATCGGATTGACCTGACCTTTTTCTTTCCGTTCTCTAAATGAGCCATTGCTGAAGTGGTCTTCACGCAGGAGCATTGTTAAAAGCGCACCACACACATCAAAATCTGCATTCGGCAATCGCTTCAATTCCTCGTCCACATCAATAGGCTCCGTAATCATATAATCATAATAATTATGTTTTAATGCTCCGACCGATTCCAACACAGAATAATACTCATCCTCACGCACAAAACCGTCCCGAAGTAGAGATTGCAAAGCCTGTATTCTTCCATCAATATTCAATGTGCGGCACACCTCCAATTCAATTTATAGTAGTAATTCTTTTAGCTTGTCTTTTAATTTGCCTTGCCTTTTTTCAACAAATGCCAAGAAATTATCGTATGTATAATCCATGTCGGGCAAATAATGAGTTTCTCTATATTGCTTTTTAGCTTCGTCACTCTTGTTGTGGCTTTCAAACCAAATTTCAAAATCCGTATTGCTTTTTTCTTCGTTGGGTCTTGCCGCCAATAACTGCAAATTACTAATGTCATTTACGGCGTAAATGTATGCATCAATCTGGTCTTCCGCAACACCTACACTTAAGAGGTATTCTTTTGTAAATTTGCTCTTCGGATACATATGGTCAATATGGAATTCGTTGTTATAATCCAAAGAATCATATAGCAACATCATTGTTGACAACGTCTCGCCATTCCCATACCTCGTTTTAAGCAAATGTTCATTAATATCATCTTCGGTAAACGAAATTGATTTGTTTGTGCCTTTAAACCTGTCAATAATAGCATCAATCGGAAATTCGTCTGTCCCGTTGTTTTTGATTATTTCTCTGATGGGACGCAAAACATTGTCGGGCTGTCCGCTGAAAGCTCTCTGAAGCAAGGAGCGTATGAGCCATTTTTTAATCTTCGCTCTATTGTCTGCTGTTTTGTCGGAGTCTATAAAATTGTCGGGCATCCCTATCATCATAAGGTAATATGCAATTGGTATTATTGCATTATTTGCAGGTAGTGTATATTTTGAATAACCAAAAGATGAAACCAAGTTTATGGCTTGACGGATTGCTTTTTTTATCGTATCCCACTTTGCCTCAATTTTCATCATATTCGGTTTGTTGAAATTATCGACCTTAAATGCAATATTCGGAAAATCACTTAAAACGAGGGACGCTTTCAAAACAAAATCTTTATTCACGCTAAATCCCTGCCCAATTTCATTGACAGAATCAACAAAAGCTGTGATTTCTTCTCTTGCATCATGAGTTTCCCACTGTGCAGAAGCTATTGATAACAGCAAGTCCGAATAACTCAAAACCGTACCGCCGCTGTTTACTCTAATAAAAATATTGAGAACTTTATCCAACTCTTCGGATTTTTCTTTATAATAGCTTATTGTTCCCGAAACAAAAATCACGTTGAACAGTTTTGAAAGCGTATTAATAGCAAAGTTTACCTGCTCTTTAGTATAATGGTTTGTTTCTGAAAACGTAACATTTTCATTGATATATTTCATTGTATCCCCAATTTCCTTCATATTGAGGATTTCACCAACCTCAAACCAATATGATGTATTATCGTTCACGACTTCTGATGGAACTTTAAAATCAAAATCGTAAAGGTTAGATTCATCATTTGCAGGGGCAACAATATTCAAATACAGTTTTCTTACAGGATATGCATTATCGCTATTTTTCTTTTTATATTTTTGTTTATATGCGTATGAGCCTTTAAGACCTACATACAAGGATGTAAGCCTTTGCTGTCCGTCCAAAACAGCCACCACGCCATCTGAGCCTTTTAAATCTGCCTTTTGATTGTGGGTAGCTGTTTTTTCGTGATAGTTTTTTAGAAATTCGTAAAAATCATAGTTGCAAAGCTTATCTTTGCTGATTTCCCAAAACAAAAACGCACCTATAGGATAGTCCTGCATCAAACTATCAAATAGCGTTTCAATTTGAGAAGTGTCCCACACATACTCTCTCTGTATGGAGGGAAGAACATACCTGTTCGTTGAAATGTCATTTACAACTTCCGCAACGGTAAGCGGTGTTTCATACGCCATAACAATACCTCTTTCTCTTTGTATAATTAAATTTCTCTTCTTTCTACAAACCATCTGCCGATTACATTTCCCGTCAGGTTTGTACTTCTTTCAAAAAATAAATAACTCTGTATTCCATTAACATATATCGTATATCGGTCACCCTGACCTCCTGCTTTCATAGCGGCGGCTTGACAAATGTTTGTCACTTTGTCAATCGGGTATTTCGTGCCGTCCTCCCAAACGAGGAGCTTGGGTATCATCCGTCCGTCCTCATCGAAGGAAGCGTTGACCGCAACATAAACCTTCGCATCCATTTTCATCAAAAATCCTCTCCACCGTCTACGGCGTTTTTCAGCCAGTTGCTTTGCGTATAAACAGGAAAAACGCCTATTTTATATCCTTTCCACTTCATGACACGAAACTTGAAATCAAGAAGCTCGAAAGGAACACGCATATCAAGTGCCGCCTGAAAAAAGGTGGTATCTTCATTTAATGTTGTATATACATCTTCGTCCTTGAGCAGAAGCTCTGCCGCAAAAATGTTAGCTTCGTTTTCACGTTCCGAATTCAAATTAAACATATTGAAATCGTGAAAATCTCTCACCCCTGCAATATTCTTGTGCAGAACGGCGTGTCCAAGCTCGTGCGAACATATAACACGCTGAAGCTCATAGGAGAGATTGTTATTTATTACGATGCATCGGATACGGCTTTGAGGCAAAAAGAAGCCTTTACAAGAATCAGCATCTTTTCCCATATCTTTATATAATACGGAAATGCCCATGTCCTTGCATAATTGGAAAGGGTCGGTCTCGGCATATTGCCGTTTAACTTTTTCTACTGCTTCGCAAATAGACCCATAGTACATTCGCATCAAAACCACCTCCCATTCATAGTATAAATTATTTACTGTCCCAAAAAACGGACATCAATTTTTCTTGCGACCGAACTTCTTTTTCGCTTGTTCCTTACATTCGAGATAAGCCGCCATAACCGCCTCAAAGTATGCGTCCTTTGTTTCCTGTGGAATCTCTCCACCTGCAAACAGGGCGTTGTTCTTTTCCATGAGGAAATCAATCTCACGAGCCGCTTTTGCTCCTAAACGTTCCCTGACCTCATCTACATACGGCTCTTTTTCCAAGCCATAGGTAGGGTCGTCTATTTCATCTCTTTTTAAGTAATCAATTGAAACTTGAAGTGCAGATGCAAGTTTTCTCATGGTGCTTTGACGAGGTTTTACATCTACGGTTTCATAAGTTGCGATTGTTCTTTTAGACACTCCAACGAGGTCTGCAAGCTCTTGTTGATTTAAACCCAACAGGTCTCTCGCATCTTTTACTTTTTCAGAAAACGTCTTCATTTGTATTCTCTCCTTTCGTGTAACTTCACTAAAAATTCACTAAATTCATTTTTAGTATTGACAAACTTCATTTTCGGTGTTATAATTAAATGCAGTTGATGAAGTTACAATCACATTATAACCGACAAAACTTCATTTGTCAATACTTTTTGCAAAAAAAAGTGAAGTTTTGAATGAATTTGTCGAAAAGAGGTAGAAAAAGCTATGGAAAGAGTAATATTGCACAGCGATATGAACTGCTTTTATGCTTCGGTGGAAATGATGCTAAACCCCACCCTGCGAGGCAAAGCTGTCGCTGTTTGCGGTGCTACCGAGGACAGGCACGGCATTGTACTTGCCAAATCCGAACTCGCAAAAAAAGCAGGTGTCAAAACGGGTATGGTGAATTGGGAAGCGCAACGGGTATGCCCCGACCTTATACTTGTGCCGCCGCATTACGACCAATACTTGAAATTCTCGAAGCTCGCTCATCAGATTTATTATAGGTATACAGATTTGGTGGAGCCTTTCGGAATGGACGAGTGTTGGCTCGACATCAGCGGCTCGTCTGTTTTCGGAACAGGGCTTGAGGTAGCCGAAGAAATCCGCAAAAGCATGAGAGAAGAACTTGGCTTGACTGTTTCCGTAGGTGTTTCCTTTAATAAGATATTTGCCAAGCTCGGAAGCGACATGAAGAAACCCGATGCCATAACCGTCATAAACAAGGAGGATTTCAAAGAAAAAGTGTGGCGGCTTCCCGTGTCCGACCTGTTATATGTTGGACGAGCCACCACTCACAAGCTCGAAAGGTATGGCATTATGACAATCGGACAGCTTGCTTCGCTTGAGCCGAAAATCCTGAAGGGATGGTTTGGTGTCAACGGACTGAAGCTGTGGCAGTACGCAAACGGCACGGATATGTCGCAGGTCATGCAAAAGGATTATGTCTCGCCCATAAAATCAATCGGGCATGGGACAACCTGTATAGCCGACCTTGAAACACCTGACGAAGTATGGAAGGTTACGCTTGCGCTTTCGCAGGATATCGGGCAAAAGCTCCGTGTCCACGACCTTGAAGCAAAAGGCGTACAAATCACTATTCGTACCAACGACCTTTATTTCAGGCAATATCAAGGTCAGTTGGAAGCACCGAGTCAGAACGCAGGTGAACTTGCAAACATGGCTTTTTCTATCTTAAGGCAAAAACACACTTGGAGCGCACCCATACGGGCGGTTACTGTCCGAGCCATCAACTTACGACCGAAAGCACGAAATGTGCAGTTAGACCTTTTCAATGATGCCGAGAAAAGAGAACGAATGGAGCGGCTTGATAAGGCGATGGACGAAATAAAGCGCAGGTTTGGAAAACAAAGCGTTTTCCCTGCGGCTCTTATGGGCGAAAACAAAATGCCGCAACCGAGGGATGTCGAAATTATTATGCCTGGACTTATGTATGTATGATTATCAGAGAAATTGGACTTGTGGAGGTAGATAGATGACAGTTTCGATTGTCTGCCCCACCTGTGGAAGCCGTCTTTGTGATGCAAATTCGCAGGTGGTTGTAAGGACTAAAATCACAAAAGGAAAAAGGAATACCGAGAATCCTGCCGACTACTACATAAAATGTTGGAAATGCAAGACAACGGTCGGAATTAAAAAGGATTAAGAATTTGTACTTCGTACAGAGCACGATGCGAGCCGTGAAAAATCACGGTTAAAACGGACATACGAGCCTGACAAGTAGCTGTATAGCTATGCTTGTCAGGCTCTTTTGTTTTTCAGCTACTTGTTCAGGCTCCGAAATAAGAAAGGAGCCGAAAGGTAATGAAAATCAAATATCAATTTGTAAATGAAACTACAGAAATTGAGGTATCGGATGATTGGGGTGCTATATTAATAGACCTCGACAAACACGAATTCAACAATAATCGAAAGGAAACGAGAAGGCACTTGCCGATTGACACCCTCATATTCGAGGGTGAAAAGTATGGCGCAGAGGACGATAATTTATTATCTATCAACGGCAGGAATGAGATGGAAATATTGATTCACGAAGCAATCGACAGCCTAACCCCTGACCAAAAAGACCTTATTCAAAAAATATATTTTGAAGATTGGAGCGTAATCGAATACGCCGAAATGCTCGGTGTTATGCCATCTGCGGTATCCCACAGATTAATTAGAGCAAGAAAAAAATTAAAAAAATTTTTAACAGACCGTCAGTTTTGACCCTTTCCCGTGGCTATATAGTGAAGGGCATAAAAAAATCCGTCCTTCGGAAAGGATGAAAAACATGAAACACAATCTGAAAATCAGTGTTTCAAAGAAGCCCGTTAACGGTGGCGTGGTAGCCTTCCGACAGGTGAAGGTGCGAGAGCGATTGCTTCGTTTCTTGCTCGGCAAGCCCATAAAGCTGACCATCCTCGTCCCAGGGGACACCGTTGAGGAGCTTGCTATCAGCGAAGTTGGAGGTGGTGCGGTATGAGCAGAGTGAAACTACTCCTTGATGTGATTTCCGACCTGCGCTCCCTTGCTGATAGCGTGGAGGCGGTTGCAAATGCAATGGCTGACCCCGATGCGCCTGTGACCGAGCCGAAAAAGGAAACCGCTCCGAAGCCGAAAGCGGAAGCTAAAACCGAAACGGTGGAATTCGAGAAGCTGTTTGAGGTTTTGAAAAAGCTCTCGGAGGACGGCTTCAGAGCAGAGGTCAAGGCACTACTTACAAAGTACGGTGTTCCGAAGTTGAGCGAACTCCCGAAGGAAAAGTATGCGGCGGTGCTTGCCGAAGCGGAGGAAATCAGGAATGGGAACTAAAAAACACGCTGTCCTTTCCGCTTCCGCATCGCACAGGTGGCTGAATTGCACTCCGTCCGCAAGGCTCGAACTCGAATTTGAGGACAGAGAAACCGAAGCCGCCGCAGAAGGAACTGCCGCACACGCACTTTGTGAGCATAAGCTGAAACGTGCTTTGAAGCAAAGGTCGAAAAAACCTGTGTCGCAGTACGACTGTGACGAGATGGACGAGTATACGGACGGGTATGTGGCTTTCGTCTTGGAGCAATACACCGAGGCGCAGGAAACCTGTCCGCACCCGACCATACTTATTGAACAGCGGCTCGACTTTTCAAAGTATGTAGAGGACGGCTTCGGAACGGGCGATTGCCTCATCATTGCAGACCGCAAGCTCCATGTCATTGACTTTAAATACGGTCAGGGCGTTTTAGTGGAAGCGGAAAACAATCCGCAGATGATGCTTTATGCTCTCGGCGCATTGGATATGTACGACTGCCTCTACGATATTGACGAGGTTTCGATGACTATTTATCAGCCTCGCCGTGAGAACATCAGCACATGGACGATTGATGCAAAAGCACTCTATGATTGGGCAGAAAACACACTAAAGCCGAAAGCCGAGCTTGCTTTCAAAGGTGAAGGCGATTACTGCAGTGGTGATTGGTGTACCTTCTGCAAGGCAAAGGTGAACTGCCGTGCGAGAGCCGAGGAAAAGCTGAAGCTCGCACAGTACGAATTCAAACTGCCGCCGCTACTCACCGATGATGAAATTGAGGAAATCCTGACAAAGCTCGATGACCTGACAAAATGGGCAAATGAGATAACCGCTTATGCGCAGGATGCCGCACTTAATCACGGAAAGCAGTGGCACGGCTTCAAAGTGGTCGAAGGTCGTTCCAACCGAAAGTATGCTGACGAGGGAGCCGTTATCGAAGCGGCACAGGCGGCAGGATACAAGGACATCTTCAAAACAAGCCTTATCACCATTACGGAAATGGAAAAGCTCATGGGCAAACAGAACTTTGCCGACATTCTCGGTGCGCTTATTATTAAGCCGCCTGGGAAACCGACACTTGTCCCTATCACAGACAAGCGTCCTGCAATAACAAAAGAAAAACCCGAAAACGAATTTGATGAAATTTAGGAGGATATGTAATCATGGCAAATCAGAAAAATACAAAAGTTGTAACAGGTGTCGTAAGACTTTCTTATGCAAATGTATGGGAGCCGAAAGCCGTAAACGGAGGCGATGAAAAATACTCGGTTTCCCTCATCATCCCGAAAACCGATAAAAAGACTATTGCAGACATCGAAAAAGCGATTGACATCGCTATCGAAGAAGGCAAAGGCAAATTCGGCGGCAAGACCCCGAACAAGGCGGCTCTGAAACTTCCGCTCCGTGACGGTGACATTGAGCGTGACGATGAAGCGTACAAGGACAGCTACTTTGTGAACGCAAACTCCAAAACCGCTCCGCAGATAGTTGACGGCAAGGTACAGAAAATCCTTGACCGCAATGAAGTATATAGCGGCTGTTATGCGAGGGTGTCCATTACATTTTACGCTTTCAACTCCAACGGCAATAAGGGTATTGCCTGTGGGCTTGGTAATATTCAGAAGGTATCGGACGGTGAGCCTCTCGGCGGCAGAAGCAATGCAGAGGACGATTTCACCTCATTGGAGGACGAGGACTTTTTGATGTGACGGATTTTAATGCTGTGGCGGTGAGCTTCACGCTTGCCGCCAACGGCAGAAAGGAAAAGCAATGGACAATTTGAGTATTGATATAGAAACTTATTCGTCCGTAAACCTTCAAAAATGCGGTGTATATAAATACGCTGAATCCGATGATTTCGAGATACTTCTGTTCGGATATTCCATAGACGGCGGCGAAGTGCAGGTCATAGATTTAGCACAAGGCGAAAAGCTACCTCACGATATTGTTGCGGCTCTTACCGATGATTCCGTTACCAAGTGGGCATTCAATGCAATGTTTGAGCGTGTATGTCTGTCAAAGTATATGGGAGTATATCTCAAGCCTGATGCGTGGCGTTGCACTATGGTATGGTCAGCAACTCTCGGACTTCCTCTCTCCCTTGAAGGTGTCGGTGCGGTTATCGGACTTGAAAAGCAGAAAATGAAGGAAGGCAAAGACCTCATCCGTTATTTCTGCACACCGAGCAAGGTTAAGGACGGCGGCTTTACACGACATACCCCCGAAGACAACCCTGAACGGTGGGAGCTTTTCATAGAATACAACAAGCGAGATGTCGAAACCGAGCTTGCTATAAAACAGCGGCTCTCAAAGTTTCCCGTACCTGATTCCGAATGGCGAAATTACAAGCTCGACCAAGAGATAAACGACCGAGGCATCCTGCTCGACATGAAGCTCGTACGGTCAGCCATTAAATGCGATAACGAATACAAGGAAGAAAACCTTAAAAACGCTCGTGAACTTACAGGACTTGAAAACCCGAACTCACCCGTACAGCTAAAAGCATGGCTTTTGGAACAAGGTATCGTAGCCGACTCGCTTTCCAAAAAGGCTGTGGAGGAACTGCTCGAAAAAACGGACGGTGATATTTCAGA
This sequence comes from Bacillota bacterium, assembly GCA_024685565.1. Classification (GTDB taxonomy): domain Bacteria; phylum Bacillota; class Clostridia; order UBA1381; family UBA1381; genus UBA1738. The sequence continues at coordinate 62,850 of JAIKVQ010000182.1, forward strand.
GGTATTAAAGCTCCGAAAGCAAATGGCGAAAAGCTCTGTTAAGAAATATACGGCTATGGAAAACGCCGTATGCCGTGACAACCGAGCAAGAGGACTTATTCAGTTTTACGGTGCGAACAGGACGGGTCGGTACGCAGGACGGCTTATTCAGGTGCAAAACCTGCCGCAAAATCACCTGCCCGAACTCGAAGATGCCCGAAAGCTCATACGGGACGGTAACTATGAAACCGCCGAACTGTTATACGGCTATGCTCCGTTTATCCTCTCGGAACTCATACGCACGGCGTTTGTCCCGAAGGACGGATGCAAGTTTTATGTTGCGGACTTTGCCGCTATCGAAGCAAGGGTCATCGCATGGCTTGCAGGAGAGCATTGGCGGCAGAGTGTATTTGCGGATGGCAAAGACATCTATTGCGCTTCGGCATCGCAGATGTTTGGTGTCCCCGTTGAGAAAAACGGAGTGAACGGACACCTCCGACAAAAGGGTAAAATCGCAGAACTCGCACTCGGCTATGGCGGCTCGGTCGGAGCGTTAAAGGCTATGGGTGCGCTCGCTATGGGACTTTCGGAAGAAGAACTGAAACCTCTTGTCGATGCTTGGCGGCAATCGAACTCGAAAATCGTGCGCTTATGGTGGGACATTGACAGTGCCGTTACATCCTGCGTTAAGACGAAAGAGCGCAAAGAAACACACGGCATCGTATTCGAGTATCAAAGCGGCATCCTTTTCATCACCCTGCCATCACGCAGAAGGCTCGCCTATGTGAAGCCGAGAATTGGTGAAAACAGATTCGGCGGTGAAAGCATCACCTACGAAGGTGTCGGTGGCACTAAAAAATGGGAGCGATTGGAGAGCTACGGCGCAAAGTTTGTCGAGAACATCGTTCAGGGTACTGCAAGGGACATTCTTGCCGAGGCAATGCTCCGCTTGAATGATGCAGGATACAACATCGTGATGCACGTTCACGATGAAGCGGTTATCGAAGCACCCGATGGCACGAGCCTCGAAGAGATATGTGCCATTATGGGACAAACCCCGAAATGGGCTGACGGTTTACTGCTACGTGCGGACGGATATGTTTGCGACTTTTACAGAAAGGACTAACAAGAAAATGAGTGTTAATAAATTCAATCCCGAACATTATTACGACCCCACTCCGTATGAAGCAATAAAGAAAGTGGAAAAAGAGGAACGCAAAGCGGTATTCCGTCCCATAATTTATGTTTGCTCTCCCTTTTCAGGTGACGTGCGGTCGAACATCGAAAAGGCAAAGGACTACTGCAGGTTTGTTATAAACAACGGCGGCATTCCGCTTGCGCCGCACCTGTTGTTTCCGCAGTTTCTTTCGGACGATGTACCCGAAGAACGGGAGCTTGCGATATTTATGGATATTGCACTTTTGTCGAAATGCGCCGAACTGTGGGTGTTTGGTGATACGGTTTCAAATGGCATGAGCATTGAAATCAATAAGGCTAAAAAGAAAAGGCAAAAAATACGGTATTTTAATTCTAACTGCGAGGAGGTTTTTAAGCTATGAAAATAGCCATCGGCAACAGCCGCTTTGATAAGAAGTGGAAAAACAGAGAAATCTCATGGGAGGATTTCCTGCAAAAAATAAGTACGACCATTCACACAACCGAAACGGTCGAGGAATACAGAAAACTGAAAAAAGGTCAGCAGGATGGCATCAAGGATGTCGGCGGTTTCGTTGGCGGTCACCTGAAGGAAGGCAGAAGGAAAAACGGAAACGTCCTCTGCCGCTCCATGCTCACGCTCGACATGGACTATGCGACCCCCGAAATATGGGACGAGTTAAAAACCACCTTCCCATATAGATGCGCAGTATATACCACGCATAAACACACGCCCGAAAAGCCGAGACTGCGCCTTATTATTCCGCTATCCCGTGATATTTCGGAAGAAGAATACCCTGCGGTAGCCCGTATGGTGGCAAAGGACATCGGCATTGACCTTTTCGATGACACGACCTACGAGCCTTGCCGACTCATGTATTGGGCATCAACATCGTTAAACGGTGTATTTATGAGCGATTCTATTGATGGTGATACTCTCAATCCTGATGATATACTCGCCCGTTATATTGATTGGCGTGATGCTTCTACATGGGCAGTTTCCTCAAGGCAGTCAGAGGTAATCCAAAGAAGCGTAGCCACCCAAGCCGACCCGTTGACGAAACAAGGCATTGTCGGCGCATTCTGCAGAGCCTACTCGGTGGAGGATGCCATTGACACATTCCTCTCGGATGTATATGCGCCGAGTGCGATGAACGGTCGGTACGACTATATCCCTGCCGACTCCTCCGCAGGTGTTGTCATATACGATAACCGCTTCGCATACAGCCACCATGCAACCGACCCCGTATGCGGTAGGCTCCTGAACGCTTATGACCTTGTGCGTATGCACAAATTCGGAAGCCTTGACGAGAACACGCCTCCGCAAACGCCTACAAGCAAGCTCCCGTCATACAAGGCAATGAACGATTTTGCTCTGACCGATACAAAGGTAAAAGCCGTTCTTGCCGAGGAGCGTATGGCACAGGCGGCAGACGAATTCGACAGCGGCGATTGGCAGACACAGCTTGAGCTTGAAAAGAACGGTCGCATAAAGGATACGATGTCCAACATCTGCATCATCCTCCGCTACGACCCGAACTTACAGGGCATCGTATATAACCAATTCAAAAGCATGATAGACGTCATCGGCTCACTTCCGTGGCGGCAGGTAAAGCCAGGATGGAGCGACACCGACCTTGCGTGTGCCAAGATGTATTTTGAAAAAACCTACGGGATATGGTCACCCACGAAATTCAAAGATGCCCTGCTTGCGGTAACCTCTGCCGAAAGACTCTATCACCCTGTGAAGGACTATCTGTCCTCGCTCACATGGGACGGCGTGGAACGGCTCGACACCCTGCTCATAGACTACCTCGGCGCAGAGGATACACCGTATGTACGGGCGGTAACGAGAAAAACCTTCGTGGCGGCTGTTGCAAGAATATATGCCCCTGGGACGAAATTCGATTCTATCCTCGTATTAAACGGCAAACAAGGCATCGGCAAATCCACGCTCTTTGCAAGGCTCGGTCGGCAGTGGTTTTCCGATTCTCTGTCCATAGCGGACATGAAGGACAAAACTGCGCCTGAAAAACTGCAGGGCTATTGGATTTTAGAAATCTCGGAGCTTAACGGTATGAAGAAGGTTGATGTGGAAACGGTCAAATCCTTTATCTCCCGTACCGATGACAAGTTTCGTCAGGCTTATGGCGTAACGGTCGAGAGCCATCCTCGCTCCTGCATCATTGTCGGCACGACCAACTCGGACGGCGGCTTCTTGCGTGACATCACAGGCAACCGCAGGTTTTTCCCTGTCCGTGTTACGGGCGAAGGAAAATACCACGCATGGGAACTGACCGACATAGACCAAGTATGGGCAGAAGCTGTCGAGTATTACAACCGAGGCGAGGAGCTTTTCTTAAAGGACGAAGTGGCAAAGGAAGCCTACGACCGTCAGCGTGATGCTATGGAGACTGATGACCGAGAAGGCTTGGTGGAAGAATACCTCGAAACCCTGCTTCCCGAAAACTGGTCGGAAATGGACTTATACGAAAGACGGAGCTTCCTCGAAGGCACGGAGTTTGGACAGTCAGCGGCTAAAGGGACGGTTAAGCGTGACCGTGTTTGCATTATGGAAATATGGTGCGAGTGCTTCGGCAAATCCCGTGAGGCTCTAAAGAAAAGCGATTCCTACGAGATTGAGGGTATCCTTTACAAGCTCGGCGGTTGGGAACGTTATTCAGGAAGCTCATCAGGCAAAATGCGCATTGCAGGTTACGGAATACAAAAAACCTTCATGCGTGTTTCCGATGGGCAACATGGGCAACAGTAAATTGTTTCCGATTGTTTCCCAAAATGGGTATGGGCAACATTGCAAGGAAACAACCCAAACCCTTGTGGCGGTAGCCTTGCAGTGTTCCTGTTTCCTATGTTTCCCATTTTTCTATATTGATTATTGAAATAAAGAAAAAAGTATAGGAAACACGCATATACACGCACGAGAGAGTTTGAAACCCATCGGAAACAAACATCGGAAACACGGAGGAAATTATGCGAGAAAAAGTAATCGAAACATACCTTGTAAAACAGGTGAAAAAACAAAACGGGCTTTGCCTGAAATTTATATCGCCTTCCCTTGACGGTGTACCTGACCGCTTAATCCTGATGCCGCATGGCAAAGCGGCTTTTGCAGAACTGAAAGCACCGAACAAGAAAATGCGACCTCTTCAGGTAAGGCGTAAAAGACAACTTGAAGCGTTAGGCTTTAAGGTGTACTGCATAGACAGCCTCGAAATGATTGGAGGGATATTAAGTGAAATACAAACCCCATGACTACCAAACCTATGCAACGGCTTTTGTGGAACAACATCCCATCGCCGCCGTGTTCCTTGACATGGGACTTGGTAAGAGCGTAATCACCCTGACCGCCATATACGACCTTTGCTTTGACAGCTTTGAGGTGTCTAAAGTGCTTGTCATCGCTCCGCTTCGAGTAGCGAGAGATACATGGAAGGACGAAATCGAAAAATGGGAACACCTGCACGGTCTTTCATATTCGGTGGCAGTTGGAACGGAAGCTGAACGCAAAGCGGCACTTTCAAAAAAGGCTACGGTGTATATCATAAACCGAGAGAACGTTCAATGGCTTGTTGACAGCGGACTTCCATTCGATTATGACATGGTGGTAATTGACGAGCTTTCGTCCTTCAAATCATATCAGGCAAAACGCTTCAGAAGCCTTATGAAAGTAAGACCAACGGTAAAGCGCATGGTCGGACTTACGGGAACGCCATCGTCAAACGGACTTATGGATTTATGGGCTGAATTCAAACTGCTTGATATGGGCAAACGCCTCGGACGGTTTATCACCCATTACCGTGACGAGTTTTTCCTTCCCGACAAGCGAAACGCACAGGTGATTTTTTCCTACAAGCCGAAAGACGGTGCGGAGGATGCAATCTATAAACGCATATCGGACATCACCATTTCCATGCGAAGCACCGACTACCTTGAGATGCCTGAATGCATTATGAACACCGTGAAGGTCACGCTTTCCGAAAAGGAACGTGAGGTGTACGACACTTTCAAGCGAGAACTTGTGGTGTCACTAAACGGGAACGAGGTCGATGCAGGTAATGCGGCGGCTTTGTCGGGCAAGCTCTCCCAAATGGCAAACGGTGCGGTGTATGGTGAGGAAAAGGATGTCTTTCCCATCCACGACCGAAAGCTCGATGCTTTGGAGGATTTAATCGAAGCCTCCAACGGCAAACCCGTTCTTGTGGCGTATTGGTACAAGCACGACCTTGAGCGAATAAAAAGGCGGCTTCAAAAAGCAGGTGTATTGTATGACACCATAGACAATACAGACACTATCCGAAAATGGAACGAAGGCAAAATCCCTGTCGGAATAATCCATCCTGCATCGGCAGGACATGGACTTAACCTTCAGGCAGGTGGCTCGACCCTGATATGGTTTGGATTCACATGGAGCTTGGAGCTTTACCAACAAACCAACGGACGGTTATGGCGGCAGGGACAGAAATCCGATACGGTCGTTATACACCACATTATAACAAAAGGCACGATTGACGAGAAAATCATGAAAGCCTTAAACGATAAGGACAGAACGCAGACCGCTTTGATTGATGCGGTCAAAGCAGAGATTGGAGGTTACAATGAAACATACAATAAAGACCCCGAATGAAATTACGGTAATCGAGCCGCATCAGTTATTGGCAGAAGCCATTATCCTTCAGGCGGTTAAGGATTACAGAAAAGCATTGAAGTATGATGTCAGGAGCGTCAAGCGTGAGTGCGAGAGGTTTTTCCGTTCCGACTGGTTTCAAACCCTGACGAAACTGGACGGCAACACGCTGATTAACAGGTTACGAATGGAGGTTAAAGCAATATGACAAGCAAAGAATATTTATCACAGGCATACCAACTTGACAAGCGCATAAACGCAAAAATCAATCAGGTGGCTTCCTTGAACGAGCTTGCAACAAAGTGTACCTCGACCATTACGGGTATGCCCCATGCGCCGAGCAAAAGCACATCGACAATGGCTGATACAATTACAAAAATCATTGATTTGGAAAATGAAATCAACCACGACATCGACAGGCTCGTTGACCTGAAGCGTGAAATGGTACGAGCGATAAAGGCTGTCGGGAATCCCGAATACCAGACCATACTGGAACTGCGGTACTTATGCTTTGAGACTTGGGAGCAGATTTCGTTGGCATTGCACATGAGCATTCAGCACACCTTCCGTCTTCACTCCCGTGCCTTGAAGGAATTTAGAATCCCGAATAAAAAATCCAAAGTGGAGAGTAAATGTGATTGAATGAGAGTATGGCTCTATGGTAGAATGTAAAATGTCAAGGAATACAGGATAAGGAAACCTGAATCCATAAATCTCCTTTTTTGAAAGCCCGTGCAGAAAAACTGCATGGGCTTTCCTGTCCTTGTACGATGATGTCTGACATTGTGACACCATCCGCAAAAATTAAAAATCATGTACGATGATGTGAGATATGGTCACATCATTTTTTATTTCTACACAGCAAGGAGGGATACCCCCATGCCCCTTAAACCGAAACGCCCGTGTTCGTTCCCAGGCTGTCCAAGACTAACCCACGGACGGTTTTGTGAGGAACACGCAAAGGCAGAAGCAAAGAGGTACGAGAAGTACGACCGTGACCCTGCGATGCGCAAACGCTACGGCAGAGCTTGGCAGGTCATTCGTGACAGATACATAGCGGCGCATCCTCTGTGCGAGATGTGCAAGCGAAGCGGCAAGCTCACCCCTGCCGAAGAGGTACACCACATCAAACCGCTGTCCCACGGTGGAACGAACGCCGAGGACAACCTCATGTCCCTTTGCAAGGTCTGCCACTCCGAGATTACTGCACGGGAAGGCGGCAGATGGACTCCGAAACACAGACGGTAGGGGCGGTCTCAATCTCCACGAGCCGCCGCTGACTGAACGGGCGTCCCCCTTCGTGCAAAAAAAGTGCGTTTCAAACGCCCTATTAAACCCAAGCAGAATCGGAGGTGATTTCAAAGTGGCTAAAGACGGAACGAACAGAGGCGGCAGACGGGTACGGTCAGGTGGCAAACCCGATGCTCTTGCCGACAAAATAATCAATGGCAAATCCGCAAAGGTTATGGGACTTCCATACACCGAGCTTGACGGCAGTGATGACCTCGGTGAAGTTTCGGAACTCGAAGGAAACGATATGCCAAACCCAAGCGAATATTTGAGTGCCATGCAGAGGGACGGAAAACCCCTCGGCGCAGACATTATATTTAAGGAAACTTGGGAATGGCTGAAAAATCGTGGCTGTGAGAAGTTTGTAAACCCACGACTGTTGGAGAGCTACTCACAGGCGTTTGCACGATTTATACAGTGCGAACAAGCGGTAACCGATTACGGCTTGCTCGGCAAGCACCCTACAACGGGCGGTGCGATTACAAGCCCGTTTGTTACGATGAGCCAGTCTTTTCAGAAGCAAGCAAATGTCTTGTGGTACGAGATATTTGATATTGTGAAGCAGAACTGCACGACAGCCTTTGTCGGTAATCCTCAAGACGATATGATGGAGCGACTTTTGTCTGCTCGGAAAGGAAAATAATATGTTTGAAAAAGTAAACCCTGCCCATCCCGATAAGGTGGCAGACCGAATTGCAGGTGCGCTTGTCGACCTCGCATACGAAAAAGAGAATAACCCGAAAATCGCCGTGGAAGTTTTGATAGGTCACGGCGTTTGTCATGTCATTGCGGAATCGTCCGTGGAGCTTGATGCGGTCGAGGCTTGCAAGGCTGTCCACAGAATCGCAGGAAACGACCTGATGGTCGATTTCAGATGCGTAAAGCAGGACAGCCACCTTGCCGAAAACCAAGCTGAAGGTTTCCGTTGCGGTGACAACGGCATCTTCAAAGGCGTACCCGTTACCGAGGAGCAAAACGCTCTTTGTGAGATAGCGCAAAGTGTGTATAACACATACCCGTTTGACGGCAAGTACATTTTAGACGAGGCTCGCCTCATTATATGTCAGAGCAATGCAAGCAACGAGGAACTCTCCTTCGTATATCCCGAAGCCGAAATTAACCCTCTCGGTTTTTGGACGGGCGGCACGGATGTCGATACGGGTGCGACCAATCGAAAGCTCGGAAGCGATATGGCAGACAGCGTGACAGGCGGCGGCTTGCACGGCAAAGACCTGTCCAAAGCCGATGTCTCTGTCAACATCTATGCATGGATTAAGGCGCAGGAAACACACAAACCCGTGGAGCTTTGCTGTGCTATCGGTGACAAAACCGTTGACGGAAAGCCGTATTCAGAAATCGTGGAAATCGCAAGAGAGTATATCCGCTCCGTGGGCGGCTTCGAGAAGTTTGCGGAATGGGGGCTGTTAAGATGAGAACGACAACCGAAATGGAGCTTGTTTCAATCGAAAAGCTCATACCTTATGTAAATAACGCCCGTACCCATTCACCTGCGCAGATTACCAAACTGCGCTCGTCCCTGCGTGAATTCGGATTCATCAACCCTGTCATCATCGACAGGGATTTTAATGTTATCGCAGGTCACGGCAGAATCATGGCGGCGAAAGAAGAAGGCATCAAGGAAGTGCCGTGCGTTTTCGCTGACTACTTAACCGAGGCGCAGAAAAAAGCATACATCATTGCCGATAACCGCATGGCTATGGATGCAGGTTGGGACGAGGAACTTTTGCGAGTTGAAATCGAAGCTCTGCAGGGCATGGACTTTGACCCGTCCCTGACAGGCTTTGACGAAAAGGAACTCGCTACACTATTCAATAATGGCATTGAAGCAAAAGACGATGACTTTGATGTGTCGGCAGAGCTTGAAAAGCCTACCATTACACATAATGGTGATGTTTGGATTTTAGGAAAGCATCGACTTGTTTGCGGTGACAGCACGAAGGCAGAAACCTTTGAAGCTCTCATGCAGGGCGAAAAGGCTAACCTCGTTATAACCGACCCTCCGTACAATGTAAACTATGAAGGCTCGGCAGGAAAAATCAAAAACGACAATATGGCAGACGAGAAGTTTTATAACTTCCTCAAGGATGCTTTTACGAATACGGAAGCGGCAATGTCAGACGATGCGAGCATTTATGTGTTCCATGCCGACACCGAAGGTTTGAACTTCAGGAAGGCTTTTCAGGACAGCGGTTTTTACCTTTCGGGTACTTGTATTTGGAAGAAGCAATCGCTTGTTCTCGGTCGTTCCCCATACCAGTGGCAACACGAGCCTATCCTTTTCGGTTGGAAAAAGAAAGGCAAGCACCAGTGGTACACGGGACGAAAAGAATCGACCATTTGGGAATTTGACAAACCCAAGAAGAACGCCGACCACCCGACCATGAAGCCGATTCCGCTTCTCGCTTATCCTATTGTAAATTCGAGCATGACGAATTGCATTGTGCTTGACCCGTTTGGCGGAAGCGGCTCGACTTTAATCGCCTGTCAGCAGACCGACAGGATTTGCCGTACCATAGAACTGGACGAAAAATTCTGCGATGTAATCGTAAAACGGTATATTGAACAGGTCGGCTCGGATGATGAAGTCAAAGTAATCAGAGATAATCAGACTATACCCTTCAAAGAAATACACGATGACGGCGAGGAAATACCACAGTTTTAAAATAGATCCGAAATGCTGTAATATAGACAGTTTTTAAGGCGAATCTTTGTGAGGTATTTAGTGTCAAAAACACTTGATAAATAAGGCTTTCAGAGTTAATATGTCGCTAACAAAAAAAGAAGGAGGTCATTTGAAATGACACAAACAAATGCAAAAATCAACTTTAATGTCACAGGCGCAAAAAGGAAGGAACTCGTAAGCCTTATTTCAAACTTCACTGGGTGCGAAGCAAAATACAAAGGCGCACCGACATTTGCCTACGAAGTGGACTACTTCACCATCGACAAGAACGGCACACTCATTTTTGACGACAGAGCCGACAGCGAGGTTATTGAGAGGCTTCTCGAAATGCTCTATGACAACAGCTTCGTTGCGGAAGACAACGAAACCGAAGAAGAACAGCCGCAGACAGAAACCACAGGGCTTACAATTGAAATGCCCCGTGAGAAGGTGGATGTCGAAAACCTCTTAAACCTGCTTGAATCCAAAGGCGAGCTTATAAAGGCGGCACTTGGGGTTGAGGACATTGCGATTGAGGCTTTGGAAGACAAGGTCACCTTCCCATGGTTCGGAGACATTGATGCGGACGATGCGAAGGCGTATGCCGAATTCATATCAGCCATTTGTAAAATGTCCAAAGAACAGTCACGAATCAACAAGACGGCGGCAAAAGCTGAAAATCAAAAATACGCATTCCGCTGTTTCCTCCTGCGGCTCGGTTTCATCGGCAAAGAATACAAGGAAACGAGAAAAATCCTGCTCCGAAACCTTGAAGGAAGCTCCGCTTTCAAAAGCGGCAACAAGAAAGAGGTGAAGGAAAATGGCTGACAGATTTTTCACGACTACCAAGTGCGACCGTTGCGGAGGCTCACTTGAAGGCGGCAGGATAATGTCAATGTTCAATGAGGACTGCATTTGTATGGAATGCTCCGCAAAGGAACGACAGCTTCCTGAATTCAAAAAAGCATCCGAAGCCGAGCTTGCCGAAATCAAGCGTGGCAACTACAATTTCAAAGGCATCGGATACCCCGAAAAATAGCTGTAATATACACAAATTCTGACCTGAAAGATTGTGTACTATATATCGCTGAAATGACTTGATATATATCCTTTTCAGAGGTAATATGTGCATACAAAAAGCACAGAAAACACTTTTGAAAAGGAGCTAAAAACCATGAACGAAAAAACAAGAAACTTTATCGAGGAAATGGAAAAGCAGACCATCGGGATTGAAATTGAGATGGCAAACATTACAAGGGAAAAAGCCTGCAGGACGATTGCAAAATACTTCGGAACGGAAAGCACAGTAAACCACGATGGCGGCTCATACGACACTTGGAGTTGCAAAGACAATCAAGGCAGGACTTGGAAGATAACAAGGGACGTTAGCATTCACGCAAGAACGGATGAGGAAAAAGCCGAACTTGGAACGCCCATCCTCCACTACGATGACATTGAGGACTTGCAGGAAATCGCAAGGCAGTTAAGACACGCAGGTGCGGTTTCCAACCCACAACACGGTTGCGGAGTGCATTGCCACATCGGTGCGGACGGGCATACAGCACAAACCCTCCGAAACCTCGCAAACATCATGGCAAGCCACGAAAGCCTTTTGACAAACGCATTAAGCCTTGACAGAAGCCGCATAAACAGCTACTGCAGACAGGTAGACACAAACTTCCTTGCAAGGCTGAACAGAAGGAAGCCCAAAACCATGACGGCACTTGCGGACATTTGGTACGCTGACAACAACGAATACAGAGGCGCACATTACAACCGCACACGCTACAGAATGTTAAACCTCCACGCCACCTTCACAAAGGGTACGGTTGAATTCAGACTTTTCCAATTCGACAACCCAACAGCGGAACGCAGAGGCGGCATTCACGCAGGACAACTTAAAAGCTACATTCAGCTTTGCCTCGCACTTTCCCAAATGGCAAAGACACAGAAAACAGCAAGCCCGAAGCCACAGCAAACCGAAAACCCGAAATACGCCATGAGAACTTGGCTCCTCCGCCTCGGTTTCATCGGAGACGAATTCAAAACAGCAAGAGACCTCTTTACAAAACGACTTGACGGAGACACAGCCTTCCGCAACGGAAGACCTGCATAAAGCAGAAACCCCGACACCTCGACCGCTACGGCGGTCTTAAGGTGGTAGAAGACGATTTTGAAAGGAGATTTTTTTATGGCAAAAAGAAAGTACATCGCATACGGGAGCAACCTCAATGTTCAGCAAATGAAATGGCGATGCCCAAATGCGGAAATCATGGGAACGGGTGAGCTTAAGGACTGGCGGCTTCTTTTCAAAGGAAGCAAAACAGGCGCATACCTCACCATTGAAAAGTGCAAGGGCTACAACGTACCCTTTGCAGTATGGGAGGTCGATGCTTCGGACGAGGCGGCACTTGACCGCTACGAGGGATTCCCATCCTTCTATTACAAGCAGGAGCTTTCCTTCGAGTACAAGGGCATAAAGACGGGCAGAACACGCAAAACCAACGGCTTCGTTTATATCATGCACGAGGACAGACCTGTCGGAATTCCCTCAAAGAATTATGTTGAAGTTTGCGCCGCAGGATACATGACCTTCGGTTTTAACTACGAGCGCATTCTCGAATCACTCCGCTACAGCAAGGAGGTGACGAAGGAATGAAAAACGGAACACATCCCGAAACCGTATGTCCAAAATGCGGCAAGGTATATTTTGAAGCACCTGCGCTTTCAAGGGACGACAACACAACGCTCATCTGCCCCGATTGCGGCATCCGTGAAAGTTTGGCGGCTTTCGGTCTTAATACGGAAGAGCAGGAACACATCATCAGAGCCATTCATGGCAGACACAAAGCGTAAGGAGGAGCAACCATGACAAAAGAGAATTTTTACGACCAACTCACCGAACAGTATTATGAATACATCGCAAGCCTCAAAACCATGACGGCTTCGGAGCTTATCCGAAACGCCGAGCTTATTGCAACAACAAAGCAAATCTACAAGTTTATCAAGCTGAACAAGCCGTTTGACGATGGTGATATTGAATACCTTTCCCGAATCAAACGACCGCTTGAGGTGATTGCCGAAGTGTATAACGAAATAAACGGCATTGATTTTGAGGCGTTTGACCGCCTGATGTTTGAAGGCAAAGGTCACGGACTGTTTGAAGATTAAAAACACTATTTCGGAACGAGCCGCAAGGCTCTGTTCCTCGTAGTAATATACACAATTTACGCCCTCTATCTTTGTGTAATATATATCGCTGAAATGACTTGATATATATGCGATTAAGAGGTAATATGTGACTACCGAAAGGGACAAAAACACAATTTTGGAGGAAACGAAAATGACAAACTTTACAACGATTGAAAACCTTGACATGGGATTGAGACCTGCTTACGATGCACTCATCCGCTACAAGCACCACGTTTGCGTGGCAAGGCAAAACTACAAATGCGAATACGAAGCCGAGATTTACGAGTTTGTTGACGAGCCTGAAACTGACGGCTTCTCGGAAATCGAATGCCGCCTCGCCTTGATTGAAAAGGCAGACACGAAGTTTTCGGACAGCGGCTCGGCAATCAAATGGTGCTTCGATAAGCTCGACAAATAAGCCACACCCCACGCCCTGCAAAGAGCCGCAAGAGGCTCTTTTGCTTGTTGTAATATACACAATAAACCCTCCGAATGTTTGTGTAATATATAGTGCTGAAATGACTTGATATATATACGTTTTAGAGGTAATATGTACTCAACAAAAGACAAGGAGGGCAAAACGATGCCGAAACTTTACAAATTTTACGAACTCATAAACAGGAACGCACTGGTAACCTTAACCGAACACACCCTTACAAAAACCTACTTTGAAGGAAGCGTTAAGGACATCCCCGACAGCTACGATGATTGGAACGTCACAGACTTCTGCGTTTCAAACAGCGGCGATTTTCTTTTCAAGATTGCGAAATAAGGAGGATACGAGAATGTGTGATTTAACAAAGATTTCCGAAAGGACAAACAAACTTTACAACGAGCTTGCAAGGAAGGTTTACGGAACGGACGATGAATACCGCTATATGCTTGGGGTGAACGGGATTAACGAGGTCTGCTTCACAGACTGGCGCACCCACACCGAAATCAAAGGCAACAGGGCTATTCAGAAAGCAATCAAGGAAATCCTCGCAAAATAAGGAAACCCGAACACAACGGGACGAGCCGCAAGGCTCTGTTCCTCTTTTACAGGCAAGACCGAAAGGTCTGTTTTTTATGCCTTTCAACGCCTGTAAAACGCTGTAATATACACAATAAAACCCCTGTATGTTTGTGCAGTATATATCGCTGAAATGACTTGATATATGTGCGTTTTAGAGGTAATATGTACTCAACAAAAAACGAAAGGGGCAAAAAAGCCATGACAAAGAAAGAATTAGAAAAACTCGTAAAAATCGTAAACCAGAACGTTGTAACGATGGAAAACAGAACAGACCTTGAAAGGCACTACAGCGATGAAGAAGACTTCTTCGACATTGCGGTTTGGGAACTCAAAACGGTGCTTACCGCCGCATACGAACTCGGAAGAAAGAGCAAATAAGAAGGGAGCAACAAAACCATGAAGAAAATCACAGTTAACGAAGAAGCAATCAGAAGGCTACAAAAAGATGGTGAATACCGCTTCCCTGGACTGACAAGAGAACAATCAAAGAAAGCGGCTACCGACCTTGCAAAAGCAACCATGAACGAGGACAGAAAAAACGGAATCGACAGCAACTTCGGAATCGCAAGAGATGCCTTCGGTTACTACTATGCGGCGCAGATTAACGCCTGAAAACTAAAATCGAAAACAACAGGACGAGCCGAGAGGCTCTGTTCCTCTTATATACACAAGACCGAAAGGTCTATTTTTTATGCCCACATTCGGAGGTGAGAAATGAGAAAATTGAAAGGCTACAAGCCTACGCAGTTTATGGCTGAAGGCTCTGTGTATGATAAAACGGCGGCAGATTACGCCGTAGGCTTTATTGAATGCCTGTGCCATACCAAAGGAACATGGGCAGGAAAACCGTTTGAACTGATTGATTGGCAGGAGCAAATCATACGGGACATTTTCGGTACGCTGAAACCTAACGGCTATCGTCAATTCAACACGGCATACATCGAAATACCAAAGAAAATGGGAAAGAGCGAGCTTGCGGCGGCAGTCGCTCTTTTATTGTGCTGTGGTGACGGTGAGGAACGTGCCGAGGTGTACGGATGTGCCGCAGACCGACAGCAAGCCTCAATAGTTTTTGAGGTGGCGGCGGACATGGTCAAAATGTGTCCTGCCCTTGCAAAGCGTGTAAAAATCCTTGCTTCACAAAAGCGGCTTGTTTTCCTGCCGACCAACAGCTTCTATCAGGTACTGTCAGCTGAAGCGTACTCGAAACACGGCTTTAATATACACGGCGTGGTATTCGATGAGCTTCACACGCAACCGAACAGGAAGCTCTTTGATGTCATGACGAAGGGGTCGGGCGATGCGAGAATGCAACCCTTGTACTTCCTCATCACAACCGCAGGAACGGACACCCATTCCATCTGCTACGAAACACACCAAAAGGCAGTCGATATTCTTGAAGGCAGAAAAATCGACCCGACATTTTATCCCGTCATTTACGGCGCAGACGAAAACGATGACTGGACAGACCCGAAGGTGTGGAAAAAAGCAAACCCGTCCCTCGGCATAACGGTCGGCATTGATAAAGTCGAAGCCGCCTGTGAATCGGCAAAGCAAAACCCTGCGGAGGAAAACTCGTTCAGACAGCTTCGTTTGAATCAATGGGTAAAGCAAGCGGTCAGGTGGATGCCGATGGAAAAATGGGACAATTGCGCCTTTGCAACCGATGAGGATGAACTGTATGGTCGTGTCTGCTACGGGGGACTTGACCTTTCCTCCACTACGGATATAACGGCGTTTGTACTTGTCTTTCCTCCGACAGATGAGGATGACAAATACACCGTGCTTCCGTATTTTTGGATACCCGAAGACAACATTGACCTGCGAGTGCGGCGTGACCATGTCCCATATGATTTATGGGAAAGGCAGGGATATCTGCAAACCACCGAGGGAAATGTCGTGCATTACGGCTTTATAGAAAAGTTTATAGAATCGCTCGGTGAGAAATTCAACATCCGAGAAATCGCCTTTGACCGTTGGGGTGCTGTGCAGATGGTGCAAAACCTCGAAGGTATGGGGTTCACGGTCGTGCCTTTCGGACAGGGATTTAAGGATATGTCCCCACCGACAAAGGAACTCATGAAACTCGTGCTTGAGGAAAAGCTCGCACACGGCGGTCACCCAGTCCTGCGATGGATGATGGATAACATTTATGTCCGCACCGACCCTGCAGGAAACATAAAACCCGATAAGGAAAAATCGACAGAAAAAATTGACGGTGCTGTTGCTACGGTCATGGCTCTCGACCGAGCAATCAGGTGCGGCAACGACACAAGCGAGAGCGTATACGATGAACGAGGCATTCTGTTTATTTAAAAGGAGGACGAAACATGGGAATTTTTACAGGACTTTTCAGGTCGAGGGATAAGCCGAAAGACAGGACGGTCGGGTCAAGCTACAGTTTTTTCTTTGGCGGCACGACATCGGGCAAATCGGTAAACGAGATGTCCGCTATGCAAATGACAGCAGTGTATTCCTGCGTGAGGATACTTGCCGAAGCTGTCGCAGGGCTTCCGCTTCATCTTTACAAATACCAAGAAAACGGGAGCAAGGAAAAAGCAATCGACCATCCGCTATATAGACTTTTACATGATGAGCCGAATCCCGAAATGTCGAGCTTCGTATTCCGTGAAACGCTTATGACCCACCTTTTACTATGGGGCAATGCCTATGCACAGATTATCCGAAACGGCAAAGGCGAAGTAATCGGGTTGTATCCGTTGATGCCCAACCGAATGTCGGTTGACCGAGACATGGACGGTAAGCTGTGGTACACCTACACCCGTTCTTCTGACGAAGCACAGACAATGAAAGGTACGACCGTCAAACTCTATCCATACGATGTGCTTCATGTCCCTGGGCTTGGCTTTGACGGACTTGTCGGTTATTCCCCGATAGCAATGGCAAAGAACGCTATCGGCATGGGTATTGCCTGCGAGGAGTATGGAGCGAGGTTTTTCGCAAACGGGGCGGCTCCAAGCGGTGTTTTGGAACACCCAGGGACTATTAAAGACCCCGTAAAAATACGGGATAGTTGGAACGCCACCTTCAAAGGCAGTGGCAATGCTCATAAGGTCGCTGTCCTCGAAGAAGGCATGAAATATACACAAATAGGAATATCCCCTGAACAAGCGCAGTTTCTTGAGACGAGGAAATTCCAAATCAACGAGATAGCTCGTATTTTCAGAGTGCCGCCGCACATGGTCGGTGACCTTGAAAAGTCGAGCTTTTCTAATATTGAACAGCAGTCATTGGAGTTTGTAAAATACACGCTTGAGCCGTGGATTGTCAGATGGGAGCAATCGCTTATGCGTGTGCTTCTCTCGCCTGACGAAAAGCGTGATTACTTTTTCAAATTCAACTTGGAAGGACTGCTCCGTGGTGACTACCAAAGCAGGATGCAAGGTTATTCAATAGCCCGTCAAAATGGGTGGATGTCGGCAAACGATATCCGTGAGCTTGAAAACCTCGACCTTATACCTGCGGAATATGGTGGTGACCTTTATTTGATTAACGGGAATATGCTACCGCTTAATCGAGCAGGTGCATTTGCCGATAATGATAAAAACGAAACCCGAAAGGAGGAAAATCACGATGAAAACACCCAAGACGAGACGGTTTTGGAACTGGACAAAAAACGAGGAAACACAGGAAAGAACGCTCCACTTAAGCGGAACAATCGCTGAAGAGAGTTGGTTTGATGACGATGTCACCCCGAAAGCCTTTGAAAGCGAACTGAAAGCCGAGGACGGCGATGTCGTTGTTTGGATTAACTCGCCAGGCGGTGATTGCTTTGCGGCAAGTCAGATTTACAATATGCTGAAGGAATACAACGGAAAAGTGACGGTGAAAATTGACGGCATCGCCGCTTCTGCCGCTTCGGTCATTGCTATGGCAGGTGACAGTGTATATGTATCGCCCGTGTCGATGATTATGATTCATAACCCGTTGACCGCCGCATTCGGTAACGCCGATGATATGCAAAAAGCGATTGAAATGCTTGATAGCGTTAAAGACAGCATCGTTAACGCCTACGAGCTTAAAACAGGTCTTTCACGCTCGAAAATCTCGCACCTTATGGACAACGAGACATGGATGGATGCATACAAGGCTGTGGAGCTTGGCTTTGCCGATGAGGTGCTGTATGCAAAGGGTGAAGAAAAAGACGAGGAAGACGAGGACGAGGACGGTCAGGAGCCTACCCGTAAGCCTCCCGAAAACTCTATGCTGTTTTCTCGCCGTGAGGTAAACACCAATATTGTAAACAAGGTTTCGGAGCATTTCAAGAATCAGGCTCCTGCGTCCGAGCCGAAAGAACAACCCACCACCAATGAACGCTCTGTTGATATGCTCATGGAGCGTCTAAATCTAATTAAAAAACATATTTAACAGGAGGATTTTTTGTTATGACTATTTTAGAATTGAGAGAGAAAAGAAACAAGACATGGGAAGCGGCGAAAGCTTTTCTTGACACACATCGTTCAGAAAAAGGCACTCTTTCTGCCGAGGACGATGCCACCTACACAAAAATGGAACAGGACATTGAGGACTACGGCAGAGAAATTGCAAGGCTTGAAAGACAGGCGGCTCTTGATGCCGAGCTTGCAAAGCCTGTAGGTGAGCCGATTAAAAACACACCTTCAGGCGCAAAACCTGAAAAGACAGGTCGTGCTTCGGACGAGTATAAAAAGCAGTTTTGGAATGTCCTCAAGAGCAAAAACCCCGTGCATGAAGTAGTAAACGCACTTCAAATCGGAACGGACTCCGAGGGCGGTTATCTCGTGCCTGACGAATTCGAGCGCACCCTTGTACAGGGCTTGGAGGATGCAAACATCATCAGACAGCTTGCGAAGGTTATCAATACTGACAGCGGCGAGCGCAAAATCCCCGTTGTGGCTTCTCATGGCAGTGCGGCTTGGATTGCGGAGGAATCGGCTCTCACCGAAAGCGATGATGTTTTCGGTCAGGTTACGCTCGGAGCGCATAAGCTCGGTACTCTGATTAAGGTGTCCAACGAACTCTTGAGCGACAGCGTATTCGACCTTGAAAGCTATATGGCGAGCGAATTCGCAAGACGAATCGGTAATGCGGAGGAAGACGCCTTTATCAACGGCAACGGCACGAACAAGCCTACAGGTATCATCACAAGCGCATCTGCAGGTGTTACAACGGCGGCGGCTTCGGCTATCACCCTTGATGAAATCATCGACCTTTATCATTCTCTTAAAACGCCGTACAGAAAGAACGCTTCCTTCATTATGAACGATGCAACCATTAAGGTTATTCGTAAAATGAAGGACGAGAACGGTCAGTATTTGTGGCAACCGTCCGTCAGAGACGGTGAGCCTGACACGCTCCTCGGCAGACCGATTTATGCTTCTTCGTATATGCCCACTATCGCCGCATCCAATGTGCCGATTATTTTCGGTGACTATTCGTATTATTGGATTGCCGACCGTCAGGGCAGAGTGTTTAAGAGACTGAACGAACTTTATGCAGGAAACGACCAGACAGGCTTTCTCGCTACACAGCGTGTTGATGGCAAGCTCACTCTTGAAGAGGCGGTTAAGAAGCTCACAATGAAAGCATCTTAATTGGGGGCGTGAATAATGAAACTACGAATTACTAAAAGCTGTGCAGGTGACACTTTCAGTTTTATCGCAAATCAGACAGCCGAGGTTGAGGACAGCATCGGTGCTGATTTGGTTTCTGCAGGTTACGCCGAGGAAATCAAAGAAGCAAAACCTGCCGCTACAAAGGCAGGTGCGAAAAAGAATGCTGACGCTTGATACAGTAAAGGAATTTCTGCGCATCGACCATGACAGTGAGGACGGGTATTTATCCGTCCTCATTCTTTTAGCAAAGGAACTATGCGAAAACTACCTGCGGCACGAACTTCCGACCGAAAAGGTCGAGGCAATCGAACAGGCACAGCTTCTCGTTGTAGCGCACTTTTTTGAAAACAGAAACGGTGCGCCTGTTCCGTCTGCAATTTACAGGCTTTTGGATGCGCATAGGAACGAGGTGTTTTAATGAATTTCTCTAAACTACGACACAGGATTATTTTCCTGCGCCCAACGGACGAAACGGAAAACTCTATGGGTGAAACCGTGCCGAGGTACAAACCGTTCAAGCCTTATATTCCTCTTCCGCTTCAGGTTGAGGGTGGGCGTGTATATCTGTCGCATGATGAGGACGGTAATGCCGTGCTGATTGATGAGGACGGACAGACGATTGCGCATAAACTCGCACTTAAAGACTACTCGGTGGCGGCTCTTGTCTCCCCGATGAGCGGTCGAGAGTATGAGGAAAGTCAGAAGCTCCGTGCCGAAACCACCTACAAAATTGCGACACGCTTCTTTCGTGGCATCAAACCCGAACATCGTATTCTATACGACAACCGTGAGTTTGACATCGTTTCCGTTCTTGACCTCGGCGGCAAACACGATGAGCTTCAAATCATCGCCGCCGAACATGACAGCAAGACTGCACAGACCTTTGACAGCGGTGAGTATGATGGCTAAAAAAAGTGATACTTTTGGTTTTGAGGATTTAGAAAAGGCATTCAAACGTATTGAAGGCAAGTACAAATCCAAAGGCGATGCATTTTTAATGAGTATGGCAAAGGTGGCGGCTACGAGGACGAAGTCGAAAACACCCCTGGGCAAGACAAAGAAGCTAAAGGGTACTTGGCGTACCAAAAAACCCAAGACCTACGGCAAAGCTCGTGTGGCTCGTATGCAGTCAGGCAATCGTTATGCCCACCTTGTCGAGCGAGGTCACGAGGTCGTACACGGCGGCAGTACGAGAGCCTCAAATGGCAGAAAACTTAATGCTTTGGGGCGAAAGGTGCGTGGCGTTTCTGTGGGCGGTCGTACACAAGGGGCGCACATGATTTCCGAAGCCATGAACGATATTGAAGCGACCTTCGGAAAGTCGGCTGAAAAGCTCCTTGACGAACTCACAAGAGAGGTGCAGTTATGATAACGATAAAAGACATTCAAACGGCTGTTGCAAAAAAGCTGAAGGATAACGGGTATACGGTTATTGCTTCCGAAGTCAAAGAGGGATTTCAAAAACCTGCTTGCTTCGTGGATGTCATGCCCGTTTCGGTCGAGCTTCAGAATGTTTATAGCGAGCTTGTAACCGACAGCATTGAAATCTCCTTCTTTCCTTCTGTCGAAACACGGGAGGAACTTGTAACAACCGCAGAGCATTTCAAACAAATATTTTTATACTCCACCATTGCCGTAAACGATAGGTTTTTATCGGTCAATGAAATCACCTTTGACTATGAGAAACCTGCGCTTGTGGCAACTTTTGATTTGGAGTATTTGCAGGAAACAGGCATAGACATCGAAACTATGCCGAAAATGAAACATTTATCAGAAAGAGTGGTGACAGAGTCAAATGGGACTTCCGCAGATTATAATTGAATTTAAAAAACTCGCTGAAACCCTTATCACAAGAAGTGAGCGAGGCATTGTCGCTATTATTGTAAGGGACAACAGCAATGTGAGAACAAGCTATTCCTACTCGAATGAAAGCGAAGTTATCAAAAGCCATTTTACGACAAATAATCTGTCGTACCTGCACTTGGCATTCCTCGGCTCGCCGTCAAAGGTGCTTGTAGAACGCATCGGGACGGAGGACACGCTTGATGCGGTTTTGGAACGGCTGAAAATCAAAAAATGGAACTATCTGACCATGCCCGATGCAACAAGCAATGAAGCTACGGCTTTGGCAGATTTCGTAATTGAACAGCGTGACACCTACCATAAAACATTTAAATTGGTAGCGGCAAACACGGCTTCCAACCACGAGGGCGTTATCAACTTCACGACCGCAGAAATCAAAGTGGAATCCAAAACATACACCACAGCAGGTTTCTGTCCTCGAATCGCAGGTGTTCTTGCAGGTATGCCTGTTAACCGAAGTGCAACATACTATGCACTTCCCGAAGTGGACAGCATTGAGGAAAGTGCTTCACCCGATGCGGATATCGACAATGGTCAGCTTATCCTCATCAATGACGGCACAAAAATCAAAATTGCAAGGGGCGTTAATTCCCTTACGACCATTACCGATGCAAAGAGTGATGATTTCAAGAAAATCAAAATCATCGAGGCGGTTGACATGATAAGGGACGATATCCGCACAACCTTCGAGGACGATTTTGTCGGCAAAACCGAAAATTCCTACGATAACAAAATCGTATTCTTGGCGGCGGTAAACAAATACTTCCGTGACCTTGCATCCCAGGGCGTGTTATACGACCAGTTTGATAACAAGGCTGAAATCGATATTGAAGGCAATCGTGAATGGCTTTCCCTGCACAAAGATGTGTCCACATGGGACGATGAAAAAATCAAGACCGCAAACACGGGTACGAATGTATTTGTCAAAGCAAATATTCAAGTGCAGGATGCGATTGAGGACTTGAAATTTAATGTCTATATGGAGTAAAGGAGGTAAACGGTAATGGCAGTAAAACCCACAGCACCCCGTGTCATGAACGGTAAATGGGGCATGGTTTATCTTGACGGTGAGCCTGTCTACGAGACCGATTCTTACGAAGCGAAGGTGTCAATTGAACGTGAGGACGTTGACTTTGTCGGTCAAATGGCAAAGGACTCGAAAATGACGGGTCTTACAGGTGAATGGTCGATGAAAGTTAAAAAGGTCTTCTCAAGAGGCGCACAGCTGTTGTCTGAAAAAATCAAGAAGGGACACGATGTCCGTATTCAGATTATTTCAAAGATTGATGACCCCGATGCCTACGGCTCGGAACGCCTTGTTGTTGAGAACGCTTGGTTTAACGACCTTACGCTTCAGAAGTTTGAGAACGGGAAAATGATTGATGAGGAATATTCAGGCGGCTTCACCGATTATTACTTCCCCGATATTGTTAAAGTGAGGTAAAAACACATGAATAAGAATACAAAAATCACTCTGCAGGAGCTTATAAAGCGCAAGGAGCAAATGCTCGAAAGTAAGAACAAGCTGAAAACGAAGGAACTTTATGTTGCTTCGCTTGACGGTACTATCACCGTTGAATGCCCGACCTCTTCAATGGCAAAAGAGGCACAGGAAATGGACAACGGCGATGCGTATATGGTTTACCAGTGCGTGAAGGAGCCTAACCTTAAATCGAAGGAACTGCGTGATGCATTCGGTTGCGTAGAGCCTATGGAGATTGTCGAGAAGGTCTTTGCCGCAGGTGAAATTCCGCAGATTGCTTTGGAGTGTCTGAAGCTCGCAGGGTATGTTGACAGCGTAAAGGCGGTTGACGATATAAAAAACTAATCCGAAGTGACGGAGAACTCGCAATGCTCTGTCACTTCCTAAATCGTGGCATTTTGCCTGAACACATAATCAACCTCCCGTTCCCTGAAAAGGTCTTTTATAAAGGGTGTTACGAAATCTATGTGGAGGATGAATATGAGAAGTATAAAGCACTTTCAGGAGGTGGTTAACAGTGGCTAAAAATATCGGTGCAACACTATCTCTAAAGGACAATAACTTTTTTACCACTATCAAAAACGCCACCAACTCCCTGAACGGTTTTCAGAAGCATACGACAAACGCAACGGGTAGTCTTAAAAAGATGGGGTCACAAAGTAAAATGTCAGGTGATTCCCTCGCCTCTCTTGCGAAGAAGGCTCTCGGCGTTGTTGCGGCGTATGCTTCTTTTCGTCAGGTCATCTCGATAGGAAAAGAATGCGTGGAGCTTGCGCAGAAAGCCGAGGAAGCAAACGTCCGCTTGAACACCATAATGGAGCAAATCCCTGGCATCACGGACAGCGCAAAGGTAAGCGTGGCAAATCTCTGCAAAGAAATGTCACAGCAAACCACCATAAGCGCAACGGCACAAAAAAGCGGTGCTTCACAGCTTGCTTCATTCCAAATGTCGGCAGACAGTATTGAAAAACTACTTCCGCAGTTAAACAACTTGGCGGTCGCAAACTACGGTGTTAATGTTTCGTCCGACCAAATGATACAGGCGGCAAATATGCTCGGTAAAGCGTATTCAGGTCAAACAGGTGCGCTGTCCCGTGCAGGTATTGTCATGACCGATGCACAGGCTAAAATGCTTAAAACAGGTGATGACGCAACAAAGACCGCCGCTTTGGTAGAAATCCTACAGCAGAACTTCGGTGACCTCGCAAAAGAGATGGCGAACACCAACGAGGGACGAATACTGCGGTTAAAAAATGCTGTGGCAGGAATTAAAACCACAGTCGGTCAGGCTCTGCTTCCTGCCGTTACGACCGTAGTCGGGTATATCGCAGATAAAATCCCGACAATTATGAATTTAGTCGAAGGTGCTATTGAGAAAGTAAAAGTGCCTTTGATTTGGCTGAAGGACAATGCACTCCCTCCGCTTATTTCCGCATTCGGTGCGGTTAAGGATTATGTCGTGAGCGCATTTGATAATATCAAGAGCGCAATTGAGCAAAACAGCGACAAAGTAAACGGCTTGGGAACGGTGGCTTCCAATATAGGAACTGTCCTTAAAAATGCGTTTGAACTTTGCAAACCGACCCTTATTTGGCTTAAGGACACGGCTCTTCCTGCACTTGTTAATGTGTTCGGTACGGTCTTGAACGCTATAACAGGCATTGCAAATTTCTTTGTTAATAATTGGAGCCTTATAGCCCCAATCATAATAGGAATTACAGCGGCTATTGTAGCTTATAAAGCAATCGTCCTTGTAGTAAATATCGTAACACAGGCGTGGACGGCAATTCAGACGGTTTTGAACATAGTTTTAACGGCTAACCCGATAGGCATTATCATAGTTGCAATCGGTGCGCTTATTGCCATTGCCGTGGCACTATGGATGAATTGGGACAGCATCTGCCAGTGGTGTATGTCTGCCTTCGGTGCGGTCAAAGACTTCTTCGTTTCGGTCGGAACAGCAATCGGTGATTTCTTTGTCGGGCTATGGACTGGCATCAAGGATACAGCCGTTTCTGTTTGGACTGGCATTACAGGCTTTTTATCGGGCGCATGGAACACGATATCAAGTGCGGTTACTTCCGTCTTTACAGGAATCGGAAACACAATCAAAAATGTGTGGAACGGCATCGTAAATTCGATTAAGGGTGCTATTAACAAAATCATCGGTGCTATCAATGGCATGATACGAGGTGCGGTAAGCGGAATAAACGGACTTATAAACGGCATCAACAATGTTACTGGTGCGGTTGGTATTCCTGCCATTCCGACATTTACTGCGCCGCAGATACCGCTTCTTGCAAACGGCGGTATTGTACGGACGGCAGGTAGCGTAATTGTGGGCGAAAAAGGCGCAGAGATGTTAACGCTCCCGAAGGGCGCACAGGTAACTCCACTTAATAAAACGACCAACACAAATAACAACGAATTCAATATTTACATTAACGCCGATGGCAAGTCGGTCGATTCTATTGTGAACGAGCTTGTTCCGAAATTAAAACTTGCACTCGCAAATCTGTAAGGAGGGATTTTAATGGACATATTTTTGAGCGTTAATAACCGTGAACAGGTTATCTGCATTCCTGTCCTTCCTTCCGAGTTTACCGTATCAAAGCCACGCTCCAACGAGGTTTTTGAAACGGTGTCGCAGGGTGAACTGAACTTAATCGGCAAAAGCGGATTAAAAAACATTTCATGGGATAGTTTCTTCCCATCAAGGGACTATCCCTTCTTGCGTGACAGAAGCGACACGGCTTTCGGTTATCTTTATACACTTGACACTTGGTACGAGCAGAAGCTCCCGATGCGGCTCATCATTACCGAAACGCCTATCAATATGGCTTGCACCATAGAGAGCTTTTCCTACACGATTAAGAAAGACGGCGATATGCATTACAGCATTACGCTTTCGGAGGTGAAGTTAATCTAATGGGCGCAGTAATAGAAAGTGCGGTGAATTGGGCTGTCAGTATTGCAAACGACAACTCGCACGGTTACGACCAAAACAGCAGATGGGGCGTTGATTATGACTGCTCCTCTTTAGTTATTTCTGCCTTCGAGCAAGCAGGTGTTAAGGTAAAAACAGGCGGTGCGACCTATACAGGAAACATGAAAAGCGTGTTCTTAAAATACGGCTTTTCGGATGTAACAGGTCAGATTAATCTGTCAAGCGGTGGTGGATTAAAACGAGGCGATGTGCTTCTTAACACCACCCACCATACTGCGCTTGTCGTGACGGACGGCGGCGGCACAATCGTTAACGCCTCTATTAATGAAAACGGTAAAACCACAGGCGGCAAAAAAGGTGACCAGACGGGCAAAGAAATCTATACAAGAGGCTATTACAATTATCCGTGGAACTGCGTCCTGCGTTACACGGGCGATGATTCGGTAGCACCTGCGTCCTCTTCCTCGTCAGGCTCGACAACAGAAAAGGAACACACCCTTTCAGATAAATTCGGGACGGGCGGCAATACTGTCCGTGCGGACTTTTCTCTTTCAAGAGATGAGAAATATAAACTGCTTGCGGACGGTGTGGATATTTCAAGCTACGTGGGCGGTCTCTCGTGGCAGAACACCATCGATGAGCTTGCGACAAAGATGAACTTTGAAGTAGCAAAATCGGCTACAAAGTATGTCAACACCTACACGCCGCAGGTCGGGAGCATTATAAACCTGTTCACAAACGGTGAGATTTTCCGAGGAATCGTAATCGCCGTTGATGATGCTGACGAGGCGAAAAATAAATACACGATTATGGATTTCGGATGGTACTTGAATAAATCGAAGGAAACGTACCAATTTAACAACATGACAGCGCATAAAGCCATAAGCAAGGTTTGTGCCGATTTCAATATCCCTATTGATACGATTCCCGAACTGAATACCGAAATAAAACAAATCTATGTTGATAAGACTGTGTCAGATATTATTTCAAACATCCTCGAACTATGCGGCGGCGGTTACAATTTCGATGTTACTCCACAGGGGCTTCGTATATACAAGTACGGCGCATATTATGCGTATCCTGAATTTCGGATAACACCGAACACGCCTTTGATTTACTCCCCCTCGCTCCGTGGTGGTGTGTCGCATTCGGTTTCTATTGAGGATATGAAAAACAGCGTCAAGGTCATAACCGATGCCGACAGCGTTTATACCGTTCAGACCGTTTTGAAGGATACGGACAGTATTTACAAATTCGGTGTGTTGCAGGAGGTCGTTAAAATCGACCCCGAAAAGGAAAACGCAAATACTGTGGCGCAGTCGAAACTTGCCGAACTGAACAAGCAATCGGAGAGTTTTTCCTTCGAAATGATAGAGGCTGTGGACAGTTATACGAGGGCAGGAATGGCAATTGATATTGACGAGGTGCGCTACTTGATTGAAGGCACGAGCCACAGCATAAAAGACGGTATCCATCATGTAAAAGTCGATTTGCGGAGGTGGTCATAATGGACGGCATAACAGAACTTGCAAAGCTACTGAAGGAACGTGAAAACGAAACGGGATACACCCCCATATTCGGGACTATTATAGAGCTTCCAAATACGAAAATCCGCATCAGCGACAAAATCATATTAAACGACAGCTATATTAAATCGCTTTTTGATTTCAAACAGCAAAACAGCGACCACGAATATATTTATCTTGGCTGTGAGGTGGTCTTGCTTCCATACCAAAACCACCAAAAATTTATACTTGTGGGGGTGATACGATAATGTTCCCCGAAACAAACGATATTTCCTTTTCGTCCGCATCCGACAGTTATGGTACAAAGTCATATTTGTTTGACTTTGACACGGGCGATTTTGTTGTCCGAGACGGAAAACTTGTAGAATGCGACGGCTTGGAAGCGGTCAAGGTATGGATTGAGAAAATCCTACGGACTGAAAAAGGCAGATTCAAAATATACGATGACACTGAATACGGTGCAAAACTTGAGGACTTGATAATCGGAAACAGTTATTCTGTGGCATTCATCGAATCGGAGCTAAAGCGAGAAATCGAGGATGCTCTCCTCCAAAATCCGCAAATACGCTCCGTTACCAATATACAAATTACAAGAGACATTAACACTTTAACGGTTGAATTGGAGGTGAAGCTCGGTGACGAAGGAGGAAATTCTATCACGGTTACTGTCTGAAATCTCGAATGAGTACGACAAAACAGTCGGCTCATTTTTTTATGACGTGGAACAGCCTGTGTCGACCGAACTTGAAACCGTGTACGGTCAGGTCGAGGACATCTTAAAAAACGGTTTTGCAAAGACAGCCGAGGGCGAATACCTCGACAACAAGGTGCTTGAACAGGGCTTGACCCGAAAAGCGGCAACGGCATCTACTGTCACGGTTAAGGTTACAGGAACGCCGAGCAGTAGCGTTTCTGTCGGAGATAAGGTCGCTTCTGATGAGCTTGTTTTTACCGTAATAGAAAATGCTGTTCTTGATTCAGGCGGCATTGCTTATGTTACAGCAAGCTGTGACACGCTCGGCAGGATTGGAAATATACCAATCGGTGCAATTAACAAATTCCCTGTTACGCTTCCTGGACTTGTGTCGGTTACCAATGAGGAAGCGGCATCGGGCGGTTATGACGAGGAAACGGATGACGAACTTCGAGAGCGATATTTTGAAAAGGTGTCGCTTCCTGCGACATCGGGCAGTAAATACCACTATGTTGCATGGGCAAAAGAGGTCAGCGGCGTTGGCGATGCGAAGTGCATCCCTCTTTGGAACGGTAACGGAACTGTTAAGGTGATTATTATAAATTCCGACAAGGAGGCGGCTGGCTCGGCTCTTATAAACGAAGTCGCATCGCATATCGAAGAAAACAGACCGATAGGTGCTTCGGTAACGGTAGAAAGTGCTACGCCCCTTACCATAAACATTTCCGTTTCGCTCGTTCTTGCAAACGGGGTTACAGAGGAAATGGCTCGGAACAGAATATCAAACAGCGTCACTGAATTTCTGCAGAAAAAAGCATTCTCTTCCTCGTACATTTCCTTTGCACAGATTGGCGGCTGTATTCTGAACTGTGACGGTATTATTGATTATACCGACCTGACCTTAAACGGGGATACGGAAAACATCGAAGTTTCGGAAACCGCCGTCCCCGTGTTGGGAGGTGTTACGATTGTTTGAGGGTATGCCGAATTACTATAAAAAATCTGCGGTTATGAAAGCAATCGTGGACAGCATTGAAGCGGAATTCAGACGGTTACAAAATGAAACCATCTTGACGGAAAATCAATTCTTTGTCGTGCTTTCGGACAGGGATATTTCAAAGCATGAACAAGATGTCGGGCTTGACCCTGACTCGGAAGCAGATATTGAAACTCGCAGAGGTCGTGTTCTTTCAAGACTCCGTGGCACGGGTACAGTCACCAAGTCGATGATGAAAAATGTAGCAAAGTCGTTTATAAACGGCGAAATAGAAATCATCGAATATCCATCGGAATACGCCTTTGCGGTGAAATTCACTTCAAAAACAGGTGTGCCGTATAACCTCGCTGACATTCAAGCTATGGTCGAGGAAATAAAACCTGCCCACCTTGCGGTAGAATATATTTTCACTTACAGGCTGTGGCAAGATATTTTATACGAGCTTGAAAATTGGAACGAAGTAAAAACCTACACATGGGAATTCTTGTTGACCTTTGAGGTCGTAAAATCCCTGTTGATTATAGGAAACTTTGTCTATTTCTGTCCCGAAGACAAAGGTAATGCAAAAGTGGTGTGGGACGGGAATAGAGCTTATGCAAGATTGGAGGATTAAAAATGGCGAATATTCATCCTAACGATATCGGTCTCGCAACCTACGCCGATGTCGGCAATGTGGAAAGATTAAGAACGAGTGCAAAGACTGTGGTTGAGGCAATCAACGAAATTTACCAGACAGGCGGCGGTGGCTCCTCAATTGACGAGAATCAGTTTTATGTGGATGGCGAAAACAACGTCATTGTAGGAAAAAACAATGCTGTTCGTGGAAGTAATAACCTTATTATCGGCTCGAACAATATTATCGTTGGTAATAACGTAAACCTTATTGGCGGTAACAAAACCGTTTACAAAGAGCCGAATGCTTATTTTTACATTACTTGGATCGACACCGATGGTAAAATTTATTATGATAACTATGACTACGATGCTGACCAACAACTCCCACCACCTTTTGAAATCGGAGACAAGGTTATTTTTTCTCTTGTATTGCAATGGACTGATGAGAATTGGGAGGATTGGGTTTCTGTTGATTCGGGACTGCAATTATGTGAAATAAGCGAAATAAGTGAAAGTTATTTTAAAGTCATCGGATTAAGCATGAGTTTTGACCCACCCGATGAGATACACACCGTTTTGGACTGTCCGTATATAAATAATTTTGTGGCTTTAAATGACAATTTCTCATATGAAGGGAATATAAAAGCATTAGTCATGGGAACTGAAGCATCGGGAACAAACAGCATATCCTTAAACAGTGGTCATGCAAAGGGGTCATACAGCTTGGCGGCGAACTATTCCACAGCATCGGGAAACTATGCGGCATCGTTTGGTTACGGCAAAGCGGAAGCTCTTTATTCCTTTGCGGCAAACAGCAGTCAAGCACACGCAGAGCGAAGTGCCTCTTTTAACGCATCATATAATTATTCACCGTATTCGTTTTCTTGTGGTAACTATACAAGAATATACGGAAGACCATTAAAATGCACTTCTCTAAATAATGCGGCAAAAACGCTTACAATTGAAAGCGGACAGGATACAACAAATATTGTGGGCAAAAAAATAATCATCCGCTGTTATAATAAAAATAATAGTTTCTTGTTTAAAGAAGCAACAATCAGCAGTATCAATAATAATGTTTTAACGCTGACAGATGTGTCTTTTTCGACAAATACTTATGCTGAAACGTTATTACCTCAGCCGTATGCTTTTGTTTTAGATACGTCATCAAATTACACGTTAGCTGATTTTGTAAGTGGTTATTATAGCATAGCATCGGGTAAATACAGTTTTGCTCACGGGATTCATGTCCATTCGGCGGCTCACGGCGCATCTACTTTTGGAAAATACGGTAACAACGAAGAAATGTTTTCTTTAGGTCTTGCAAACGGTGAAACTTTGAAAACCCCTGGCATGGCTTTCTTGGTACGTTCAAATGGTAATGTGTCGGCGGACGGAGAATATTCATCTCCATGTGCTGACTATTCGGAGTTTTTTGAATGGGCGGACGGTAATCCCGAATCGGAAGACCGTACAGGGTATTTTGTAAGACTTTCAGGCGATAAAATCATAAAATGCGATGATTTTGAAACGCCTCTCGGAATAGTATCCGCTACACCTGCAATTGTCGGTGACAGCGGTGAAATGCACTGGCAAGGCAAATTTGTAACAGACGATTTCGGTCGGGTACAATACCACGATGTTGTCGTTCCTGCAGAGTTGGACGAAGAAGGAAATGTTTTGATTGAAGAACATATAGAAAGTCAGCCTATTCTTAATCCCGAATGGAATGCAGAAACAAAATATATACCGAGAAAAGACCGTCCCGAATGGGCAACGGTCGGTGTGCTCGGAAAACTTATTGTTTACGATGACGGAACATTAGAGTCGGGTGATGTATGCAGATGCGGCGAGGGCGGTATTGCTGTAAAATCTATCGAAAACGGATACCCTGTTCTGAAGCGAATAGCTGATGACAAGGTTTTGATTTGGTTTAAGGGGTGATAAGTTATGCCGAGAGAAACAACAAATTACAATTTCCAAAAACCGTTATATACAGAAAATGCGGATATTGCAGTAATAAATGCCGACCTTGACAGTATTGATACGGCATTAACGCCTACGGTTTCTGCCGTAACCGCTCCTACAAGCGGCTCTACGGGCGGTAAGCTCTCGGTCGTACTCGGGTGGATAGCAAACAGACTGAAAGCCATAACGGGGCTATCCTCTTGGCAAGCTACTCCTTTCGTAAATTTGGAGGATTGCAAAAATCACATATTAAGCGGAACTCATGCAACAGCCTCACAATCTTCGAGTGGATTTATGAGTGCGGCGGATAAGGCAAAGCTCGACAATGCAACCGATTCCAATGTAGCAAGTCGGCTCATTATTCGTGACAGCGGCGGACGTGCAAAAGTGGCAAGCCCGTCATCGACATACGACATTGCAAACAAGACTTATGTGGACACGAACTTCGTCAAGAAAAATGCCGATACGACCATGACGGCGAAGCTCACGGCGCAGTCAAACACCTCGTATACGACAAAGCAGGTCAGGAATATTGTTTTTTGGACGAGCGGTGACACCCCTCCAACAACCAGTAATGGCGATGTCGTTATCAAAACTTTTTAAGGCGGTGATGCGTGGTGGCAACAATAGGTTTCACATACGATTATCCGTATACCTACTACAACGAGGAACGAGGGCGTTTTACTTGGCAGTGGTCTGAATCGAGAGTGACTCTGAACAGGTGTTACACATACCCCGTTCAGTTTAATTCCTCACTGCCGAAATGCTCACACATCAACCTTGACCTTGAAATTGAAAACACAGGAAGCGGAACGGTACTTGATAGAAGTTGGGATTTTTACGTTTATAGGGACAGCTACGGTTGGTATGAAGCTATGACATTTACACTCCCAAGTGACGGAAAATATACAATAGATTGTGATTTGAATGATTACAACATTTCTAAATTAGCCTTTGTGCCATCGTCAAATCCAGGGTCGAGCAGAACATGGACAACGGGATGCAGTATAAATCAAATTCGTATTACTGAAACTCTCGAAATAAACGAACTCGCATCAGGCACATTTCAGTACGGAGTGTTCACAAACCGTTCGGGAGTAAAAAAGGATTTGACAGAAGTTTACGCCAATATAGGTGGAACGCTTACACAAGCAACAAACATATTTGCTAATGCGAATGGTACGCTTGTCTCGCTTGCTCCTGTTTATTCAGCCTATTTGAGGACGGAATCTGAAATAATGTATTTATATAAATTCATTCCACCTTCGGACGGGACATATAAAATAAAAGTTAAGCGACAATCGGGAGACCACGAAATACGTTTTTATGACGGTGAATTCACACAACTTTATGACGGATATTTTTATGACAGGAGCTTTTCCTTAACGGAAGGCTCCGTTTATTATATTACACTAACGCACTATTACGCCAATACCGATGTTGGCGAAAGCTATCTGCAAATTTATAAGGAGGGCGTATGAAATTCAAATTCAAGGTCACGGGCGATAAGCTGACCGTAACCGAAAAAAACATACCAACATATACGGGCAATATCAACACCTATGAATGCGAGTTTGAATTCAGTCGTTCTTGGGGCGATATTCCCGTTAGAATAGCAGTTTTTAATAATGTGCTTGTTATTCTTGATAATAACAAATGCCATATTCCTGCGGAACTTCTCTGCAATCAAGGCAGGATTGATGTAGGCGTATTCGGCACAAACGAAAACGAAGCCTTAAAACGCATATCGACAAACCTCATAAGCATTAGTGTTGCGACAGGTGCATACCGTGAGGGTGTTGCTCCCACAGAGCCGACCCCCGAATTTTGGGAACAAGCGATGCGGCTATGGGAAACAAAAGCAGATGCCGATTCGGTGAATAGCAGATTGACCGTTTTAGATGAAGCGACAAGCAATTTAACGCAGAGTGTTTCTTCGCTTGAAGCGGCGCAAGCTGAAACAGCTTCTCGGCAAACTACAGCCGAAAACAAGATAAACGCACTTCAAGGTAGTACAGCACGGCACGAAACAAGTATATCGTCATTGACGGGGCGTGTTTCTACTCAAGAGGCAAATATGAATACTGCCAACACGAACATTGCAAATATTACTGCTCGAATGCAAAACGCTGAATCAAAGGCGCAGGAAATTGAGGATGCCGTTTCTGATATAGACGGTAGACTTGCCGAGGTCGAAACAGAAGCAGAAGCCATGTCGGAATCCATTGCAGATATTGAAGCGGATGTTCAGGCAACCGACACAAATGTCGGTGAACTTGATTCTCGCCTTTCTGACGCAGAAGCGGACATTGAGGATATCAAAACCCGACCCCAAACGGGTCACACCTTTAACAGACAATTCAACGTTTCGGGCGGTTTCGTTTCTGTTGGGAACAAGAAATCCGAAGTTGTTATTGACCTTCAGGACATAGTTTCGGCAGGGTCAGGCGGTTATAGGGTGGATTTGCCAAGCGATAATGCGGCAAAAATAACATGGCGAGGTGTCACGGATATTGTCATACCAACCTCAACATCAACGAGCTATGGCTCTGTTTCAAATAAGTACGGGAAAATAATATCGTCCGTTAGTGGTACGCTTATAAGCCTCCCTGCAGGGGTCGATTATACGCCTGATATGGACTTGACAAAGTATGACACTCTTTCGATTTTTCCGCTTATGCGAGATGAGTATGTTGATAAAGACGGGTACGCTTACAGTTTTGGGAATCGTCTCGTAACCTCCGTGGAGTCTGCCGCAGTAAGAACTTCATATTACCGTTGGCTCGATTCGGACGGCAACACACAAACATATTCGGATTGTGACGGCATCACCCTTGTAAATCTGTACTACAAAGACAGCGGAAATTTCAACGACAACAGTATATGGAATCAGCGAACTTGGAATACGGGAACGGGACTGAACGGAAATGAGTATTACATCTTAAACGGACAGACCCAAAACAAACTCGAACAGTTTACTACTTCATGGGGATTGTTCCCACACATAAGACCCTCAAGTAATGACGAAGTGCCGTATTTTTATGTGACGGTCAAAAAGGCTGACGGCAACCTGATACAGCTTAAAACGGTCAGCTATACCGAGTTTATGCTCGATAACGAACTGAATGTCGCAACGATGGATGTAAACGGCAGAGCGTACTTGAAACCGCATCCCGATTTGCTGTTTTCCTTGAACGGGAGCAAGTTTATTTGTATTGACGGCAAAATTGCATTCAAGAACATCTATGCGATTGTAAAAATGGAAGGGAGCGAACTTCACAAGTCTGCAGAGCCGATTGAGAACGTTATAAAAACCTACGCAAACGGCAAATTGTATTTTATTCCGCATGAAGGAGTATCTGAATACGCATCAGCCTTTGACGGGAGTTTTTATACTAAAAACTATGACATACTTCCCGAAGCCGCATATTCCGATATTCAGCTTGGCGAGGTTTACGGCGGACATGAAGGAATGTTAAAGCATTCGATTATTCCTTTGCCGTCATCAAATCTCGGCACGAAGTATGCACCAAACGGACACATTTCAAACTCAAGGACTGTTCCGTTTCCGAGTGTCACAGGTACAAAGGGAACGCTCTATGCCACTAACGGGATGCGTATTGAAATTCCTGAATTGTTTTCGTACAAGACCGTTTATGACGAATGCAACGAAACACAACTTATAAAGCGTTTTTCAGATGAGGTACTGTTAACGGCTGATATGATTTTGAGCTTTGAGAGAATCGGAACGTCAAACGGAGCGATTGCAAAATTCCGAATTCCAATCACATCTGATGAAAATGCTCCTGCGGTCAACAGCGCAAGCACAGCCGCAAACATTCTGCAATCAGGATTTGAAGTGAAAAGCGAAAACGACATAACGGCTTATACTACTTTCGGCTATGATAAATACGCAGTTGCTTTTACCTATGCGGCAAATTCGGATTATGCCGTTCTTACCATCGCACAAAACTATGGAGGTGGGCTTGCGGAACTGAAACAGGGCATAAAACTTGCACAGTATAAATTCAGGTACGAGCTTGCCGAGCCGAGGATAAAACGGAATGTCGACAAGTTGTATATACAAAGCGGCGATTCGGTTTCATTTGTCTGCGATGACGGGTTTGTGTCCTATAAAAACATTCTGCTTAAGGCTCCTGAAAACACGGAAGCGGCTATCGGTATGATGCGTCCTACGGTGAAAAACATAAATGATTTGAATTACCGTGTGGAAAATATCGAAGTGTCTAAAGACTACGGCAAAATTGGCAAGGGCGATGGTGTAACCGATGACACACAGGCAATTCAAACAGCCATCGGACAAACGGCAAATATCAACCCTTCGTTTTCTCGTGAAGTTGTTTTGACATCGGGCGTCTATCGAATTTCCTCGCCTCTTAAAATGAATGTCGAACAGATGACACTCCGTGGTGAAGGTGAAGTTATCCTGTGGGCAACCGAGGACAATTACGAGCCTATAATCCGTGTTATGGCAGGTGGCTGTAAAATCGAAAACATCAAAATTTATCTTGCAAAAACTGATGACGATACGAACTACACCAATACGGGCAAACCCTACTACGGTTATTTGAAATCGTATAAAGAAACAGCCGCCGCAAATGCCGAAGGCAATGGTCACTATTGCGGAATTTATGTTGATACAGGCGGCGTGTTCGGTGACGGTGAAGGCGTGTACGGATTTTATAATCTCACAGTCAGGGACGTTACCGTTCAGGGCGCATTTCGATACTCGACAAAATTCATCGAAAAATCCTACGGGGTGTACTTCCCGAAGACAGGCTACTGCTATTTCACAACCATAGACAATTGCTTTTTTAACTCGGTTATGTGCGGACTTTACCTCGGTGGAGGTCAGCCGAGCGATGTGCATTGCAAATTCGATGTCGGTGAAGACATTTATGGACTTGGCGCATTAAGTAATGCTAACACTTTTCAGCACCGAAACTGCTATAACATAATGGGATGCAGGTATGGTGTGATTGCATACTCTTATGGGAACACGCTCCGAATTGACGGACAGGCATCGGGCGAGGATAGTATGAATCCCTATGTTTACGATGGAGACGAACGAGAGATGCCGCTTGATGAAAATACCGCATGGGTGGAAAACACACAGGCATATCGGTACAATTCTGCAACGGACGAGTTTGAGGCGATTGAGGGCGAAACCGTTATGGGCTTTCCTGCCGAGATTGGACTTTGGCGTAAGGTTACCGATGCAGGTGTTTTAATGCATGGCAAGAGCAACTTAATTGAAGAGATGATTTTTGACCACCAAAGGACAACCTACGGTGCTATTTATTTAACCTCTAAATCGTCTTGCTGTATGTATACCTCGTATTCTGCTTCAAGCGTGGCTTACGGCAGAACGGGATTAACTTGGATGCGTGATATGTATATCCCTATTGAAAAGGATGCAAACGGCAAATACGTCAAATGGGCGTTGTGGCGTAGCAGGGACACAAGTGAGAATGCCACCGATTGCGGATTTAACAATAGAGCTATCAATGCAAACACACTTATAAACGAGCATCGCTTCGGCGCAGGTATGATTTCATCCCTTGATAAATACGGCTTAAGCCTTGCATTGCCGAGGACAATTGACAAAACGGACGATGTTGCGGCTTATGCGGATAAGGTCGGGTCGGTCAAATGCTACTATGTCAATGCCAATAACGAGGAGGAAGAAATAACCGAGTTTTGGCGAGGGCATCCGCAAAAGAATAAAACGGTAACGGACATTTCACCGATTTTCAGACCCGAATGCAACATTCCGCTTTTCGGAATAGCCACAGGCTTTACCTTCAAACAGATACCGACACATGACCACCCCATAATCATCGAGATTGATTTCGGCAGAAGCATTATGGGTATTTCAAGCGGCATCATACGCTTTAACCGCTTTATTTGTGCGGATATTTGTTTTTCATATTTCATCAACGATGAATGGACTCCTTACTTCAACCGTTATGAAGGAAATATGAATGCCGAGTTTTTATGGAACACCTACAATTTCAACGGAACTCATAACGCTCGCCATTTAATCGATAAGGTGCGCATAAAACTCGGTGATGCGTATATGCCGATGCTCGAAAATGCAGTTAATTACAATGACGGAGAAACATCAAAAACATATCCTGCAGGGACGAAATATAATCCCGATGGTTTTGTTGGTATAAGCAAAATCTTTATTGCCGATGTGAACGGTGGCGGTCGTGCTTTTATGACAAAAAGCGGAGGTGACGTTTATGGGGACATAAATGCGGATGGACGTTTGGAAAGCAAAAGCGGTATTGTAAAGCTCGGCAATACCTCGCTTACGGAAGAGCAGTTACAAAAACTATTAAATCTGATTGATGAGGAGGATTGATTTGCATGAAGGAACTATGGAACACTACACAATTTTTATTTGCCGCAGTGGGCGGTTGGCTCGGTTGGTTTTTGGGGGGATGTGATGGTCTGTTGTATGCACTGATAGCGTTTGTTGTTATTGACTACATAACAGGATTCATGTGCGCCGTGCTTGACAAAAGACTGTCGAGCGAGGTGGGCTTCAGAGGTATTTGCAAAAAGGTACTCATTTTTGCGCTCGTAGGTATGGGTCACATCCTTGACACGCATATTATCGGGTCAGGGTCTGTTTTACGAACAGCAGTTATTTTCTTCTACATTTCCAATGAGGGTGTATCACTTTTGGAAAACGCAACACACCTCGGTCTGCCCGTTCCGAAAAAGATAAAGGTTATCTTGGAACAGCTACACGACAGAAGCGAGAAGGAGGATTGACAAATGCAGATTATTGAAAGCATTTTGACGAAAAACCCCTGTTATACCGCAGGACGGACAATCACGGTAAAGGGGCTGATGCTCCATTCCGTAGGCTGTCCGCAACCTAATGCCCAAGTTTTTATTCAGAATTGGAATCGCCCTGATTACAAGAATGCCTGTGTTCACGGTTTTATTGACGGAAACACAGGCATTATTTATCAAACGCTCCCGTGGAATCACAGAGGTTGGCACGGCGGCGGCTCTTCCAATAACACGCATATCGGAGTTGAAATGTGCGAGCCTTCCTGTATTAAGTACACACAAGGCTCCTCCTTCACCTGCTCCGATAAAGCGGCGGCACAGGCTTCGGTCAAAAAGACTTATAATGCCGCCGTTGAGCTTTTTGCCATGCTCTGCAAAAAATACAATCTAAATCCTATGAAGGACATTGTTTCTCACCGTGAAGGTCATGCGATTGGCATAGCGACAAATCACGGTGACCCTGAACACCTTTGGAAAGGCGTGGGGCTTAATTACACGATGGACGGCTTCAGAGCCGATGTAAAATACACTATGGAAAGCGAGGATGAAAAACCTATGACTACGGAGGAAAGAACGAAGTTTAACAAACTTGTCGATGCGGTCGGCACTCTTGCTGAAAAGGTCGACAAACTGGAGCATAAAATGATTTACGCTTGGGTTGACGACAATATGCCCGAATGGGCAAAGCCTACCATTACGAAGCTCATCAATAAAGGCTATCTCAAAGGCGATGAGGAAGGAAAACTAAATATTGATGATAATATGCTCCGTATGCTCGTCATTAATGACCGTGCAGGAATATATGGTGAATAACAGAACTGCCCACTGATGTCTCTTTCAGTGGGCTTTTTCTTATGCTTAAAAAGAGGTTAAGCATACTTTTTGGTACAGACCAAAATGTAATTGGTTTTTTCAAAAATGTAATTTTGAGACCGCAAAAACCACCATATAATGCGGAGTTTGGGCTGTGGCACTTTTTCCAAAATCCGCATTTTTGCCTGATAAAGAAACTCTTTATAAATCAAATCTCCTCATTTTCGTCATCGTAATCAAACTCTGAATCATCATTGTCCTCGTCAAGGTAATAGTCCTTTGAATACAGCTTATTCATAAACAATTTACCGACAGGATTTTTACGTTTTCCATTGTAGGCAATTATCATGGCTTCCGCATATCCTAACGAGCCAGGTCGTCTGTCGTGGGCAGTCCTGCCGAGAGTTTTAGGTGAAATTGCTCCTATCTTTTCAATAAACACCTCATCGTCAAGCGTGTCCCTGTATGTGACTATGAGCTTCGCTATGGCATTTAAGATGTTAGCTGAAAAAGAGTTTATATCGCCTTCCCATGTTGCAACACAAAGCCTTAAAACATGATTGAGAACTTGAACGCCGTACTTGAAATAAATGCTTTCCAATGTCGAAACTGCACTAATAACCCCAGGAGCTTTTCCCGTGCCAATCGTTAATCCGTATGACTCGACAAGCTCTTTTATCATTTGCTGGTCGTGGTTTCCTGCTTCAATATTGGCGCAGAAAATTTCATAGGGTTGTAACTTTTTTGTGTACTTCATCTGATTTGCAAAAATATCCGCCTCATGCTCATAAGTCAAATCATCATAAACCATGCACCAAACAGGAGTGTCTTGCGACCCTGAAACTAAAAGAATTGTCTCTATCGTGTGCTGTCCGTCAAAAACATAATTTATTCCGTCCCTTCGGCTCACTTTTACAGGGTTTATCTGATACAAATCAAAGTTTTCTGCCACCTTTTCCACATGATAAACAGATAGATTTCTCTGGTAGTCTTGATTGGAAACGAGGTTTTTTATCGGTATCTGTTCAAAATGCACTTTGGGTACAAATTGTGAGTAATCGGACATTATTCTGCCTCCTTAAGAAGGTTTAGCATTTCGTTTATGGTTGACTCCAAACCATGTAACGAGCTTATGAGTTTTGTTTTTGCCGTTTCGGAAATAATCGCAAGGTTGGCATTAACTTTTGTGCGGTTAATAGAGCTTATCCATGATGACATGGTAAGGGTAAGCTCCGTCACTTCCGCATCGGGGTCGAATTCAGGCATCTGCTTAACGCTCGGACTGTTGTTTTTTATTAAAGCCTGCGGATTATTCTGTATTGCATTTCTTGATTTGCTGTACTGAAGGTATGGGTTTTTCCTTCGATTCAGCCGCTG
Source organism: Bacillota bacterium (assembly GCA_024685565.1). Classification (GTDB taxonomy): domain Bacteria; phylum Bacillota; class Clostridia; order UBA1381; family UBA1381; genus UBA1738. Next base: position 103,538 of record JAIKVQ010000182.1, read on the forward strand.
ATTGATTTTGCTTAATTCCTCGGCTGAAAGATGGGACATTTCTACTATGTTGTTATGCGAGATTTTATACCGACCCGACAGGATTTTGGGTACTAATTCAGGCTCCTTTGACCCGATGGTTTCAAGTGCCCTCGTATAAATCGCATACTTTTGAACGGTCGCAGTGGACACATGGTTTTCGTCAGCTATGCGCTCCGCCGTTTTATGGGTAGAAACCGAAGCTCCCTGCATTTTTTCGATATCCCCTGGGGCAAGGTCATCGGAATCGCTGTATTGATTGAGACCGTTAGGGTTTTTCTTGCTTTGCAGGATTTTTTCTGTTTCATACTGCATCCCAATTAAAAACCTCCTCGTTTCATTGGATATGTTCCTTCTGCCGAGTTGATTTGCGCAAATCCAAGCAATTACCTCTTCGTCACACTCGAAGGCTATCTCGACAGTATTGAACGGGATGTCGTGCTTGGTACATATTTCGTAGCGGTTATGCCCGTCAACTATATACCCATTCCATGTTATTATCGGGTCAAGACAGCCGTCTTTCAAAATGTTCTCTTCAAGCTGTAAATATTCTTGTTGATGTAACGGTCGGATGAGGTTTTTAAATTCCTTTTTAATTTTAAGTTGTTTGTGGCTCCCATAATACATTAATTCTCACCTTCTTTTTCAATTGGGGTAAGTGTATCTAACGAAAAAACTGCCATGTTATGTGTCGGAACAATCGTGCCCATTAAGCGGTAGGAATAATCCGTGTCAAGCTCATCTACAAGCTCACAGAGCTTTTGTATAAAATACTTGCTGTAAAACTCAATGGAGTTTTCTGCCATCATGTCAATCGGTCTTATACGCTCCGAGTTTTCGTGCGGCTCGTTCGGTTTCAAAGCTCGTATTGCAACATACTTGTTATTCGGATTTACAAGCAATTGTATGTGCTTTGGGTCACCCATCATGTGAAGCAGTGATTTGTGAATCCGAATCCTTGATTTTTTTAGGTCAATGGCGATTGTGATAGGAGGCATTGCTGTCGCAATCATATAGTGCCGCCTCCTCCCATCGGTATTGTTTCAGGAAGCATGGGAACAACTGAAGCATCGGTTTCGGTTTCTGTATTATCCTCTCGCTCTTCGTTGTTACCAGTAGTCTTTGTGTCCTGAATTGAATACACTGCATAGCTGTCAACAATATTAATCTTCATCGCCTTTTGATGTTCTGCAAACGGTAAACCGAACTGGTCTTGCCATTCCGCAGGAAAAACAGGAACTCTTGCGGTCTTGTGCTTTTCACCTTCAGGGCTTGTCCGCTGATAAACTTCCGTTGAGGTCAGGTCAAATGCCAGGAGGTACTCGTCATTTGAATGGATAATGTTTCCGAGGATTTTGTATCGGTGGTTTGTGTCCCATTCCATAAGCGAGAATATTTTTGCAAAAAACAGCTTGCAGGTGATTTGTCTTGGTTTCCTTTTTCCGTCCTTTTCCGAGATGTTGCACCACTTAAAAGCGTCCCTCGCTTCATCGGGGCAGGGTCGTAGGGCGAGAATTTTATTATTCCTATTTATCAATACCTGTGCGTACTGACAGTTTGGGAATTTGGCGAGGCAAGCCGCATTAACATAGAACTTGTAATTGTTGAAGCAGACGGACGGCTCACGCATATGCGCAAAAAACTCTCTGCGCACAACTTGAAATCCCTCAAAGTCAAAATCCTCTCCCATTTCGAGGACTTCGTCATTTTCTGTAATTGAGGGTGTGTTTGTGTTTGCTTCGTTGTAGTTAGCTGATGGGAATCCATTTTCAAATTGATTCATAGTTTGTTTCCTCCTGTAGGTTGATTTCACCTAATTCCTGTTTTATATAAGCTCTTAATTCTTCAAAGCTCGTGATATTGATTTTTTTACCTGTATCAATGAACTGCCCTTCCATACGAAGTTTCCAATCCATCTCGGTTTGGGCGTTTAGCTCGGCATAGCTTTTTTCATGTACATAATACTGTTTGCCGAAGTTGGTAGTCCACTCTTCAGGTATTGCTTTGATGCGTTTGCCGTATGGCGTTAAAGGCTTATAGGTTATATACGAATCCTTGCCATCATCCGCTGTACTCGGAATGAGGTACGGCTTTAAAAACGCTTCCGAATTTGCCGTGTCGAAAATATATACCTTGTCGTTTCCGCTTTCAAATAATGTACCCGTAATCCTATAATTAAAATCCGTGTTCCAACCGAAGAGAGAATAAAGGGTGTCATAAAAGGCTGTGATTGGTATTGTTCTCGGCTGATATTTCTTGTTTGATTTCTTTGAGCAAACCACACTTTGCCGATTACTGCTGTCCGTTGTCCTTACGGCGAACTTACGGGTGATAGGATTTACCAATAATTCTATATTGTTTTTCTCTGCAAACTTATTGGTACACATCGCACTTAACCGCATGGACTTGTCAAAGAAATTTATGTATGGCTTGTTGTAGTTATCAAACAATTCTGTACGAGCCACTTCAAAGCCTCGCAAATCGAAGTCACCTGCGCTTACCGTCACGTTGATTTCGCTTTTATCATGTAGCAAAGGATTGTCTACCTCCGAATAACCGCCCGAAGATGCCTTCATAAAATCGTCCTCTTTGAACGCCGCCCACCTCGGATAAATAACGACAAAGCCCTGAAGGACACCTTCGTTGATTACCTTTAATTCGGGCATGAAAGTGCGGTTTTTGTATTTGGCATTATCAAGCATTTTCTGAACGGCAATGAAGTCCTCTCGTGACACGATGGCTTCGTGGTGATTTTTATATCGGCTTCGAGGTCGCTGACCTGTGTTTTTACGGGATTTATGGTCTCGGTAGTTTGGAGTGAAAGTCTTTCTCGTAAACACATCGCCGCAGTGCCGTTCATTCCTTAATATTTGCACAATCCCTCCTGGCGTCCATTTAATATTGCCAAGATATGATTTGCGACCTAACGCAATCAGGGCTTCAGCTATTTGCTTTGTAGAATATCCGAAAAGATACATATAGAATGTGAGCTTGACGGTAGGTGCTTCAGCAGGATTGATTATTAAGTTTCCTTCTTCATCGTGTGTGTAACCGAGGAGCTTCGGCGTAAGCGGTATGCCGTTATCCAATCTCATGCGCAAGGAGGTCTCCATGCTCCTGCTTCGTGTATGCGATTCTTCCTCTGCCATTGTTGCAACGAAGGAAAGAGCTAACTGCGAATCGTCATCCAATGAGAAGATTGCTTCCGATTCAAAGAAAACGCCTACGGGTGACTTCATTTCGGAAAGCTCTCTGACCATACCAATGGTTATCATTATGTTTCTCGCAAACCTCGACACGCTTTTTGTAATGATAAGGTCGATTTTACCTGCACGGCAATCTGCTATCATTTGATTAAACTCATCACGATGAGCGAGAGAAGTGCCGCTGATGCCTTCATCGGCATAAATTTTAACAAGCGTCCAATTTGGATGGCGGCGAACAAAATCCTCATAATACCTTTGCTGAAGCTCGAAAGATGTCGTTTGCTGTTTACTGCCCGTTGACACTCTTGCGTAAATTGCCACACGCTGATGCGCTTCGTTATCATAATAGTCGGTTTGCTTTTCCGCAGGTATATACTCGTAGTTTTCGGGGTCAACCTGTATGTGCATCCTGCGGCGGATTTTTTCTTTCTGTGCTTCCCGAATCATCCTTTTGCTGTCATCAATCATTTGGGAGCCTCCTCATGCCGTCTTCAGGCTCATAGTCAGAGTCGGGTAGCAATTCCATTCCCGAAGGCAAAAACTGCGTATCGTGCAGGTCGTTTTGATAGTAGGATGCCAATGTGAATATATCTTCTGAAATAAAATATATTCCAATCGGCGGTTTTTGACCAGCAAGAATCCGTGAGCAGAATGTGACTTCATGTATTTTCTTTGATACATTCGATATTTTCTGCGTGATTATCAGGTTAACTTTTCCGTCCATTGCATCGCAAAGAAGCCTGCTCCATTCTTTTGCCGATTCCATATTGGGTGCTGACTGTCCTTCATCGATATAAAAATCCACCAACTCCCAATTGGGACAAAGACCAATCGTGTCCAAGAATTCTTTTTTGTGATAAGCTAAATAGTTATCGTATTTTGTTTGATTGAAAAACCTGATATAAATTCCAACTTTGTATGGAACTGAAGTGTTAGGTCGCTCATGCCTGATGCTTTGCAACCATGTTTTGTGTTCGGCAATCTTAATCGCTCGCTCCGATTCGTCACCGAACGTTAAGGAAAACTGTGGTGTCGAGATTTCACTTAACTTTTCGTAAATGTCAAGCTCGTCCATATATACTTACCCTCCATTATAAAAAATATCTTATCGTGTATTTTATAGCGAGCTGACGAACAAGTAAATATCCCCACAGTCAGAATGTGACTATGGGGATAGATTTTTGAAAAAAAAAATAATTTTTGGCACAAAAAAGTGAGAACGGGTAATTCTCACTTAATAATCTTCTTCTTTTTTCGGCTTGTGAAGCGTTGATTTTACTTCGGAAACTATTTTTAATATTGCTTCTATTTCGGTTGGCGAACAATCATCGAGCATTTCGGAAAACTCTTTTTTATATATGCTGTTTACTTCAGGCACATCTGAACGCAAGATTAAATCGGCAGAGACCTGAAGTGCCTCTACAATCTTCACAAAAGTTACAATCCACATATTGCTTTTTCCAAGCTCGATATCGCTTATGTTTGAGGGGGCAAGGTGTGCACTGAATGCGAGGTCGTTTTGTGTCATTCCCTTTGAAACACGGATTTGCCGTATTCGCTGTCCTATCTCTTTCAAAATAGTTTTGTCGTCCATTAATTACACCTCTTATCGCCAATAGACTATATTTTCCTTATAGTTTATCACCACCTAACGGTATCGTGAATAGCGAGGTGACTATATTACAGCCGATAAGGTATAATTGAAGTGAAATATTTTTTAAAGGAGGGCATATATTATGTCACTAAATTATACTCTTATTGGCAAACACATCAAGGAGGTTCGTAAAAAAAGAAAGCTCACTCAAGAGAAACTTTCCGAAATCATCGACAAGTCACCAAGCTACATAAGCTACATTGAAACGGGCAAAAAACAGTTAAGTCTTGAAACGCTTGTTGATATTGCAAATGCGCTAAAGGTTAATGCCGATAGGCTTTTGTCATACAACATTGAATTCGGAAATGACCAAAAGGATGACTTCTCTCCAATTCTTGAAGGCTGTACCCCATTTGAGAAAAAGGTCATAACCGACACAGCAAAGGCGTTAAAAAGAACTTTACGGGATGCACAAATGCCCGATTCGTATCATCGGTATTAAAACAATTTTAGCCCGAACAATATTTTAATACAATAAACCTGCAGTCGAAAACTTGACATACGGTATAAATTGTAGTTTATACATTTTCAAGATTTTTAATTACGATTTTGAAAAAATGAATTACATTTTTGAAAAATCAATTATGTTTTTGGAAAAGGCGAGATTTTTGGCTTTTTTTGTGATACAATTTTTTAATATGAAAGGAAGTGCCTTTATGGTTTTTTTAACGGGAGATATTCATGGTAACCCTTCAAGGGTAATTGAATTCTATAAAAAGTCGGGGTTTTCGGATTCCGATGTAATAATAATTCTCGGTGATGTGGGAGCAAATTATTATACGGGTAGCAGGGACGCATTGGTAAAATCGATGCTGAATGGCATCGGCGTTGACATTCTGTGCATACACGGAAACCACGAGATGCGCCCTGCAAATATACCATCCTATCATTTGACCGAATGGAACGGCGGCAAAGTATGGATTGAGGACGAATACCCACACTTGCAATTTGCTAAAGACGGCGAGATTTATAGCATTGAAGGAAACCGTTATATTGCAATTGGCGGAGCGTACAGCGTAGACAAGTATTATCGCCTGGCTATGAATTACGGATGGTGGGAGGACGAACAGCCCTCGGATGAAATAAAACAATATGTAGAAAAGCAACTTGAAGAGAACGAAATCAACATTGTGCTTTCCCACACCTGTCCCCTGAAGTACGAGCCGACAGAGGTTTTTCTTTCGCAGGTCGACCAATCAAAGGTTGATAAAAGCACAGAAATATGGCTTGATAAAATTGAGGACAATTTAAAGTACATGGCGTGGTTTTGCGGTCATTGGCATACCGACAAGCGAATAGATAAAATGCATTTTCTCTTCGAGGGTTGGGATGTAGTCAAAAATTAAAAAGAAGGAAGGTAAAAATATGAGCTTGAAACGCCTTATAGAAAACATGGAACGCATTAGTCGCAAAGACCTGTCGGAGCATTTGGATGATTATCTTGAACGGTGTGATAAAGAGGACATTGCTTTTGTTATTTCGGATGAAGGCAAAGACGACCTTATTCTGTGTCCTGCCCATTGGTTTGGGATTGTTGCGGACACGGATTTTGAAAACATTGTAGGATGCGCTTTGAGGTATTCCATTGGAAGAAATACATATATGCCTACGGTGGTAGCTAATTATGTAAAAAGGCATATAGACCTTTTCGGTAGGGTTTCGGTCGAGGTAATGATTCGGGACATCGACAGAGAATTGCAGTGCGACATTCCTCAAGCGGATGTTTGGGCATCATTAAAAAGTGATTTAGAGGCGCACCGTGAAACCATGCTTAACTGAAAGGACACGCTATGGAAATGGTAACAATTTCGTTTGAGGTTGATTCTGAATTACTGAAAGAAGCTGAAAAAATATTCAGCCTCTACGGACTTTCGGTCGAGGAAGCCTGTATACTATTTATAAAAGAAACGATTAAATGTGGCAAAATCCCATTTGATTATACAGCGGAGGTTTTGAAAGCCGCAAAGAAAGAAGGTTAATAGATGGGCAAAATATTATACACTCCGCAAATAAACCATTACATTCATACTTTGGGTGACCGTCAAAATTATTATTCTGATTCTTTATATCAGTATGATAAAAAGGCTTATAAAGACATTGATAAAATTTTTGAGCTTCTTGAAAAAATCTCACCCGTAACCGAAAACGGGTGTCGTGAATTATGGTTTCGAGCCGAGCGTGGAAGTATTGAGCAGTGGGAAAAATACGAAGATTTATATGAATTGGGAGAGGTTGAAAACCGTGAAGAATACGAGGATTTATGGTTATGCCACTGTCCGAAAGAAGTAGAGTGGTACAACTTTACGGCGGTGGAAGACAAGGAAATCCAATACAGGGCTGTTCTTTTAGGTAATAGACCCGTGATTGTAATAGACCCGAAACGGCAAAAAGGCTTTGAACTCGAAATAAGTGATTTGACAGGTTGGTTGGTAGAGCAAATTCAAGAGGCTATCAAAAAACTGGAAGATGGAACGTACATGGATTATGTTCGGGACAACCTGCCACCTGAACACAAAACAGGGACTATCAAGCAAAAATACTTATGGGAAATGTATCCGCACATAAAAGAAGAGCTATTTAAAGGCTTAACCGATAATGACCTTTCAGAGTTTGTGGCATTTGCAGAGGCGCAATGCCAAGATTGGGAAGAAAATACGACCCATCTTGATTCAATGACCGCAGGTGATTTTTTCCGTTTCTGTGCTATGGGTTATAAAGCGATGGGTTACACGGATTGCGACAAGACACCCAAAGAGCAATATAAGTCTCATGCGGATGGCAGGGACGATGGTCTTTTAGACCTTGACATCGATTCTGCCGATGCTTTTGAGGAGTGGCTAACAAGCACCCGAATGCGTATCGGTCATCCCTTTGAAGTTTGTCGTGGCGGTAATTCTACACATATATCTCTGTATCCGCACAAAGATGAAAATGGGTACTTCTTACGATTGGATGGGTCTTCGGAGGCACGGTCGAATGAAACGATGAAGTTTTATTTAGCACTTTGCCGTGCAGGAATTCCTGTATATCTTTCAGATGCGGACGTTTTGATAGACAGAGTTAAAGGCGAAGAAAAAGTCGGGGTCGTTCCGCAAGGGATAATCCCGAAATATAGACACATGGATTTTCCAAAAGAAAAAGTAATATCCTTTATGAATCTTCCCTACGATGAAGAGGAAAAAGTGGCTAAAAAATGCGTATGGCAGGATATTACCGAGGTACACTTGTTGTAAGGAAAAACCTGTAATTGGAGGTGAGATAATGGGCAGAGTGCTATTTACGGCTGACTTGCATTTCGGACACGAAAATGTTATACAATTTGATAACCGTCCGTTCTCTTCGGTCGAGGAAATGGACAAGGAATTGATACGCCGTTGGAATAATAAGGTTGAAAAGTGCGACCTTGTATATGTTCTTGGCGATATGATTTGGAAAACAAAAAACGATGAAGCCGAGGCGATAATTAAATCCCTGAACGGTCAAATTATTCTCATCCGAGGAAATCACGACCGCTTTTTAAGTAATGCAAAAGCAAAGAAGGCTCTCGCAGGGGTTAAGGACTTTGACGATATTACGGTAAAACTTGAAGATGGCACAAACCGCCGTTGCATTTTAAGTCACTATTTTATGCCGTTTTATAATTGCCACCATTACCATGCCATTCATCTGCACGGGCATTCGCACGATACACATGAAGCATTGAAAGAGGTGGAAATTGCAAAACAGCTTAACGATGAAGGCTTTATCAATCAAATCTATAATGTGGGGTGTATGCATTGGAATTATGCGCCTGTCACTCTTGATGAGCTATTGAAAACTTAATAGAAATGAAAGCCTATAAAATTTTTTATGGGCTTTTTTTGTTTAGACCGTCAGTTTTTACCGTTTCCCGTGGCTATATTATGAGAGGCAATTTTTAGAAAAGAGGTTTTAACATGACGGTCAATGAATCCGAACTAATCACACGCCTTCAGAAAAAGGGATATGGTTATAAACGAATTTCAACAGAAACAGGAATTCCTCTAAATTCTGTAAAGTCGTTTTGCCGCCGTCACCCTTTGGATGAAGTGGAACAACTAAATATCGAAAAGAATGCTTGTCAGTTTTGCGGTAAACCTATCACCCAAATTGAGCATCAAAAAAGAAAAAAATTCTGCTCCTATGAATGCAGGATTTCATGGTGGAATGCGCACAGGAGCGAAATGGCAAAAAGAATTGTGATTAAAAGAAAATGCCATTTTTGCGGAAAAGAATATGACAGCGTACCATCGAAGCGAAAAAAGTATTGTTCGAGAGATTGCTTCGTTTCCGCTATGAGGAAGGGGTGTAGTGAATGAACGTGGATATCAGAGAGCAAATCCGTAAATACAGACAGGCGATGTCCCTTGCAAAAGCAATGCTTGAACGGGGCATAATCACCACCGAAGAGTACGGTAAAATTGATAAAATTATGACCAATAAATACGGTGTAAATTCGTCTACTATATATCGCTGAATTGCTTGATATAATGCGGCTTTAGAGGTAATATGTGACACGATGAAGGAGGTGATTATGTTGGAACGGGAAATCAAAAAAGTTAAGTTTACAGCACCGTTGCAGAAGCAAGGGACAAGAGTTGCGGCATACGCTCGTGTTTCAAGCGGCAAAGAGGAAATGCTCCACTCCCTGTCAGCACAGGTCAGCTATTACAGCAACCTTATTCAAAACCGTGTCGGTTGGATTTACGCAGGTGTTTATGCTGACGAAGCAATAACAGGAACGAAGGACTCAAGAGAAAATTTCCAAAGGCTGATTGATGATTGCAGAGAAAGAAAAATTGACTTAATAATAACTAAATCCGTTTCACGATTTGCAAGGAATACAGTTACGACCCTGAATGCAATTCGAGAATTGCGAGACCTCGGAATCGATGTTTATTTTGAACGAGAGAATATTCACACCTTAAGCGCAGAAGGCGAACTGCTTATCACGCTTATCGCCTCATACGCACAGGAAGAGAGCCGTTCTGCAAGCGAAAATCAAAAATGGCGAGTACGAAAAAATTTTCAAGACGGACTACCCTGGAATCAATACATTTATGGTTATCGTTTTGAAAAAGACCGCTTTGTAGTTATCCCCGATGAAGCAAAGGTGATAAGGCACATTTGTGATTTGTATTTATCGGGAATGGGCGTTATAGCCATTGAGAAAAAGCTGAACGAAGAAGGATATAAAACTCGAAGCGGATGCGCATGGTCGCAAACCAGTGTCAGAGCCATTCTTGGAAATTATAACTACACAGGAAACCTGATACTTCAGAAGACTTATCGCAAAGACCACATCACAAAGAAAAAGCTCGTAAATAACGGCGAGCATCCGAAATACCATGTGGAGCATTCCCATGAAGCGATTATTCCTCTTGACCTTTATAACGAAATCCAAGAGGAGCATAGGCGGCGGTCTATAATTGCAAACAGGCAAACGTGCGCAAGAGTACATAAACCGTTTTCAGGAAAAGTTTTCTGCGGATTGTGTGGCAAGGGCTATAAGCGAAAGAAAAGAGCCACAGGTTTTACTTGGATTTGTAATACCTATAACACCTACGGAAAAGCACAATGTCCGTCAAAGCAGATTCCCGAAAATACGCTCGAATCGCTCATTGTCGATGTTACCGACAACATTGAGGAGATTGAGCGCATCGAAATTCTGCCTGAAAACACCGTAAGGTTTATATTGAAAGACGGTCAAACCGTGGAGCGTACATGGAAAGACCGTTCAAGAAGCGAGAGTTGGACGGCTGAAATGAAAGAAGCCGCAAGGCAAAAAACTACGGAAAGGAATCAAAAACAATGGAAAGAACTGTTACAGTAATTCCTCAAACAATAAACCCCATGACAAGAATGTCGCTTACGAATCCAACAAAAAGAAAAACGGCAGGTTATGCGAGGGTTTCAACCGACAGCGAGGAACAGCTTACAAGCTATGAGGCGCAGGTGGATTATTACACAAAATTCATAAAGAAAAACCCACAGTGGGAATTTGTAAAGGTATATACCGATGAAGGCTTAACGGGTGTTATGCGAAAACACCGTGACGGCTTCAACGAAATGATAAAGGACGCTTTGGAAGGAAAAATCGACCTAATCATAACAAAATCGGTCAGCCGATTTGCAAGAAATACGGTCGACACGCTTGTGACCGTTAGAGAATTAAAGGACAACGGCGTAGAGGTATATTTTGAAAAAGAAAATATTTACACCCTCGACAGCAAGGGTGAGCTTTTTATAACGATAATGTCAAGCCTTGCACAGGAAGAGAGCAGGAGTATTTCCGAGAATGTAACATGGGGTCACAGAAAACGATTTGCAGACGGAAAATTCAGCCTTGCATATAAGAATTTTCTCGGCTATGAAAAGGGCGAAGACAAACTGCCGAAGATAGTCAAAGAAGAAGCGGAGCTTGTGCGAAGAATATACAGTATGTTTATTGACGGAAAAACCCCAGGGGCTATTGCAAGGCAGTTAACAACGGAGGGCATACCGACACCTGCAAATAAAGAAAAGTGGCGAGCAACGACAATTCAGAGCATTCTCACAAATGAAAAATACAAAGGCTCCGCACTTCTTCAAAAAGGGTTTACCGTCAGCTTCCTCACAAAAAAGAGAAAAGTCAACGAAGGCGAAGTGCCGCAATACTATATTGAGCATAGCCACGAAGCGATTATTTCACCTGACGAGTTTGATTTGGTACAACAGGAAATGGCAAGACGTGAGAAGATTGGTAATAAGTACAGTGGCAACAGCATTTTTTCCTGCCGTCTGATTTGCGGAGACTGCGGCAGTTTCCTCGGCTCTAAAGTATGGCAGTCAAACACAAAATACAGAAGAACAATATGGCAATGCCGTGACAAATTCAAAAACGAGAAAAAATGTGAAACGCCGCACTTGACCGAGGACGAAATCAAGATGCGATTTCTTTCGGCTTATTCACAGCTTTTGGAAAACCGTGACGAGCTTATAGAGGACTGCCGCCTGATGCAGGATGCCCTCACCGACACCACAGAGATTGACGAGGAAATTGAAAGGCTCGACATGGAAATCGAAGTTGTAAATGGTCTTATCCGTCAGAGCATTACAGAAAACGCTACAACGGCGCAAAATCAAGATGACTACAACAAAAGGTACAACGAGTACGCCGAGCGATACGAAAAGCTGAAAAACCGAAAGGATAAACTTGAGGAAGAAAGGAGAAAGCGTAACCTTGAGGCAACCGCCATAGGCGGATTTATGTTTGAGGTCATGGAGCTACCAGAGCCTCCGTCAGCTTTCGACAACAAGTTATGGATTGCATCGATTGACTATGCCACCATTTATAAGGACGGACGGATGGTTTTCAAATTCATAAACGGTGCGGAAATTGAAGCGTAGGAGGTGTTTGAAATGAGCGAAAAAATCTATCATATAGAGCTTGATGACTGTGCGACCCCTGCTTTTGTTACTTTTGGGAAAGACTATTATGGCACAATGAATGACGTGGAAGAGTTTATAAGCAAATTTAAGTCAGGCGAAAGGCAGGAGTTAATTGAGGCGTTTAGAGAATATAAACAAGGCAATTCTGATGTGGAAATTCCTGTCGGGTTTTGGAAAAGCAAGATGCTCGAAGAAGTAAAGGTCTATGGCAAAAAACAGATTTCTTGCGGCGAGTACGAATGGGAACATATAAACATTTGGGGCTTCCCATATTACATGAAATGTGATGCCTTGCGGTCATCGCATTATTGGATAAAAGACGGCGAAAAATTATGTAGAATTATAAAAGTGAAATTTACCAATCTCCAGTACAAAAACACCCTCGGTAAATATAAGGAGATTGGAATGATATGGGGATTTCCGCACATTATTGAATTCGGGACATACAACACCCTCATGGTTGTAGAAAAACGATTTGAAACAGTGAATGAACTGAAACAGAATATGCACTCTTTTAATTCCGTGTCCGATATGGATTTTACTGCTTTCTGCAACGACATCTTTGCCGATGGTTAAAATCAAGAATAACAAACGGTACAAAGAGCCGTGAAGCCGATTATGCAGTTTCACGGTTTTTTTCTCTTTTGGATTGAATTTTCGATGATTTTGAGGTATAATACAAAAAGTAATAAATTTTTTCTTTTCGGGGGTAAAAGTGATATGTGGATTGTATTTGCTGTCCTATCTGCTGTTTTTGCGGCTCTTACCTCAATATTGGCAAAAATCGGAATAGACGGAGTAAACTCAAATCTTGCAACGGCGATACGAACTGTCGTAGTAGTTATTATGGCTTGGGGTATGGTGTTTTTAACTCATGCACAAAGCGGTCTTACGGAAATAAGCAAAAAAAGCTGGCTGTTCCTGATATTGTCGGGACTTGCGACAGGCGCATCGTGGTTGTGTTATTACAAAGCACTACAAACGGGTGAAGTGTCAAAGGTAGTCCCCATCGACAAGTTGAGCGTTGTAATAACGCTTATACTGGCTTTTGTTTTCTTGCATGAAGAGTTTACGGCAAAATCACTGATAGGTTGTATTCTGATTGCCGCAGGAACTCTGATAATGGTGTTGTAATTAGCACTCTTCTTACAGGGGGGTGCAGTTTTTGTCAGGGGGGGGGTGCAAATTCTCACAGGGGGGTGCACTTTTTCCGTGAGGGGGGGGTGCAAAATTCTCCAAGGGGGGTGCATTTTATCAAAATTGACGTTACTTGCCAAAAATAGAGTTCTATTCCGTCAGGAAATAGAACTCTATTTTTAATTTTGTCAAGGGACTTGAACATTAAGAAGGCACACACCTACAAAACAGTCCTGTCATCCCGACCACGTCGGAACGGACTTTGCTCCGTTCCGATTTTTGTTTGCAGAAAAATCAGTCACACGCGCCGTCGTTCCTCCTTTTTCGCAAAAAGGCACGTTTGCGTCGGCTATTCGCTTGCAAGTGCGCTCATAACGCCTTTGGCTCACTACCACTTTTTTGCGATTGTTCCTGTTTTTTTGCATAAAAAATTCCGTAACGCTTTGCATTACGGAATTTCATAGATAAACAGTTTACTTATTCATAGCTTCCTCGACTGCAACTGCAACCGCAACGGTCATACCAACCATTGGGTTATTGCCTGCACCGATCAATCCCATCATTTCAACATGGGCAGGAACTGATGAAGAGCCTGCAAACTGGGCATCGGAGTGCATTCTTCCCATTGTATCTGTCATACCGTAGGAAGCAGGACCTGCTGCCATATTGTCGGGGTGCAGGGTTCTTCCTGTACCACCGCCTGATGCAACGGAGAAGTACTTTTTACCTTGCTCAACACACTCTTTTTTGTATGTGCCTGCAACAGGGTGCTGGAAACGTGTCGGGTTGGTTGAATTACCTGTAATAGAAACATCAACGCCCTCGTGATGCATAATTGCGACACCCTCGCGGACATCATCTGCACCATAGCAACGAACTTTTGAACGCTCGCCGTTTGAGTATGCAGTTTCTTTTATGATTTCAAGTTTACCTGTGTAGTAGTCAAACTTGGTTTGGACATAGGTAAATCCGTTAATTCTTGAAATAATCTGAGCTGCGTCCTTTCCAAGACCGTTTAGAATAACACGCAAATCTTCTTTTCTTGCCTTGTTGGCGGAACGTGCAAGGCCAATTGCGCCTTCAGCTGCCGCAAAGGATTCATGACCTGCCAAAAATGCAAAGCATTTTGTTTCGTCACGAAGGAGCATAGCGCCAAGATTTCCGTGACCTAATCCCACTTTTCTATCATCTGCAACCGAACCGGGGATACAGAAGGACTGCAATCCCACACCGATTTTTTCTGCTGCGTCAGCGGCTTTTGTGCAGCCGTCTTTGATTGCAATTGCTGCGCCTACGATATATGCCCAGCAAGCATTTTCAAAACATATGGGCTGGATACCTTTAACGATATTATATACGTCAATCCCCTTATCGTCACAAATTTTCTTTGCTTCTTCGATTGAAGAGATACCGTGCTTTTCAAGCTCGGCGTTTATCTGGTCAATTCTTCTTTCATAACTTTCAAATAATGCCATAACAAAGTACCTCCTCTTATTCGTGTCTCGGGTCAATCAGCTTTACAGCATCGTCAACCCTGCCGTACTGACCCGAGGCCTTTTTGAGTGCCTCGCCTGCGTCGGTACCATTTTTAATCATTTCCATCATTTTGCCGAGATGAACGAACTTGTAACCGATAATCTCGTCATTTTCGTCTACTGCGATGTGTGTTATATAACCCTCCGCAAGTTCCAAATATCTTGGACCTTTTTTGCGAGTTGCATAGGTTGTACCCGTCTGTGAACGAAGACCCTTTCCCAAATCTTCAAGACCTGCACCGATGGGGAGCCCGTCCTCAGAAAAGGCTGTCTGCGTTCTTCCGTAAACAATCTGGAGGAACAGCTCGCGCATGGCGGTATTTATTGCATCGCAGACTAAGTCTGTGTTAAGGGCCTCTAAAATTGTCTTACCTATAAGAATTTCGGAAGCCATTGCCGCTGAGTGAGTCATACCTGAGCAGCCGATTGTTTCAACAAGTGCCTCCTCAATAATACCGTCTTTAACATTCAAAGTGAGCTTGCATGCACCTTGTTGCGGAGCACACCAGCCAATACCGTGTGTGAGACCTGAAATGTCTGTAATTTCCTTAGCCTGAACCCACTTGCCCTCTTCAGGGATAGGTGCAGGGCCATGATATGCGCCCTTTGCCAAAGGACACATAGCTTCAACTTCGCTTGAATATTTCATTCAAAATAACTCCTTTCACTCTTTCCTAATTGTTAATTATATCACAAATTTTACAATATGCAAGATAAAATTCTAAAGTTTATAATCATTTTTCCCGTAAATAGATAAATCATTTTAAAAACTTTATCGGAGGAAGAAATTGTCATAACACAAAATATGGATGTTAACATGGAGTTTACAACCCATGATACTTTCTTGACATTTATGACTGTTAGTGGTAAAATAAAAATGGGGTGTTATACAAATTTTGGGAGAATATATTTTTTGTATGACTGATAATCTAATGGGAAGGATCGTCGAAGTGAAAGAAAAAAAATCAACTAAACACCGCGTCGGCGGTATTTCAGCAAACCTATTTGCTTTTTCATTTGTTGTGATTGTTACTATTGCGCATATGGTAATTATTTTTCTCATAATCAATGTAAATTGGTCAAGCAACGAACTGCTCAAGTTAATGGAGCGTTCCGGAGCTTATCAGATTGATGCTACAAGTATGCAGGCGAGCAATACTGTTATGTCGGAAACTTGCAGTAACTATATACAAAGGCCGATTGATAACGGCGGTTCGCCTAATATAAGCGGGCTTAAGAAATATGCAAAAGAGCTCAATTCAGAAAGTCGGGCGGCTGCGGTTGCAGAACGTTTCAAACAATATGAAGTAAGTGACGAAGTGCGTTCGTATATTGAGAATGCAGCAGAATTATCGGAACAAATGAAGGATATTCAGATGCACGCCATTGCTTTGATGGCCTCGGTATATACGATTCCTTCAATACCTGAGCTTTCTGAAATAGAGAGCAGACAATTGACACAAGAGGAAAAAGCTATGTCCCTGGAGGAACGCGTAGCATACGCGCGACAATTAGTTTTGGAAAGAGATTATGTGCAGCTGAGGTATTATATTGCTGAGAATATAGATAATTGTAATAAAACGTTGCAAAGTGAGTTTTCACAAGCTTCGGCAGAAATAAAACAGCACGTTGCAAAAATGCGTATTATATTATGGATTGCAATTATAGCTGTTATTCTCGTCCTAAGTTGTGCGTTTATTATGTTTTATAGTTTAATAGTAAAACCTTTAAACGATTATTCTAAAGATATTTCGGCTAATCAGAGAATTAAAAAAAATAGTGGAGTATTGGAAATGCGGCAGCTTGTGACGGCATTTAACGGACTGTGGAGTAATCGCAACGAGTTGGAATCTATTCTTCGCGCTGCGGCGGAGAATGATGTGCTAACTGGTTTGCCTAACCGCTATTGTATGCAACGTGATTTGCTAAGGATTGATGTTAATGGTAATACTATGGCTGTGTTGTTGTTCGATGTAGACTTTCTTAAAAGAGTCAATGACACTGAAGGCCATTTGGCGGGAGATAATTTAATTTGTGCAACGGCTGACTGTATCAAGGAGTGTTTCGGAACGGAAAACGCCGGCAATTGCTACCGAATAGGAGGAGATGAGTTTGTAGTACTGATGTTCGGATGCGATGAGGCTGAGGTAAAAACACGAATTGACAGATTTAAAATGATTCTAAAGGATAAGAATATCACAGTTTCTGTTGGCTATGCTTATACTGATAATGCGGATAACGATAGCTTTGCAGAAATGATGGAAGAAGCAGACAGGAGTATGTACGAGAAAAAGAGACATATTCATGATATATATGGTGCCGTAAAGAACGGTGTTAGCTAATAGTAAAGCGGAGAATTTGCCATGAAGAAGAATATTGTGAGAGCTTGCTCTGCGGAGACGGGGCAGGGAATTAGTAACTTTTACATAGACAGAAAACCGCCAGGGGTTCTGTTTGTTGTTTTATTGCTTGTTTACATTTTGGCTGCAGTTTTTGTTAACATTACAGCACAATTAGAGTCGAATCTTGTGTTTTTTGGACAGGCAGTACAACTTAGCTTTTTAACTGGTGCAATATCAAGCGTTGCTAATCTTTGTGCTATCTTCTTAGTAATATTCTATAGTAAGCATGGATTTATTGCGTCTATAATCATTCTTCTTGCTCAGTTCCCAAATCTTATTATAGAGTTTATTTTCAAACATAACTATTTTGGAATTACAGGATTTTTTGTAAATATTCTTACCGTTTTGGCAGTTTGTATAATATATATTAACAAAAAAAAGGTTGAAAGGTATCAGATTACAATACAAGAATATGCAGTTACAGATAGGCTTACAAAACTTCCGAACAGGATTGCTTGCTCTATGCATATGGACGAGCTTATCAAGTGCAATAAGCCGTTTGTTGTTGCTATTATGAATTTGAATAATTTTAAGAGTATTAACAATGCATTGGGACAATCTATCGGAGATGCAATACTGTCAGAGATTGCCATAAGGTTGAAGGAAACCACGATTAGGGATACATCAGGTACAAGTGTTTTTCTTGCTTATAACGGTGGTGATGAATTTACATTAGTTATTAACAACTATCGTGACAGCGACGAACTTGTTAAAGTTCTTGAATATTATAAAGCCACTTTGAATGATACAATTACATTTAAAGAATGTGAATATTTTATATCGGCACGTATCGGATATGCGGAGTATCCACGGGATGCGAAAAGTAGCGAAGACCTATACATTTGTGCGCTTACGGCGGTGACAAACGCAAAAAAAGATAGAGGTAAAAGCCATATCTGCGGATTTATGTCAAATATGTATAGTGCCGAGCGTGAAATCGACATGGAAAGAAAAATCCGTGAAGCATTGAAAGAAGGGCGTGTATACTTTTATCTTCAGCCACAGTATAATATAATGCATAGGCTTAGAGGATTTGAGGTGCTTGCCCGTATTTGTGATAAAGATGGTAACATTATCAGCCCTGTCGAATTTATTCCGATTGCAGAAAAGGCTGGCTTGATTGATAGTATTGATTATACTGTATTTAGAAATGCATCAAAATTTTTGGGAGAACTCATACGTCATACGGGTACAGATATTATACTCAGCGTTAATGTATCTGTAATGCACCTTATGAAGAAAAATTTTTTGAGTGAAGTTCAGGAAATCCTTGAAAAATCTGACGTTCCTGCCAATAGGATTGAAATTGAGATTACCGAATCAATTATGATTGATTCTATTGATGAGGCGGTACGGAGTATAAGTGAGCTTAAAAAGATGGGATTTAGGATAGCAATTGATGACTTTGGTACAGGATATTCTTCATTAAGCTACTTGAACACATTTCCCGCGGATATTTTAAAGGTAGATAAGTCTTTTATTAAAAAGATAAGTTCGGGAAGTTCCCATGAAAAATATGTTGCTGCAATTATCTCTATTGGTCATATAATGAACTTTGGTGTAGTCGCGGAAGGAGTTGAAACAAGCGAACAGCTTGAAATCCTGCGAAATGTGGGCTGTGACTACATTCAGGGATTTTATTGGGGGGAGCCCATGCCGCGCGAAGAAGCTGAAAAACTTGTTATTGAAAACGAAAGAAAACCTTGAACCAAAGGTTAAGGTTTTTTTATTTTGTGTATATCCGCAAAATTTATTTTGAAACTACAATGATTCTAAATAACCTTAATAGCCACACAAATCTTAACAATGTTCCTAAAAAGCTGAAATTGCATAAAGAGAATTGAATTGAAAAACGTTAAGGGTAAATCCAAACATCATTTAGGGGGCAAAAACGCAAGTACATAAAATAACAATTTATGTTGTTTGTTTGCGCCTGATGCGGTACCTTCTTGATTTTATTGCGTTTCCTCTTTTCTAAAATCATAAAAAAATAACCTTAAAGTTTTACCTCTAAGGTTATTCTTAGTTAATAATTTACAAAATTCATTATTCCCACTCAATTGTTGCTGGAGGTTTTGAGGTTATATCGTAGACTATGCGGTTGATGTGTTTGACCTCATTTACAATACGGTTTGATGCAGTTTCAAGAACATCATAAGGTATTTTTGCCCAGTCCGCAGTCATAAAATCGGTGGTCGTTACAGCACGGAGCGCCAAAGTATAGTCATAAGTTCTGAAATCACCCATAACTCCAACGCTTTTCATATCTGTTATGACAGCAAAGTACTGGTTTATATCCCTTTCAAGCCCCGCATTTTTAATTTCCTCACGGAAAATTGCATCAGCATCACGCAGGATTTCCAATTTTTCCTCCGTAATCTCTCCTATTACCCTTACGGCAAGTCCCGGTCCTGGGAATGGCTGACGCCAAACGAAGTTTTCGGGGAGTTCAAGTTCAATTCCCAAACGTCTAACTTCGTCCTTAAACAAGTCACGCAAAGGCTCTACAATTTCCTTAAAATCAACACACTCGGGAAGACCGCCGACATTGTGGTGGCTCTTTATAGTAGAGGCATCGCCTGCGCCCGATTCTATAACATCAGGATAAATCGTGCCCTGCACCAAAAAGTCAACCTTGCCGATTTTCCTTGCCTCAGCCTCAAATACGCGGATAAATTCCTCACCAATTATTTTACGCTTTTTCTCAGGCTCGGTAACGCCTGCAAGTTTGCTTAAAAATCTATCCTTTGCATCAACTCTTATGAGATTTATATCATACTGCTTTCTGAAAATATTTTCGACCTCATCGCCCTCGTTCTTGCGCAAAAGTCCGTGGTCAACGAAAACGCAGGTGAGTTGGTTGCCGACAGCTTTATGTATCATAACCGCAGCAACGGAGGAGTCAACGCCTCCTGAAAGTGCGCAAAGCACCTTTTTATTACCGATTTTTTCCTTTAATGCGGCAATTGATTTTTTTGCAAAATCGCTCATCAGCCAGTCACCTTTGCATCCGCATACATTATAAAGGAAGTTGCGGAGCATTTTTTTGCCCTCAGGAGTATGATTTACTTCAGGGTGGAATTGCACACCATAAAGGCGCTTTTTTTCGTCTGCAAACGCTGCTGCAGGGCAGGAATCGGTTGTTGCAATGACTTTAAACCCTTCAGGCAACTTGGATACAAAGTCGGTATGGCTCATCCAGCAGGAAGTTTCGGCATTTATGCCGTCAAAAATCTTGCTGTTTTCAAGGTGCAGACTGCATTTTCCGTATTCACGCATTTTTGCTGGTTCAACCGCGCCTCCCAAAATATGTGCCATAAGCTGTGAGCCGTAGCAGATACCTAAAACAGGTACTCCCAAATCAAAGATTTCCTTATCTATTTTAGGAGAATTTTCTTCATAAACACTGTTAGGACCGCCCGTAAAGATAATACCTACAGGTTTTTTTGCCTTTATCACATCAATGCCTTTGCTGTAAGGCATAACCTCACAGTAAACATTACATTCTCTAACACGGCGCGCGATAAGCTGGTTATACTGTCCGCCAAAATCAAGCACTAATACCAATTCGTTGTCCATAAAACAAGTTCCTTTCAAGGTTTTTCAAAATTATAACATTTTATTTTTAATTTTTCAATACAAAAAGCCCCGAAATCGGAGCTTTTTGCAAATTATTTTAAATTATTTTCCAGTTTTTGGAGTTCTTCGGCAATTTCCTTTGGAAGTCTGTCGCCGAATTGTGCAAAATATTCTTTCTGATTTTCAACGTCCTTGAGCCAAACCTCTTTATCGACTGTCAAAAGTTCTTTCAATGTATCCATATCTAAGTCTAAATCGGTTATGTCAATATCTTCGGGCTTTGGCATAAAGCCGATAGGACTGTCGACAGCACCTGCTTTTCCTTTACATCTGTCCAAAATCCACAAAAGCACGCGCATATTATCGCCAAATCCGGGCCACATAAAGTTACCGTTATCGTCCTGTCTGAACCAGTTTACGTGGAAGATTTTAGGAGCTTTTTCAGGGTCCATTTTCTTTCCCATTTCCAGCCAATGACCGAAATAGTCAGCCATATTATAGCCGACAAAAGGCTTCATAGCCATAGGGTCGCGTCTTACAACTCCGACTTCGCCTGCAGCAGCTGCCGTTGTTTCCGATGCCATTGTCGCGCCTACGAACACACCGTGTTGCCAATCTCTTGCCTGATATACTAAAGGCGCACATTTAGCGCGTCTGCCGCCAAATACGATTGCATCAATCGGTACGCCCTGCGGATTTTCAAATTCGCTTGAGATACATGGGCAGTTTACAGCAGGTGCGGTAAATCTTGAATTTGGATGAGCAAGTTTGTTGCCCTCGGCGATATATTCGGGCCCGTTGACTTTTTTGCCCGTCCACTCAATTGCATTTTTGGGCGGATTTTTGTCAAGACCTTCCCACCAAACGGTGTTATCGTCAGCATTTATCGCAACATTTGTAAAGATAGTATTCTTTTTTGTTGCCTGCAGCGCGTTAAAGTTTGTTTTTTCTGAAGTACCTGGCGCAACGCCGAAGAAACCTGCTTCGGGGTTTATTGCATAAAGTCTGCCGTCAGGGCCTATTCTGAGCCACGAAATGTCATCGCCTACCGTCCACACCTTATATCCCTTTTTGCGCAGATATTCAGGTGGGATAAGCATTGCAAGATTTGTTTTTCCGCAGGCGGACGGGAAAGCGGCGCATATATATCGCACTTCGCCCTGCGGATTTTCAAGCCCTAAGATAAGCATATGCTCGGCCATCCAGCCTTCTTTCATACCAAGGTATGATGCAATTCTGAGGGCGAAACATTTTTTGCCCAAAAGAACATTTCCGCCGTATGCAGAATTGATTGACCAAATTGCAGAATCCTGAGGGAACTGTACAATATAGCGTTCGTCGGGGTTTACATCTTTTTTGGCGTGCAGACATTTTACAAAATCTTCGCTGTCTCCAAGCTGCTTGATTACTGCATCGCCGATTCTTGTCATAATCGCCATATTAAGAACTACATATATACTATCGGTGAGCTCTATGCCGATTTTGGAAAACGGCGAGCCTACAGGACCCATGGAGTAGGGTATAACATACATAGTTCTTCCGTTCATGGAATTTTTGTATAACGCACGGAGCTTTTTATACATTTCGTCAGGAGCCATCCAGTTGTTTATCGGACCTGCCTCTTCCTTTGTGGGAGTGCAGATAAAAGTTCTGTCCTCAACACGTGCAACGTCATTTGGGGCAGTTCTGTGATAGTAACAGCCCGGCAGCTTTTCCTCGTTTAATTTAATCATTTCACCTGTTTTAACGGCTTCGGCTCTTAAAAGTTCAAGCTGTGCCTCGCTGCCATCAATCCATACTATTTCTGAAGGCGCGCACATAGTAGCCATTTCGTTAATCCAAGCGTTTACGGTTTTATTATTTGTCACGGTTTTTACCTCCTTTGTCAATGAAAACCTAAATATGTAATGTAATATAATATGCTGAAAAACCAAATTTTCCGCCATTATAAAAATATTATATCACAAAAAATGTGTTTTGTGAAGAGTATTTTATAAAAATTTTGTAAACTTATGGAATATTTTATTATTTACAGGGGATATGCAAATAATTTTAAAATATATGTTGACAAAAAAAAGATTGTGTGGTAAACTCTAATAGTTGCACGGCTCCTTGGTCAAGCGGTTAAGACTCTGCCCTCTCACGGCAGCATCGGGGGTTCGAATCCCCCAGGAGTCACCAAAAATCGGCAAATTTCGACAGAAAGTTGCCGATTTTTACTTATTTCTAATTTTGAAAAGTCAGGAGGTGTTTCTTATGATAAAAAAGCTTTTAGGTTCTTTAAGAGAGTATAAGGCGCCTACTGTAATTACGCTTTTGCTGATACTGGGTGAGGCGGTGATTGAAACCTTTATACCTTTCATAACAGCAGATTTAGTAAACAAAATTCAGCAGCAGGCACAAATAGAAGAAGTGCTTAAAACCGGAGCTTTGCTGATTATTATGGCTGTGCTGTCCCTTTTATGCGGCGGTGCGGCGGCATTTACCTGCTCCTATGCTTCGGCGGGCTTTATAAAAAATCTGAGAAACGATATGTTCTGCAAAATACAGACCTTCAGCTTTGAAAATATAGACAGGTTTTCATCATCCTCGCTTGTAACAAGAATGACGACCGACGCGAATAATGTGCAGATGTCATTTATGATGCTGATAAGGATTGCACTAAGGAGTCCTTTAATGCTTATATTTTCAATAGTAATGGCATACATAATGGGCGGAGCGCTTGCTTCGGCATTTGTTGTTGCTGTTCCCGTGCTCGGTATAGGACTTTATCAGATTGCAAGAAGGGCAATGCCTGCTTTCCGCAGGGTTTTCAAAAAATATGACCGTATGAATGAGTCTATTGAGGAAAATATCCGGGCTATGCGCATTGTCAAGGGATTTTCACGCGAAGAATACGAAAAGAATAAGTTCAAGGACGCAGCGGAGGATATTTGTATTGATTTTACCAAGGCGGAAAAACTTATTGCACTTAATATGCCCCTTATGCAGCTTTGTATGAATTTTAATTCGGTATTTATACTGTATGTGGGCTCAAAAATGGTTATAAACCGTATAGGAAATGTTGGAATAGGTCAGATTTCCGCAATGCTTTCATACGGCGTGCAGGTCTTGATGTCGCTTATGATGCTTTCTATTATTTACGTTATGCTGACAATGTCGGCAGAATCCGCAAAAAGAATAGCAGAGGTACTTGATGAAACGCCGATGCTCAAAACGGCTGAAAATCCGAAAAAGACGGTTGATGACGGTTCGGTTGAGTTTAATAACGTCAACTTTAAATACAGTGCAAAAGCTCAAAAATGTGTTCTTTCCGACATAAATATTAAAATTCCTCAAGGCACAACCGTCGGTGTAATTGGAGGAACCGGTTCGGGTAAATCGTCGCTTGTGCAACTTATTCCGAGACTTTATGATGTAACGGACGGAAGTGTCACAGTAGGTGCAATAGATGTACGTGAATATGACATAGAAACCCTGAGAAATGCGGTTGCTATGGTTTTACAAAAAAACCTGCTTTTTTCGGGAACTATAAAGGAAAACTTGATGTGGGGAAACAGCCAAGCAACAGATGAAGAAATCAAAGAGGCTTGCACTATTGCCTGTGCGGACGAATTTATCGAGTCTTTCCCCGATAAATACGAAACAAAAATAGAACAGGGCGGAACTAACGTTTCGGGAGGACAAAGGCAACGCCTCTGTATAGCCCGTGCGCTTTTAAAAAAGCCTAAAATTCTTATACTTGACGATTCCACAAGCGCTGTGGATACCAAGACAGACTCATCTATAAGAAAAGCACTTTCTGAGTATATGCCTGAAACGACGAAATTTATAATAGCTCAGCGCGTGTCCTCCGTTCAGGACGCGGATATGATAATAGTTATGGATAACGGCAGAATCTCAGCGACAGGAACACACGACGAGCTTTTAAAATCAAGCGGAATTTACCGCGAAATATTTGAGCAACAGACAAACGGGGGTGATGCTGATGAGTAAAAAAGGTAATCCCCGTACAATAGGGAGAGTTATAAAAACACTTTTTTCGTTTTATCCCGTACTTCTTCCCGTAACCTTGTTTTGCATTCTGTTTTCCTCAGCAGCAGCGGCGGTTCCTGATGTTTTTATACAAAAGGTAATAGCCATAATTGAAAAATGGGGAGCGTCAGGTAATTGGGAGGCTGCCAAATCTGAACTTGTACCTACAATGCTTGTTCTTATTGCCATTTATATTGTGGCGCTCGCTGCAGTATTTATATACAATCGGCTTATGGCGGTAATAACGCAGGGATTTCTCTCCAAAATGCGCCGCAAAATGTTTGACGGAATGCAAAATCTGCCCATACGCTATTTTGACACCCATAAAACGGGCGATATAATGAGCCGTTATACAAATGACATTGATACCCTCCGTCAGCTTGTATCGCAGGCGATACCGTCGCTTTTAAGGGCGGGAGCACTTGTAATTTGCGTATTTTTCGTAATGCTTTATTATAGTATATGGATGACGCTTATTCTCCTTGTGGGCGTGGTGTTTATGATATACGTTTCAAAAAAAGCGGGAGGTGGCTCGGCAAAATACTTCATAAGACAGCAGAAATCCATAGGTAAAACCGAAGGTTTTATTCAGGAAATGATGAACGGACAGAAAGTAATAAAGGTATTCTGTCATGAAGATGCGGTTAAAGAGGATTTTTATAAGTTGAATGACGAGTTGAATGCTGATAGTTACCGTGCACACGCGTACGCAAATGTACTGGGTCCCATAATTATGAATATAGGAAATGTGATTTATGTTATCATGGCGGTTGCAGGGGGGCTTTTCTACCTTTTGGGAATACATAATATTGCCCTTTCTCTCAATCCTGTGTTTTCGCTTTCAATTGCGGTTACTTTTCTTAATATGACAAAGCAGTTTACGGGAAACGTAAATCAATGTTCACAGCAGATAAATGCAGTAGTTATGGCACTTGCGGGTGCACAGCGCATTTTTGAGCTTATGGACGAACTGCCTGAAGCGGATAACGGGTATGTAACGCTCGTAAATGCTGTAATTGATAAGGACGGAAATATAACCGAAACCGAAAAGCATACGGGCAAGTGGGCATGGAAGCACCCGCACGGCGACGGAACGCTTACATATACCAAACTTTCAGGTAATGTAACGCTTGATGAAGTGGATTTTGAATATGAAGAGGGAAAGCCTGTTCTTCACAATATAA
Organism: Bacillota bacterium; assembly: GCA_024685565.1. GTDB lineage: Bacteria > Bacillota > Clostridia > UBA1381 > UBA1381 > UBA1738. Next base: position 129,737 of record JAIKVQ010000182.1, read on the forward strand.
CAGTTTTTGCAAAACCCGGGCAGAAGGTCGCTTTTGTGGGCGCGACAGGTGCAGGAAAGACGACAATTACAAATCTTATAAACAGATTTTACGATATTGCGGACGGAAAAATACGTTACGACGGAATCAATGTAAATAAGATAAAAAAATCCGATTTGAGACGCTCTTTGGGAATAGTACTGCAGGAAACAAACCTGTTTACAGGCAGTGTTATGGATAATATACGCTACGGAAAACTTGACGCAACAGACGAAGAGTGTATAAAAGCTGCAAAGCTCGTCGGCGCAGATGATTTCATAACAAGGCTTCCCGAGGGATATGAAACAATGATAACCAATAACGGTGCAAATATATCCCAGGGACAGCGGCAGCTTATTGCAATAGCAAGGGCTGCGGTAGCCGACCCGCCTGTCATGATACTGGACGAGGCAACTTCAAGCATAGACACCAGAACGGAGGCGATTGTACAGCGGGGTATGGACAGTCTTATGAAAGGGAGGACCGTTTTCGTAATTGCACATAGACTCTCTACTGTTAAAAACTCAGATGTTATAATGGTTATGGAAAAGGGAAGAATTATAGAGCGCGGAAGCCATAAGGAACTTATAGAGAAAAGAGGAAAGTATTATCAGCTTTACACAGGCGCGTTTGAATTGGAATAAAGAAAACGGTACTGCACCTAAAAGGCACAGTACCGTTTTCTTTATTAGAGGTAGTTTACAGCACAGCTGCCCGATTAGTTTCGACAGCATCTGCAGTAGCAGGAATTGCAACATCTTTGGCATTGATTACAAGAGCTGCCTTGATTGTTTTGGCAACCGCAATTTGAGTTGTTATTGCCGAAAATGCTTTCTACCAAGCTGTTATTGTTACAGCAGCGATTTGAGCATCTTGAGCAGTTATTATTATTTCTGCAACACATATAATTCACCTCCCCAAATATGTAACGCCTCCTGCCGCTTATTAATATACTATTCCGAAAATCTTATATTGTGCGGTATTTTATATAGATAATATGTCAATGAAATTTCATATAAAAAATAATGCTGCCACTTGTGCTGGCAGATTTTATATGCTATACTGTAGAGGAGAAGGGCGGTGACGGAGTTGGAAATATCTGTAAGCGTCGGTGCGGAGCAGGTGCTTAAAACACTTGAAAATGCGGGATTTAAGGCTTATATTGTAGGAGGAGCGGTACGCGACAGTATTATGGGCATTACTCCGTCCGATTACGATATTGCTACAAACGCAAAACCTTATCAAGTAAAGGCGCTTTTTTCGAGAACAATAGATACGGGATTGAAACACGGGACTGTGACGGTGGTTGAGAATAAGATTGGATTTGAGGTTACTACCTTTCGTACGGAGGGTATGTATAACGATATGCGCCACCCTGAAAGCGTAGCTTATGTTGAAGATATTGAAACCGACTTAAAACGCCGAGATTTTACTGTAAATGCTATGGCGTACAGTTTAAAATACGGATTTTTAGACTGTTTCGGCGGTGTTTCCGATATAAACAGCAAAATTATCCGCTGTGTTGGAAACAGTGAGCAAAGGTTTAAAGAGGACGCTTTAAGAATGCTGCGCTGCATAAGATTTGCCGCATGCCTTGGCTTTGATATTGACGTTGAGGCAGAAAATGCTATAAGAAAATGTGCAGTATTGATAAAAAATGTAAGCAGTGAGAGGATTTTGTCCGAGCTTAATAAAATTCTTTTGAGTGATAATCCTCAAGAACTGTACCTTTTGTATAAAACGGGGCTTATGCGCTATATCCTGCCTAATCTTTGTGCATGTTTTTCTACTGAACAGAATAATAAATATCATATATACAATGTGGGCGAGCATATTATGGCGACTGTCGGGAACGCGCCTAAAGACTTGATTTTGAGATGGGCAGCGCTTTTGCACGATATAGGCAAGCCTGCGTGCCGAAGCTGTGACGCAAACGGAATATACCACTTTTACGGACATCACCGTGAGAGCATGAGAATAGCGAATGATTTACTGCATAAGCTTAGAATGGACAAGGATTCAATTCACGACATTTTAGTCCTGATAGAAAACCACGATGTACATATGGATTCATCACCTACAGCGGTAAAACGTATGCTTGCACGCACAGGCGAACAGCTGTTTTTCAAGCTTTTGCAGCTGCAAACAGCAGACAATATGGCAAAAAACCCTGCATACATAAACGACAGAATATCAAAGATAAAAACAGCAGGGGAGCGTGCTCAGCAGATTATAGCAGAGGGACAGCCATATACCGTATCCCAGCTCCAGATAAACGGCCGCGACCTTATAAAGCTTGGATACAAGGCAGGACGGGAGATAGGCGATGCGCTGAGATTTTTGCTCGATGAGGTTTTGATAAATCCTGACCTTAACAGCCGTGAATATCTTATAAAAAGAGCAATACAGTTAAAAAGAGGAAATCTGCTTTAACGAGTGATTTTCTCTTTTTTTATGTAACAAAAAAGTCAGGAAAAAGCTCTATTTTTATTTTCAGGCGGCGTGTTATGAAGAAATAACTCATTATCAATTCGCATATCACACCGACTGTTAAAGCAATTGCCGCACCCAAAATGTTTATATTTGGTATTCTTATAAGAATAAAACAAAGCGGAATGCTTATCATGTACGATATAAAGCCAAATAAAAACGGTGCAAAGGTTCTTCCCGAGGCATATTCAGCAGCAGAGACCACGCTAAGAATGGGCGCAAAAACCAAAAGCGGAGATGCTGCATTGAGCATTGAAGAATATATTGAGCAACCGAATAACATATCGGTTATCTGGTTGCTGAAAACTATAATTACGGCACATATGGGCATAGAAATAAAAAGCATAATTTTTATTATGCGTGACAGGTCCTTGCCAAGCGACGTATAGTCGCCTTTTGCAAAGTGCTTTGCAGCAAGAGGAAAAAGTGAAACGGAGAATATTCTTAAAAGTCCGGCGGGAAATCGTATTACCGTCAAAGCATACCCAAAAAATGCCCCGTAAAGCCAGCTTGAGCCTTTGAGTGTAAGCTGATTTAATGCTGTTACAGTATTAAAAACGGAGGTGTAAGGTGAGTATTTGAGCAAGAAAGCTTTAGCTTGACTTTCGGAAAACCGTATAGCTAAAAGACTGTTTCGTATGACGGCGTTTTCCGCAAGCTCAAGACTGCTTAAAATAATTGCGTATACCGTAAGCGGAAGAGCATATGCCATAAGTGATTTGCGGATTTTTCGGCGGATTCTGAAGTCTGCCGTTCTGATTTTCTTAAAAAAAGGCACGAAAAATATAAAAAGGACAGCGGTGGCGGACGCTTCGCCCAATGTGATTGCAAGTGTACCGCCAAAGGCTGCATATGGTGCGGAAAACACGCATAAAAACGAGGTCAAAAGATACGCTAAAGCTAACTTTACTAAGGATTCAAGCACTTGTGATACAGCACATGGGAACATATTTGAGTATCCTTCAAAACAGGCTTTCACCGCCGTACCTGCTGCAACGATAAAGACGGAAGGGGAAAGTGCGGCTATAGCGTATTCAGCACCCAAGTCCTTCATAGCAGCTCCGAAAAACCGGCGTGTTAAAAACATTATAAGGCTGAGAAGAAGTCCTAAAAAGCACATAACAGAAACGACAAATCCAAGTCCTGCATAAATGTTACAGTCATTTCCTGATGAGCGCTCTTTTGATATAAAATGCGTAACTGCAAGCGGTATGCCGCCGCACGCCAATGTTAGAAATACGGAATATACGCATAGGGCGCTTTGATAAATTGCCATACCCTCTTCCTTTAAATAATGCGTAAGAATGATTTTTTGCACAGCTGAAAAAATCTGTGAGAAAGTACCTGCTGCAACAAGATAAAATGTGTTTTTTGTGTAAGAAAGCTCGTTCATAAATTGTGGCTCCGTTAAAAATATGGTTTAAAAAGTGTATTTTTTTGTAAAAACCTGTCAAAATCTACAAAATTGTGGTATAAAATTGAAAAAAATTGCTAAAATTTTACCTAAACCTATTGACAAGCATAAATCTTTATAATACAATACATACTCGTAAGGGAGTGGTAAAATTCCCAAAAACTGTATAGGAGGAAGATTTAATGAATAAGACAGAATTGATTGCAGCTGTTGCGGAGAATGCTTCATTGACAAAGAAAGATGCTGAAAAAGCTATAAATGCCGTAATTGGTGCCATAACAGGCGCTTTGGCTGATGGCGATAAGGTTCAGCTTGTTGGCTTCGGTACATTTGAGGTTAGAGCAAGAGGAGCAAGAACAGGTAAGAACCCAAGAACAGGCGCTGCCATAAAGATTGCAGCATCAAAGGTTCCTGCATTTAAGGCAGGCAAGGCTCTTAAGGTTGCTGTAAACAAATAAGTAAAAGCTAAGGAGCTTCCCCGCTATCGAGGAAGCTTCTTTTTCTTTTAGAATTTATTATGCAAAAAGAGGAATGTTATGAGACTGGATAAATTTCTTAAGGTGTCGAGGCTTATAAAAAGGCGTGCGATAGCAAATGAGGCCTGCGATGCACAGAGAATAGAAGTAAACGGACGTGTTGCAAAAGCGTCCTATGACGTAAAAGTCGGGGATATAATATCTATCCGTATGGGAGAAAAGGTGATAAGGGCGGAAGTTTGCGAGGTAAAGGAACATGCACTTAAAAACGATGCTCCGCTTATGTATAAGCTGTTGTAATATATTGAATTTCTCTTTCATATCTTTAAGGTATGAAAGGGTGTGTTTATATGGATGTGCAGCTTGAAAAAATGCAAGTTTTGGAGCTTAAAAACAGGGAAAAACTAACCGTAAATTTAGTGGAAAATGTTGAACATTTTTCTGGCTCTGAGGTTGTCTTAAGGACAGCGACCGGAAGACTCAAAATAGTGGGCAGTAACCTGCGTCTTGAAGATTTATCAAAACAAAACGGCGGAATTGCACTTTCGGGCAAGATAGATAGTATGAGCTTTGCGGAAATAAAGGATAAGCGAAGCTTTTTAAAGGATATTTTAAAGTGAATATGTTTCTTTTAACATCTGAGGAGCTGTCGACTTTTTTTGCAGCCCAGGGGATAGCGATTGTTTTAAGCCTATTTTACGATTTATTAGAGAGTTTGAAACCCCAAAAAATTACAAGTGCGGTATCGGGCTTTTTTGATGCATTCGCATGGTTCTCAGTAGGTTGTGGCTTTTTTACACTGTGGCAAAGATTTCTTGCGGGTGAGTTTCGTTGGTACACCGTTTTGGCATTTTTAATAACCGTTATGTTGTATTATTTAACAATACATAAACCTGCATTTACAGCATATTGCATAATTGTTAAAAAAATTTATTCTTTTTTTAATATAATTTTCAAATTTCTCTTGACAGTGTGGTTTTTTTTGGTTAAAATTACTATGTATATATCCGGTATTTGTAAAAGAATATACTCAGTTGATTATGAGGGTAATTGCTATGAAAAAAACCAACGTAAGAATTGATATTACGAAGATAATTATGGCAGTTACGGCTATACTTGCCGTAGCTATGGTCGGCAAGGGTTTTGCCGTTTCTCCTATAATTGCGGCAAATAATGAAATGGCACAAAAGATACAGGAGGATATAGATAAGGAAAACCGCCGCATAGAGGAGCTTGATTTAGCTCTTGAGAACGCGGGAACAGATGAATATATCGAAAAAATTGCAAGAGAAAAATTGGGTATGATAAAAGCAAACGAAATTGTTTTTATTGACATATCCGGACAATAATAGGGGGAATTTGTAAGCTTATGGCTTTGAAAATCGGTAGTATTGCCTCGGGTAAGGTACAAAGCGTTATGCCGTTCGGAGCATTTGTATCACTTCCTGACAATAAATCAGGGCTTGTTCATATATCTGAAATAACAAATGAATACATAGAAAATATCAACGACTATATTAAGGTCGGGGAAACGGTCAGCGTAAAGGTTTTGGATATTGATAAATCGGGTAAAATAAGTCTTTCGATAAAAAAAGCCAAGGTGATAGAACCAGAAACCAAAAAAAGTACCGCCCGTGTCCGTCCTGCGGACATTGACTGGAGCGGAAACTCAGGCAAGGACTTGTCATTTGAAGATAAACTGTCTAAGTTTAAAAAGGACGCAGATGAAAAGATGCTTGCACTAAAGCGCTCACATGAATCAAAGCGCTCAGGAGGGTATCGCAGGGGCGGCAGTACATATTGATAATAAAAGGGGCGTTTCGCCCCTTTTTGTTGATTTTTACCTATTACGGAGGAATATGAAATGAAAGATAAACTAAATCTTACCTTGCTTACCGATTTTTATGAATTCACGATGTCAAACGGCTTTTTTTGCGAGGGAATGGGAAATAAAACGGCATATTTTGATATGTTTTTCAGAACTATCCCATCAGATGGCGGATTTGCCATTATGGCAGGCGTCGAACAGCTGATTGACTATTTCAAGAACCTGAAATTTACAAGTGAAGATATAGAATACTTAAGAAGTAAAAAGATTTTTAACGAGGAATATTTAAAATACCTTGAGAACTTTAAATTTGCCTGTGATGTATGGGCAATACCCGAGGGTACGCCCATTTTCCCGCAAGAGCCTATTGTTACGGTGAGGGGACCTGTGGCGCAGGCACAGTTTTTGGAAACAATGATACTGCTTACCATAAACCATCAGAGTTTAATCGCAACAAAAGCTAACAGAATTGTACGCGCAGCGGACGGCAGACCTGTTATGGAGTTTGGCTCACGCAGGGCACAGGGCGCGGACGCAGCAATTCTTGGAGCAAGGGCGGCGTATATAGGCGGTTGCAGCGGTACGGCATGTGCGATTGCCGACAGAGACTATAAAGTTCCCGCACTTGGGACTATGGCGCATAGCTGGGTACAGCTTTTCGACAGTGAATATGAGGCATTTTTGGCATATGCAAGGCAGTATCCTGACAGCTGTATGCTTTTAATTGACACATATAATGTTTTGGAATCGGGGCTTCCAAACGCAATAAAGGTTTTTGACGAAGTTTTAAAGCCTATGGGCAAGCGCCCCAAGGGAGTGCGGATTGATTCGGGGGATATAACATACCTTTCCAAAAAATGCCGCAAAATTCTTGATGAGGCAGGTTATCCCGACTGCGGAATATGCGCATCAAATTCGCTTGATGAATATATAATCCGTGATACCCTTATGCAGGGTGCGGAAATTTCCTCCTTTGGCGTGGGCGAAAGGCTTATAACATCTATGGAGTCGCCGGTTTTCGGGGGCGTTTATAAACTTGTCGCAGTAGAGGACGATAACGGAAATATTATTCCGAAAATAAAGATTTCCGAAAATGTTGCAAAAATCACTACCCCAGGATTTAAGCAAGTTTACAGGCTTTATTCTAGGGAAACGGGAGCGGCGATTGCCGATGTTGTAGCATTAAGGGGCGAAACGATAGATGACTCAAAGCCGTACGAACTTTTTGACCAGGAGCATACGTGGAAGAAAAAGACGGTCACAAATTTTTATGTACGCCCACTGTTAAAACAGATTGTAAAAGCAGGAGAATGTGTCTATGAAACACCGCCTCTTGAGGCGCTTAAAGAGTATTGCTCGCTCGAGGTGGACAAGCTATGGGACGAGGTAAAAAGATTTGAAAATCCGCACAAATACTATGTGGATTTATCAAAACCGCTTTGGGACATTAAGTACAAGCTTTTGTCGGAGTTTCAAAAATGAAAACCTTGATTGTAGAAAAAATAGATGAAAAATCCCTGTCTGCTTTAGGTCAAATCATAAAAAATGATGGAATTGTGGCATTTCCGACCGAAACAGTTTACGGACTCGGTGCAAGTGCTTACAGCGAAAATGCGGTAAAAAAGATATATGAGGCAAAGGGCAGACCCTCTGACAACCCTTTGATTGTGCATCTTGCAGATAGCGCGGATATACCGAAGGTAGCAAGGGAAATTCCTGAAGATGCAAAAAAACTTATAGAAAAATTTGCCCCGGGTCCATTTACGCTCATTTTGAAAAAACAGCCGAACATTCCTAATATAGTTACGGCAGGACTTGATACAGTAGGCGTAAGAATACCCGAAAATCCTATTGCAAGAGCCTTTATAAAGGCGGCAGGGGTTCCGATTGCAGCACCGAGCGCAAATATTTCGGGAAAGCCGAGTCCTACAAAGGCGCAGCACGTAATTGCTGATTTAAACGGCAAGGTTGACGCCATTATTGCAGGCGGAGATTCAACAGTGGGGGTTGAATCAACTATAATTGACGTAACGGGCGAAATCCCTACTATCCTGCGCCCGGGCGGGATAACAAAAGAGGATATAATATCGGTTTGCGGACGGGTAAAAATTGATGATACAATTCTTTCGGGCTTAAAAGGGAATGAAACACCAAAATGCCCTGGTATGAAATATAAGCACTATGCTCCCGACGCAGAGATTACGGTGGTTGAAGGCGGTCAAAAACAGACCGCAGACAAAATAAAAGAGCTGGTAGCGTCTGACAGGGAAAAGGGTATTAAAGTGGGCGTTTTATCTGCTTCACACGATGAGTACGGCGCAGATTTATACATCTTTGAGGGCATAAACAATCAGGAATTTGCAAATATCCTTTTTGGCGCCCTTCGCGAATTTGATGAAAACGGCATAGAAAAAGCATATGTGCAGATGTGCATGAAGGACGAAATGGAGCTTGCCGTAAAAAACAGGTTGTATAAATCGGCAGGCTATAGAATTATATATGCAGGAGAATAAGAATGAATATACTTTTTGTTTGTACGGGAAATACCTGCCGTTCGGCAATGGCGGCGGCACTTTTCAATAAAATAGCTATAGAAAAAAATCTTGATGTGCGTATTGAATCGGCAGGGATTTTTGCGCTTGACGGCGAGCCTGCATCAAATGAGGCGGTAATTGCCATGAAAAAGTATGATATTGACCTTTTGGGACATCATGCACAGAGTATAAATACTGAACTTATAGAGAAAAGTGATTTAATCCTTACGATGACTAAGGCGCATAAAATGGTTTTGGAGCAGTCGGCTCGAGGAAAGGTATTTACACTGTGTGAGTATGCAGGTCTTGATTCTGATATAGACGACCCATACGGCGGAGATGTAGTGGAATATGAGGAGTGCGCCGAAAAACTGTACAATGCGCTTATAAAGGTGGCGGAAAAGCTTGGAAATAGTTAAAATGACAGACGCCGACTGCATTGAGCTTGCAGAGCTTGATAAAAAGTGCTTTTCTGTACCTTGGAGCAAGCAGTCCTTTTTAGAAGAAACCAAAAATCCGCTTGCTATATATCTTTTAGCAAAGGATAATGGTAAAATTCTTGGATATTGCGGTTTTTGGCGTGTTTCGGGCGAGGCACAGGTTACCAATATTGCTGTTTTGCCTGAATACAGACGAAAAGGAATAGCGAAAGCGTTGGCGGAAGAAATGCTTAAAATTTGCACAGATGATGAGCAAATCGTTTTAGAGGTGCGAAAAAGCAACAGTGCCGCAATTTCGCTTTATGAACAGTTGGGATTTATAGAAGCGGGAGTCAGAAAGCACTTTTATCACGACCCCGAAGAAGATGGAATTACAATGTTACGGAGAAAAATATGACGGATAAATTTATTCTGGGAATAGAAAGCTCGTGTGACGAGACGGCGGCGAGCATTGTAAAAAACGGCAGGGAAATTCTGTCGAATGTAATAAATACACAGGTGGACTTTCATAAAAAGTACGGCGGAGTCGTGCCTGAAATAGCATCGCGCAAACATATAGAAAATATTGATTCTGTAATAGATGAGGCGCTTTTTAGTGCAAATATGACCCTTTCCGATATTGATGCAATCAGCGTAACATACGGACCGGGGCTTGTGGGAGCACTTTTGGTGGGTGTATCAAGTGCCAAAGCGCTTTCTTTTGCAACGGGTAAGCCACTTTGTGCCGTAAATCATATAAGGGGGCATATATGTGCAAATTTTGTGGCACACCCCGACTTAAAACCGCCGTTTGTGTGTCTTGTTGCATCGGGCGGACACAGCCATATAGTAAATGTCAAGGATTATACCGAATTTGAAATTTTGGGAAGAACACGCGACGATGCGGCGGGCGAGGCTTTTGATAAGATAGCAAGAGTTTTAGGACTTGGCTACCCCGGAGGACCGCTTATAGATGAACTTGCAAAAAGCGGCAACGGTGAGGCTGTATATTTTCCGAGAGTTAAAATGGATAATAATTCGCTTGATTTCAGTTTTTCCGGTGTAAAAACGGCGGTAATAAATTATATTCATAAAGCCGAGCAAAAGGGTGAGGAAATAAACAAGGCTGATATAGCGGCAAGCTTTCAGGAGGCTGTAACCGACGTTTTGTGTGAGCATACCATTGAGGGCGCACTCCTTAGCGGTGCAGAAACCGTTGCTTTAGCAGGCGGCGTTGCGGCAAACAGTGCACTTCGGGCAAAAATGACTGAAAAGTGCAAAAAACACGGAATTTCGGTTATATATCCGCCCCCTGTTTTGTGTACGGACAATGCGGCAATGATTGCTTCGGCAGGATTTTTTGAATTTCAAAAGGGTAATTTTGCGGATTTGACGCTGAATGCAGTTCCAAATCTGCCGCTTTAAATAAAACTAATAAAATCGGAGAGTTTTTATGCAGGAGAAAATAAGGAATTTTTGTATAATTGCACATATAGACCACGGCAAATCGACTTTGGCGGACAGGCTTTTGGAGCTTACGGGCGAGGTTTCCGAGCGTGATATGGAGGAACAGCTCTTAGACGATATGGACCTTGAGCGCGAGCGAGGTATCACGATAAAGGCGCACGCCGTGCGATTAAAATATAAGGCAAAGGATGGAAACGAATACATTTTAAACCTTATCGACACCCCGGGACACGTGGATTTTAACTATGAGGTTTCACGCAGTCTTGCTGCTTGTGAGGGCGCTGTGCTTATTGTTGACGCATCTCAGGGAATTGAGGCGCAAACCCTTGCAAATACTTATCTTGCGGTAGAGCACAATCTTGAAATTGTGCCTGTTATAAATAAAATCGACCTGCCCAGTGCAAATCCCGAAAATGCAATCCGTGAAATTGAGGACATAATCGGCATACCTGCCGAGGACGCACCAAAGGTTTCGGCAAAGACGGGACTTAACGTTGAAGAGGTTTTAGAGGCTATAGTAACCAAAATACCTGCGCCTGAGGGCAACAAGGATGCGCCCTTAAAATGTCTTATTTTTGACTCCTATTATGACAGCTACAAGGGTGTTATTGTTTACGTGCGTGTTAAAGACGGAACTTTAAAAACGGGTGACAGAATACGCATGATGGCGACGGGTGCCGAATTTGACGTGGTTGAAGTCGGTACAATGCATCCGAGCGGTCTAAAGCCGACAGGTATTTTATCTGCAGGAGATGTTGGGTATATTGCAGCAAGCATAAAGTCAATCCGCGATACACGGGTCGGAGATACGGTGACGAAATGCGACTATCCTGCAAGCGAGCCTCTGCCCGGATATAAAAAGGTCAACCCTATGGTTTACTGCGGAATTTACCCTGCTGACGGCGCACAGTATGAGGACTTAAAGGAGGCGCTTGCAAAACTTCAGCTGAATGACGCCTCGCTTATGTTTGAGCCTGAGACTTCTATTGCGTTGGGCTTTGGTTTCCGCTGCGGATTTTTAGGTCTTTTGCATATGGAAATTATACAGGAGCGCTTAGAGAGAGAATATAATCTTGACTTGGTAACAACCGCCCCCAGCGTTATATATAAAGCGTATAAAACAAATGGGGAGATGGTGATGGTATCAAATCCTGCAAATCTGCCGCAGGGTTCCGAGCTTGAATATATGGAAGAACCTATGGTGAGAGCGGATATTATGGTACCTGTTGACTTTGTCGGTAATGTTATGGATTTGTGTCAGGAAAGACGCGGAATTTTCAAGAATATGACATATATTGAAACTACGCGTGTGCAAATTCATTACGAACTCCCATTAAATGAGATAATTTATGACTTTTTTGATGCACTAAAATCAAAGACAAAGGGATATGCGTCCTTTGACTATGAAATGAAAGAATATATGCGTTCAGATTTGGTAAAGCTCGACATTTTGATAAACGGCGAAATGGTGGACGCCTTATCCTTTATAGTCCATAAAGACAGCGCATATAAACGCGGCAGGAAAATGGCTGAAAAACTTAAAGATTCTATTCCGCGCCAGCTTTTTGAAGTGCCTATACAAGCGGCAATCGGCTCTAAAATAATAGCACGAGAGACTGTCAAAGCTATGCGAAAAGACGTTCTTGCCAAATGCTACGGCGGTGATATTACCCGTAAAAAGAAGCTTTTGGAAAAGCAAAAAGAAGGTAAAAAACGTATGCGGCAGGTGGGAAATGTCGAAATTCCGCAGGAAGCGTTTATGTCGGTGTTGAAGCTTGATTAGTGAGCAAAAACCACAATATATTGTGTAATAATTAGGCGAATATTACAAAAATTATACAAATTACAAAGAAATGTTGATAAAAGCCGTTTATTGTGCTAATATGTAGATATAAGTATGTTTTACAGGAGGAAATATTATGAAAAAACTTATGTCGGCGATTGTTGCATCGGTTATCTCGGTATCAACCTTAGTGCCTGTTTTTGCGGCAGATACCTTTAAAGATGTTAATTCAAAAAGCTACAGTTGGGCGTACAGCTATGTTGAGGATATGGCTGAGCGCGGTCTTATAAAAGGTTATGAAGACGGAACTTTTAGACCCGGAAACTCTGTTTCAAGAATGGAGGCATTTGCTCTTTTTGCAAGGCTTATGGGTTCTAACAGTGAAGTAAATGCAGATACTGTAGCGCAGGCGAAGCAGGAATATGCAGACGTTTTGAGTAAGTATAATCTTTCCTATGCCGAGAGCGATGTTGCATTTATGCTTTTGCGCGGCATCATAACGGAAGATGAGCTTGATACATATTTTGAGGGTTCAAAAAAGACTCAGCCTATGCCAAGGTTTGAGGCGGCAATTCTTATAACTAAGGCTATGCTCGGCGAACAGGATGCAAAAAATGAAGTTTTGGTGGATATGGATTACACAGACGTATCTTCAATACCGAAACCGGCTAAGCAGTATGTTTATTATGTGACGCAGAACGGTATCATGAGCGGCATGGGAAATAATGAATTTTCCGCAAATACCGATGTTTTGAGAGGTCAGATTGCAGTAATGCTATCAAAAACCGCGGATGCTGTAGATTATGCATTTGACAGTGTTACAATTGTGGGATTGGACGAAAACTTAAAGAACATAAAAATAAAGGATGCTGACGGAGCTGAATTTACAATAGGATATAATGACAGTGCAAGATTTTTTAAGAACGGAAATGCGGTTGTTGCATCAGACTTAAAGAGTGGACAAAAAGCAGTTCTTACATATGTTTCTGATGGTGATGGCACAAGGCTTGCTTTTGCGGATGCCCTGACAGGTTCTGTAGATGTAAGAAAGTCGGTTATATTTAAGGGATACACGAGCACGGAAGGCACTTTGGTGATTACCGTGACAGAGCCTTCAACCGAGGCGACCCAAACATATGTGTTAAGTGGCACAGCAACTATTACTGCTGACGGAAAAGCAATAAATATAAATAAGCTCAAATCGGGAGATTATATAACACTCGGACTTAGCGGTGACACGGTAGTTGAAATAGATGCGATGCAGCAAAGCGCAAAGTTTGACGCAGTAATTGAAAAAATAAGCATAATCGGTGGAACTATTACAGTAAGTTCAAGTGATGCAGAGTTTGACGGAATTACCCTTTCTGTTGCACGGGATGTGTTGATTACAAAAAATGGTGACAAGGCAGGATTTTCCGACCTTGGCAGAGGTGATAAGGTCGTAATCACATTGGAATATGGTATTATCACAAAAATAAATGCAACTTCCGCTAAAAAGACAGTTACGGGTGTTTTGAAAGGATATAACATTTCCGACACACCCACAATAACAATAAACCGCGATGGAACAACCTACACCTTTGATATTCCTGCGAATGCGGATATAACTCTGAATGGAGAAAAGGCATCACTTTCGGCATTCAATATCGGAAGCAGTATAACAGTTACTGTTGAGAGTGAGGTCGTAAAGAAGATAACCGGATCGGATTCGGCAGGAAGTCTTACAGGTTCTCAGGTTACAGGTACGGTCGTAGGCGTATATGATAGGACTATCAGCATAGTCAACTCGGAAAACGGCGGAGACGTTACAATAACTGTTAGTTGCACGGCAACGACAAGGATTTATTCGGTTCCTAAACTTAGTGAGTACGCTGTAAAGAATATTAAAAACGGAGATACGCTTGTAGCATACGGTGAATATAAAAACGGAATTTTTGTGGCTGAAGGTATTATACTGACACCATTGGCTAAGTAGTTTAACAGTAAAAAAGTTGCTTTGCCGAAATCTTTCGGCAAAGCAACTTTTATTTATTTAATGAGGTAGTTATATGGGAAGATTTGAGAAATACAGTAAATGGGTTATGGCGCTGATTTTCGCAGTAATTGTAATTGCGGTTTACAAGACCTTTGATAATTTCAATAAAATTGCAGAGTTTCTGAAAACGGTATGGTCAGCACTTACTCCGTTTGTGATAGGTTTTATAATCGCTTACATTTTTAATATGCCTGTAAATAAAATTGACTCTGGTTTAAAAAAGAGCAAGTGTGCTTTTTTAAATAAAAACAGCAGAGCAATAAGCATAACATCTGTTTATTTTATAGCAATTTTATTGCTTTTAATTGTGATACGCTCCATAGTGCCTGCACTTTACAGGAATGTTGTTGATTTATACTATAATGTGCCAAAGTATTTTGATGAAACTATTTCCGCATTGGTAAATTGGCAGCAGGAACATAATATAACCCTTTTTGAAGTGGACGAACTAAATGCGACAAAAGCATTTAATAATATTTTAAGCAGCATTGACATTACCCAGTTTTCAAAATATGCGCAAGGTGTTGTAAAATTAACATCAGGGGTCGTGAACTTCATGATAGGTGCCATTGCATCGGTTTATATGCTTATTGAGAAGGAAAGAATTATTTCATTGGGGAAAAGGCTTTGCATGGTTATCTTCAAGAAAGAAACTGCAAAAAAATTTATAGAAGATGTTGCCAAAATAAATGATATATTTTCCAAATATATATTCTGTCTCCTTTTGGATGCTGTTATGATGACAGTTTTAGCGACCATAATACTTTCCCTGCTTAAGGTAAAATATGCAATCATTTTAGGCGCGCTAATCGGGGTTTGCAACCTTATTCCGTATTTCGGGGCAATAATCGCGGGAGTCTCGTCTGTTTTAATAACTCTCATAACGGGCGGCTTGTTAAAAGCAGTTTGGACTGCAATAGCTCTTGCAATTCTGCAACAGGTTGACGGAAACTTCATAGGACCTAAAATTATGGGCGAAGTCCTTGATATTTCGCCTTTATGGATAATTTTTGCAGTAACTTTGGGAGGCGGATTGTTCGGAGTCGGGGGCATGGTCATATCGGTGCCGATTTTTATGGTAATAAAGATGATTCTATCCGAGGTGATTGCTCAGCTTGAACAAAAAAAGGCATCGGAACGGTTAAAGGAAGAGAAAAATGAATAAAGTTGTGGTTTTGGGCGGAGGTGCGTCCGGAATAATGGCGGCGATTGCGGCATCAGAATATGGTGCGGAAGTGACACTGGTCGAAAAAAATCACCGTATCGGCAAGAAATTGCTTATGACGGGCAACGGAAGATGTAATTTTACAAATATAAATTTAAAGGCGGAGGATTATAATTCCGCCTTTGTTTGTGATGCGCTGAACAGCTTTTCGGTGACTCAAACTATAGAATTTTTTAAAGAAATAGGACTTATTTCGTTAGCTGAGGACGGCGGACGCGTATATCCCGCAAGCGGTCAGGCGTCGGCAGTTTTAGATGTATTGCTTTTAGAACTTGAAAGAAGAAAAGTAAAAATTATTTGCTATTTTGATATTGACAAAATATCAAAATCCAAGGTTGGATTTGAGATTTTCAGTAAAAACAAAGAAAAAATATATGCAGATAAAATAATAGCATCATTTGGCGGAAAGGCGGCACCCAAGACAGGTTCTGACGGCAGCGGATACAGGATTTTAGAGAGCTTAGGTCATAGCATAACTACCGTAAGCTGTGCTTTGGTTCAGTTAAAGACGGACAGAAGTATAAAGGGTGTTCGTGCAAAAGCTAAGGTGACCCATAAAGATTTAACCGAAATGGGTGAGGTTCAGTTTACCGAATACGGACTTTCGGGAATACCGATTTTTAATGTTTCGCGGTATGCTAAAACGGGAGATATAGTAACGCTTGATTTAATGCCCGATTATTCCGAAAAAGAGCTTTTTGAATATCTAAAAACCCGTAAGGCGCAGAAGTTGGAAACATATCTTGTGGGTATAGTAAATAAACAGCTCGGGCAAATGCTCTTAAAGGAGTGCGGTATCGGAAAGCTTTCAAAAAACAGCAAGGAACTAAAAGAATTTGAGATAGAAAAGATAGCAAAAACAATTAAAAACTGGCGCTTCACCGTGACCGGTAAGATGCCTTGGGAAAATGCACAGGTAACAAAAGGCGGGATAAGACTTTCGGAGGTCAATTCAAAAACGATGGAGTCAAAGCTGGTTAAGGGATGCTATATAACCGGCGAATTACTGGACATTGACGCTCCTTGCGGAGGTTTCAACCTGCAGTGGGCGTGGTCAAGCGGTTATCTGGCAGGTAAGTCTGCAGCCGGGGGCGGAGAATAAGAAATGAAATACAGATTAAAAATCATAGACAGGGAAGATGTTGATTTTAGGGAATTAAAGGAAAATGGGTTTGGCGGTGTTATATTTACCGATAGATTTTTGACCGGCGAAAACTTAAAGTCGGCAAAGAAAAGAAGGCTCAAAACGTTCTTTCACATAAGAGATTTAAGCAGTGATACGTGTTTTTATCTTGATTCGGGCGGTGTGTACGAGGAAAATTTATACAGAGTAACACTGGAGACGGTAAAAACTGTTAAGGAAAGATTAGGCGATACCTTGGATATGCTTGATGGACTTGTTGTTTCTATTCCTTATCTTAAGGGACTCTTATGGGACGAGGAATTTCCTCTTTTGTATGAGGATTTTTGCGGTAGGGATATTAAGGAAGATTTGCCTGCCGTTTTCGATAAAGACACTGAAAATCCCGATTTTCGTGTATGGTATTACAGTGTTGCGGCGCAAATGCTGTTCTTTAGATATATTCTTCCTTTGTCGGAATATCTTGAAACTATCGGTAAAAAGGTGTGTTTTGATTTTGGTAGTATGAATCGGTGTATTGACCTTGTAAAGAAGCAGATAAATCCGTTTCTTTTACAAAAACATAAAATTTCCGTAATTTACGAAACAAAGGACGGTATAATTCTTGTAGGCGGGAAGGAAAAATATAAGCAAAATCTTCTCGTTTTGCCCATGAGGTCTATTATGTTAAATTTTGCGTACGGTGCAAACTATTCAAGGCAGGAATCGCCGCTTGTTCTGGCACTTGCGGAGGAAGAATACTATAAAAGCACACTGAAAAGGTGTAAAATAGAATACAGCGTGGTATCGGAATTTGAATTTTCGTGTATGAAACAAACGGAACTTAAAAAGTTTGAAAACATTTTAGTATGTGATTCCTGTGTATTTTCCGATAATAACAGGATTGAAATGCTAAAAAAATCGGGACATAAGATAAATGATAAGGAAATTTTAGATATACTTGACAGGGCGAACTAAGGAGATAATATGGGAGAGATTGTAAGACTTCAAAAATATATAGCAATGTGCGGCGAGGCCTCAAGAAGAGCGGCAGAGCAGCTTATTGAAGAGGGGAAAGTTTCTGTAAATGGGGAAAAGGTAACAAGTCAAGGCATAAAGGTGGAGATAGGTGCAGATAAGGTCACGATTTCAGGACGGCAGATAGAGCCTTGTAAAAAGCTATACTACATTATGTTAAATAAGCCGGTAGGCTATGTTTCTACAGTAAAGGATCAGTTCAGCCGGCCTGCCGTTACCGACCTTTTGGGAGATGAAATAAAGGCTCGTCTTTTTCCTGTGGGTAGGCTTGATTATGACACAGAAGGGCTTATACTTATGACCAATGACGGGGATTTTTCGTATAAAATAACCCACCCGAAACATAATGTGGAAAAAACTTATATAGCGGTGCTTAAGGGAGGCATAACAATCGGGGGTCTTAACAGATTAAGAAACGGAGTAAGGCTTTCCGACGGATTTGTAACATCGCCTGCAAGGGCAGAAATAATAGATACGCCAAAGGGTATGACGGCTGTTAAAATTACTATACACGAGGGAAAGAACAGACAGGTAAGACGTATGTTTGAAGCCGTAGGCTCAAAGGTCGCGGAGCTTAAAAGAATAAGCATAAACGGCGTGGAATTGGGAAATTTGCCATTGGGCAGGTGGAGGTATCTGACTGCTCACGAGATTTCTAAGCTTAAGAATTTATAAAAAATTAAAAAAATATACAAAAAAAGCTATACTTTTTTGAAATAATATGGTATAATTGCAGATAAGATGTTATATTTACGGAGGAATGTCATGATTAGCAAAGCATTTCAGAATATAGTTTCTCAGATGTCTGATGTGTTTCCCAAAAAATTCGGAATAGCGGATTCTACGGGGTTGGTGCTTGCATCAAACGGGACTGAAATTATGGAGGACCTATTGGAGAACATCATTGAAAACGCTCCCGAAAACGATTCGGACAAGATATTTGTTATAAACGGATATACTGCAAGAATGATTGACGGCAGACCGTATCCTGAGTATGTCGTTTATGTTGAGGGTACCGATGAGGTTTCAAAATATTGCTGTAATGCAGTGTGCGTTGCCGCAAATAATGTACGCAGATATTATGATGAGAAATACGATAAAACGATATTTATGCAAAATATCATATTTGATAATATTCTTGCGTTTGACCTGCATCAAAAGGCTTTGGAACTACACGTGGATGTTGAGGTTGCAAGAGCGGTCTTTTATATAAAGGTCGTAAAGAAGGGCGAAACAGGGATATATGAAGTTATACGAAATATGTTCCCTGATAAGGAGAAGGATTTTGTTATAAATATTGACAGTAATAATATTGTGCTTATAAAGGAATTAAAACGTGATAAAAGCGCAAAGGCTGTTGATGCGATAGCACGCCAGATTTTAGATAATGTGCATTCGGAGACGCTTATAGGAATTATTGTGGGCGTAAGCTCGGTATGTGAAAATATAAGTAAGCTTAATACGGCTTATAAGGAAGCTCAGATTGCTCTTGAAGTAGGAAAGGTATTTGACGAGGAAAAGTCAATTTTAAATTATGACAATCTGGGTATAGGAAGGCTTATATACCAGCTTCCGATAAAGCTTTGTGAACTGTTTTTGCATGAGGTTTTCAAGAAGGGTGATTTGTCTCTTTTAGACTCGGAAACCATACTTACAATAAATAAGTTTTTTGAAAATGACTTAAATGTATCGGAAACGTCAAGACAGCTGTTTGTTCATAGGAATACGCTGGTTTACAGACTGGAAAAAATTTACAAGCTGACAGGTCTTGACCTCCGAAAATTTGACCAGGCGATTGTGTTTAAGGTTGCGATGATGGTACATAAGTACCTGACATCAAATCCAATGAAAATTTAACAGAAAATATGTGCGGTTTTTTTTGGGGGACCGCATTTTCTGTGTTCGGGAGAAAGTCCCGTTAAAATTGTCCACAGCGTCACTTTTTGCAAGGGGCGGTACCATAGTACAGCACCGCTTGCTTCAAAGCAACCCTGTAAACAATTTTCTTCGGGACTTGGTTTTGTGAAGGGAATTAAGGTTATAACTATGATTGAATTTGTTAATGTAAAAAAAGAATTTGAGGATTCAGGCGTTGTTGCCCTTGAAAATGCAAATTTTAAGATAGAAAACGGTGAGTTTGTTTTTTTGGTAGGCTCAAGCGGAGCGGGTAAGACCACAATTACAAAACTCATAATGCGTGAAACAAATGTAACGGAGGGCGAGGTATATTTAGACGGTATTGATGTTACAAAGCTTCCTGATAAGGAAATACCATATCTGCGCAGAAAGATGGGCGTAGTTTTTCAGGATTTCCGTCTTTTAGAGGACAGGACAGTATATGAAAATGTTGAATTTGCAATGCGTGTTGTGGGTGCATCGAAGCGTGAGATAAGAAAACGTGTACCTGAGGTTTTAAGCCAAGTGGGACTAAATTATAAGGCAAAGATGCTCCCAAGACAGCTGTCGGGCGGAGAACAGCAGAGGGTGGCTCTTGCAAGAGCTCTCGTCAATCACCCGCTTATCTTAATTGCAGATGAGCCTACAGGAAACTTAAATCCGAAAACCGCAATGGAGATTATGGATATTTTTGAAGAAATAAATCGTATGGGAACAACAATAATCATGGCGACTCACGCAAAGGAAATAGTAGATATTATGAAAAAGCGTGTAATCGAAGTTTGTGACGGAAATATTGTCCGAGACGAGGTAGGAGGCGAATATCATGAAAATGTCCAAGCTTAAATATTCCTTTTCCGAGGCGAAAAAGAATGTTTTTCGTAACGGTCTTATGAGCGTTGCATCGCTATTTACAATCGCCTCCTGTCTTGTGATTTTAGGTGTTTTTGCAATAATTTCGATGAATGTAAACGCTTTTACTTCAAAAATTGAGGATCAGTGTGAGATACAGCTTTACATAAATAAAGGAACAAGCGCTGAGCGTGTTGCCCAAATTGGCGAAGAAGTGCTTAAAATAGAAAATGTCAAAGAAGCGTCCCTTTTTACGAAAGAGGATATGCTATCCTATGCGAAAAATGATATGTTCGGCGAGGATGCAGAGCTTTTATCGGGATTTGAGGACGATAACCCTTTCAGCGATTCATATAAAATAATTCTTGAAAGTATTGAAAATACCGATATAACCGTTTCACAGCTTGAAAAAATTGCAGACGTTGAAAAGGTTGTAAATAAGCAGGACATTGTAAATATGGTTATAAATCTTTCAAAGATTGTGAAAAGGTTCAGTATGGCGATTATGCTTGTATTATTGATTATTGCCATAGTAATCATTTCAAATACCGTACGTCTTACCGTATTTAACCGCAGAAAAGAAATAAATATAATGAAATATATCGGCGCAACAGACAGATTTATAAAGGGCCCGTTTTTGCTTGAAGGTATGATTATAGGCTTTTTTGGTGCGCTTGTAGCATTTTTGGTGGTATTTTGGGGGTATTTTGCACTTTTGAAATATGTTCAGGGGATTGGTATAGGTACAATAGAACTTATCGGAATTTGGCAGATTTTACCGATTATTGCGGTGATTTTCATTATATTCGGCTGCATTATCGGAGTCATGGGAAGCGGAATATCTATGAGAAGATATCTTCACGTGTAGGAGGGATAAGGTTATGAGCAAAAAAATTATGTCTGTAATTCTGGCGTTTGCCTTAGCCTTTCCGTCTGCCGTATATGCGGCAAAGAGCGTAAATGATTTGAAGAGTGAGCTTGCAGAGAGTCAGAAAAAAACGCAGGAAACAAAAAAACAAATCCAGAATAAGCAGGTGGAAAAGAATTCGCAGAAAGCTCAAAAGGATTCCTTGGATATTGAAATTGCCGGACTTCAGTCGGATATTGATAAAATTCAAAGCGTAATAGATGAAAAAAATGCGGAGATAAATGAAAAAAATAACGAAATACAATTACTTGATACCGAACTTAAAGCTACAGATAAGCGCTTAAAAAAGCGGATGAAGGTAATTTATGAAAGCGGTACCGAATCGTATTTAGAGCTTATTTTAAAATCAACGGGGATTTCAGACCTTTTTACGCGCATTGCAGTGGTCGAGTCAATATTAAAGCACGATAACAGTATAATGGATAATTACCGTGCACAGATTGATGAGATAAACGCAGCAAAAGAGATTGTGGAAAACGAAAAAAAAGAGCAGGTCGAGGCGCAGGATATACTTGAGGCGAAACAAAACCAAATAAAGTCAAAACAGGTGGAAAAGCAGAAGATTATTGACGCACTGAGTAAGGATATAAACGAACTTAAAAAGCAGGAGGCGGCACAGGAAAAGGCGGAAAAGGAACTGCAAAATCAGATAAATTCGGCACTTAAATCGTCCACTCAACAGACGGTAAAATATTCGGGAAACGGGAAATTTGGGTTTCCGCTCACCAGCTATACAAGAATTTCAAGTACATACGGATACAGAATTCATCCTATTACGGGAACTAAGAAACTGCATACAGGCATTGACTATGCCGCACCGTATGGTACATCAATACTTGCGGCAGAGGACGGCGTGGTGCTTACGGCAGGCTGGAACAGCGGATACGGATACTGTGTTACCATCAATCATGGCGGCGGTTATGTGACTCTCTACGGGCATTGTAGCAGTCTTTTGGTGAGTGCAGGACAATCGGTAAAACGCGGGCAGACAATAGCTAAGGTCGGTTCAACAGGTAATTCCACGGGAAATCACCTGCATTTTGAGGTGAGAATTAACGGAAATACCGTAAATCCTGCAGGATATCTTTAAAAGTGAAGGGGTAGCAATCGCTGCCCCTATAATATTATTCCAAGATTTGCATAAAATAGAATATATTGAACTTTGGAGGTCTTAAAAGGTGAAATTAGCTATTAAGAAAAACACAATTCTTACAGTATTGATTACCGCACTTGTAACGGCATTTTTAACAAGTACGGTTAAGGATATTGTCAGCTTGAGCGGTATGAGAGGCGGAAATTCGAAGATGTCAGCAGTTTCAAAGATGCTGAAAAATTACTGCATTTATGATGTGGACGAGGAAAAAATGAATGATTATGCTCTGATAGGTATGACTGCGTCAACAGGGGACCCGTACACCGCTTATTATCCAAAAGATGAGTTCAGTTCATATAAGGATAATGTGTTTTCAACCTATGTGGGAATAGGCGCAACTCTGGGTGCGGATTTAGAGAATAATCAGCTTGTTGTAATTTCGCCTATGGAGGATAGCCCTGCAGAGAGCGCAGGTCTAAAGTCGGGAGATGTTATAAAGAGTATTGACGGGACTTTGTATACGGCGTCACAGCTTTCGGAGGCGGCTACATACTTAAAAACAGGCGACGAGGGAACGAGCGTTGTTTTAGAGGTGGAGCGTGACGGAATGGGAGAACAGGAAATTACAGTTACAAGAGGGAAAATAGTAAAAATCAGCGTTAAGTCAAAAATGCTTTCAAATAATATCGCATATATGAGGATTACAGGCTTTGAAATAGGCTTGGGAAAAGACGGGAAAAGTACGTATGATGAATTTTGCGAGCATTTAGAAGCGTTAAAGACTGCAGGAATGACAGGGCTTATCATAGATTTGAGGGATAATCCGGGCGGAGATTTTGATTCTGTATGTAAAATTGCCGATAAAATTCTTCCTGAAGGACTTATAACCTATACAGAGGATAAGCAAGGCACAAGAAAAGATGTAAAATCGGACGCAAATTCTGTTGATGTACCGATAGTTGTACTGATAAACGGAGGCAGTGCATCAGCGTCGGAGGTTTTGACCGGTGCATTAAAGGACAATAAAAAAGCAACGGTTGTGGGCACAAAAAGCTATGGGAAAGGTATAGTGCAGTCGGTGTTTTCCTTTGTTGACGGTTCGGGAATGTCCATAACAACTGCAAAATACTATACACCGAGCGGAGTGTGTATCCACGGCATAGGTATAGAGCCTGATATAGAGGTTATGCCTACTTCTCAAAAGGCAATTTCTGAAATGGAATTAACCGAGGATATACAGCTTCAAAAAGCGTTAGAGCTTCTTCACGGTTAATTTAATATTTATCAAAATTACTGCTGTAAGGATAAGGATAATTCCTAAAATTCCTGCGGCAGTTATTTTTTCGTGAAAGAAAAATACACCGCATAAAGACGCAGTCAAAACCTCTGTAGTTGTCAGGATTGCCGCCTTTCCCGGTTTTACATACTTAAGTCCTATTGTAAGTAAAACATAAGGCAGAAGAGCCGATACTACGGCAAATGCAATGAGTATAAAAACAGACGAGGGAGAGCTTGAAATCAAAGATCCGACCTCTTTAAAATCCAGACAAAATGCACTTGCCGCACTTGCAAAAATAAAGGTGTATGCAGTAATGACAAGCGGAGGATATTTTTTCACCACAAACCGTGCAAATATACTATAAAGGGCGTATGTAAGACCTGCTAAGAGCCCTGTTGCAATAACAATCGGTGTAAGAACGGTATTTTTATCAGTTTTGCAGAGAAGGAAACAGCCTGCCGTTGCCATAATGAGTGCAGCTACTTTAGCCGGGGTGAATTTTTCGCCAAAAAGTACCGCCGAAAAAAGCATAGCAAAGAACGGAGCTGTATAGGTAAGGATTACAGCAACGGAAATTGAAGAGTGCATGAGGGTATAGAAATAGAATAATGAGAATGAAAAAACACTCACAATCCCCGTACCGAAAAAGCACCATAAATCCTTTGGATGTATTTTGAGTTGCCGCTTGTCAGAGACAGACAGAAAAATAACAAGTGCCAAAGCGGTCAGGGAGCATCGAAAAAATGTAATTTGAGGATTGTCAAACCCAATGCTGTTTAAATTTCTCACAAATATTCCCGTAAGTCCCCAAAGTGCGCCTGAAAAAATCGGCAAAAGCCGTGCAATTTTTTTTGATGACATAGTTTTAACCTCCTAAGATGTCTAAATTTTCATTTAATTTATTTAAAAGTCCCGAAAATCTCTTTTTCTCATCATTGTTTTTAACCATTTTCTCACATACGGCGGGTGAGCCTACCATAATTACCATATTTTTTGCCCTTGTTACCGCTGTATATAGAAGATTTCGGCACATAAGCATTGGTGCGGTACGAGAGATGGGCATAATGACGGTATGGAATTCGCTTCCCTGACTTTTATGAACAGTTATTGCATACGCAAGGTCTAAAGAATCAAGGTCACTCATGCTGTACTCTGTACGTTTTCCGTCATCAAATACTATAATCATTTGTCGGTCTTTTACCGAAAGGCTTTCGATTATGCCCATATCGCCGTTAAAAATTCCTGAGCCTTTTTCGCCGTTTTCCTTTTCCCACAAAATATCGTAATTGTTTTTTATCTGCATAACCTTGTCCCCTGTGCGGAAAATGGTCTTTCCGTAGGGATATTCCGGCTTTAAGTCACTTTTTGGGTTTATATGCTCCTGCAAAAGACGGTTAA
This sequence comes from Bacillota bacterium, assembly GCA_024685565.1. Lineage (GTDB taxonomy): Bacteria > Bacillota > Clostridia > UBA1381 > UBA1381 > UBA1738. Next base: position 155,030 of record JAIKVQ010000182.1, read on the forward strand.
GGTTAAAAGCGCCGGCAGTTCCCTTTTTTGACGGGCAAAGCACCTGAATTGATGAGGTAGGGTTTATGCCGTAGCTTTTCGGAAGACGGTTTTCATATAAATCGCATACGGTAAGTGCGACAGCTTCACTATCCATTCTTCGCATAAAGAAGAAGTCGTTATCGCGCCTGTCAATTTCAGGCATAATTCCTGAGTTGATTTTGTGGGCATTTGTAATGATAAGGCTTTCAAGCGCCTGACGGAATATATGCGTAAGCCGGATAACGGGTATGCGCTCGCTTTTACAAATATCGGCAAGTACATTCCCGGGTCCGACTGATGGGAGCTGGTCGCTGTCCCCTGAAAATATCACCTTTGCGCCCTTTTTCACTGCGCGCAGGAAACTGTGCATAAGCTGAATGTCTATCATACTGACTTCATCAAGTATTATAGCATCGTATGGCAAAGGGTTATTTTCGTTATGTGTAAACTGTGCTGAGTCGGAGTTTTCATCAGGCTTGATGCATAAAAGACGGTGTATCGTTTTAGCTTCAAGTCCCGTAACTTCGGTCATGCGCTTTGCGGCGCGTCCTGTCGGCGCTGCAAGGGCAATAGAAAGATGCATAGCGCCAAAAACTCTGATTATTGTATTTATGGTTGTGGTCTTTCCCGTGCCCGGACCGCCTGTTATAACTACGGCATTATGGCGGGCAGATTCCAAAACGGCAAGCCGCTGCTGTGAATCAAGAGTTATTCCGCCGTGTTCCTCTGCTGAGCAGATTGTTTTTTCCATTTCATCATCACTCATAAAAAGGGGCGGCGAAAAAGCGCCTAAGGAACGGATACGCGATGCAACATATCGCTCTGCCTCAAAAAAGTATGAAAGATAGCATGAACAATTATCTAATATTAGCTCTTTAGCCTCACAAAGTGCGTAAATTTGCGCAGAGATTTCATCTTCTGATACAGACAATTTTGATGCTGTCTCAGATTTCAGTATTTCAAAAGGCAGATAGGTATGACCAAAATCATATGCAGCTGCTTTTAAGACAAATTTTATGCCTGAGCGCAGACGGAGAGGCGAACTTTTGGACATGCCCCGCGCATATGCTATGCTGTCGGCAGTTTTAAAGGATATGCCGTCAATCTCCTCACATAAAACATATGGATTTTCCTTTATCTTTGAAACTGCAGAGGAGCCCAGGGTGCGGTGTATTTTTACTGCAAGGCCCGGTGAAAGACCGTACTGTTGCAGGAACACAACTATGCTTTGCATTGACTGGAGTTCTAAGTAAGATTTTCCGATTTTTTCAGCACGCGAAACGGATATGCCTTTGATTTCACTGAGTCTTAAAGGCTCATTCAACATAATATTAAGAGCATCGGCTCCGAAATAATCTACTATTTTTTTTGCGGTAGCCGTCTTTACTCCGTATATGACGCCTGATGCGAGGTATTCCAAAATCGAGCTTTCGTCTGTAGGGAGTATTGTTTCATAGGAGGTAACGCGGAACTGTTCGCCGTAATCGGGGTGAACGCACCAAGTGCCTGTAAGGGAAAGATTTTCGCCCTCTGCGGCATAGGGCATATATCCTGTCGCAGTAAAAAGACCGTCAGATAACGAGTCAATCTCAAGGACGGTATAACCGTTTGCGGGATTTTGATATATTATGCTGTAAACCCTGCCGGATAGGGTAATATTATCCTCCATAGTCCTGCCCTTCAAAAAAATACAAAATATAACATTCTCACGTAATTATAGCACATTTTTTTATTGACGGCAAGTGGCTTTAAGTGATATAATAAAAAAATGAAAGGTGGCGGGGAATTTGAAAATTATTGATTTGCATAATCATACAAGATACAGCTATGACGGGCAAAATACAGCAAGAGAAATTATAGAAAATGCCGCCGCAAACAATGTGGATGTTATAGGCATAACAGACCATCAATTCAGTATAGGCGCAAAAATAGGCGAATACATAGAGGAAATAAATGCCTTAAAAACAGAATTTTCGGGTAAAATTACCGTTTTGTGCGGACTTGAGATAGGAACTCGCCCTGCACCCTCTGATTTTCCGCCGAAAATATCGGGAATGCTGGATTTTTGCCTGTTTGAGTCGTTAGACAGCAATAAGGGTATGGATATTTATGAATTTTTGGAATGGAAAAAACTGTTTTTATGCCCTATAGGACTTGCTCATACTGATATTTTCGGATTATCTAAAAGGTACAAAACTGACCTTTTGAAGGTATTGAAAAGGGAAAAAATTTTTTGGGAAATAAACTTTTCCGGTAATTATGACTACTATTTTGACTTTATAACAAATAAGCAGAAACAGTGTGCCGTTTCAGAGAGCGGAATTAGTATAAGCGTTGGCTCGGACACGCATTGGACAGGTGATTTTGATAAAAAAAGGCTTGTGCAGGCAAATGAGCTTGCAAGAAGGCTGAAAAACCCAATAGCTTTGGAAATAGATTGAGAAGGGGAAATAAAGTGGAGATAGTTGCGGCAACAAATAACAGCGAAAAGGCAAGAGAATTTGCAGAGATTTTAACCGATTTGGGCATTAGCGTTATTACAATGAAGGATTTGGGTATAAAGATTGAAATTCCCGAAACAGGAAAAACTTTTGCTGAAAATGCAATGATAAAGGCAAAGGAGGTAGCAAGGCTTTGCAACCTGCCTGTTATTGCAGATGATTCAGGGCTTTGTGTAAATGCTTTGGATGGAGCACCGGGGCTGTATTCCGCAAGATTTGCAGGAGAAGGTGCTTCTGACAGCGAGCTTAGGGCAAAGCTTTTAAAGGCAATGGAGAATGAAAGCGACAGAAGCGCATTTTTTATATCAAGCGTGGTTATGCTTTTCCCTGACGGTAAGAGTATTGAGGCAGAAGGCCGTGTTTCCGGGAATATTACATATGAGGAAAAAGGCAGCGGTGGTTTCGGATATGATGCAATATTTTTCTGCGACGAGATAGAAAAGACCTTTGCAGAGGCAACCCCTTTGGAAAAGGACGAGGTAAGCCACAGAGGCAGAGCTTTAAGAGAGCTATACAAAAAAATAAAAGGAGAAATATAAAATGGATATTTTCTGTGAATATATGGTAAAAAGGAAAAAAGGGGCAAAGGAGATATTTATAACGGCTAGTGTGACTTTCGCCGCAATTTTGATTACACTTTTGCTTTTCGGCTTTTTGGGACAGCTTTCGTTTGTGTTTATCTGCGTCACCTGGTACGGTGCGTGGTGGCTTATTTCGCGTAATAATATTGAATTTGAGTATATTGTGACCGCTACAATACTTGATATAGATAAAATTATGGCAAAACGCTCAAGAAAACGCATTTTAAGTGTTGATTTAAAGGAAATATCGTCATGTAGCGCCGTTAGCGATACTTTAGCGGAAAATATCAAAGTTATTGACGCAACGCCAAATGGCATAGAGGACGGAGTTTATGCGATTGATTTTGATAAAAACGGTGCAAGAAATAGACTTTTGTTTAAGCCTAATAAAAAAATGCTTTTCGAGATAAAAAAAGCAAGTCCAAGCTTAGTAACAATAAGACCTGAGGACATTGAGGAGTAGGCGGTATGAAGATTTGTACTGTTTCTCAAATGCGCGAGGCTGATAGAACCGCCTCGGAGAAATACGGTATTCCAAGCATTGTTTTAATGGAGAATGCTGCACTTTCGTGTGTTTCAGAGGTAGGCGGCTTTGACAGTTTTGTTGTGCTTTGCGGAAAGGGAAATAATGCAGGCGACGGTCTTTCAATCGCAAGACATCTAATAAATACAGGGAAAAAAGTTAAAGTCTACCTGCTTTTCGGCAACAGCTTTTCGGGGGACGCAAGAACTAATTTTGAAATACTTAAAAATATGTCGGTGCAGTTTTTTTCGCTGTCAAACGGGGATATACAAAACGATATTAAAGCAAGTGACTGCGTGATTGACGCAATTTTCGGAACAGGACTTAGAGGCGAAATTTCCGAGGATATACTTAAAGTTTTTGATGCGGTAAACAGCTTTTCAAACTATGTGCTTTCGGTTGATGTTCCGTCAGGGATAGACGCTGACAGTGGAAAAGTCTTTAAGAATGCAGTAAAAGCAGATAAAACGGTCACATTTGCGGCATACAAAAGGGGGCTTCTGCTATTTCCTGCGGCAGATTTTGCAGGAGAAGTAAAGGTAGCGGATATATCTATACCGAAAGAGGTACTTCAGGGCGTAAAGGTTGAGGTAACAGACGCTAAAAAGGCAAAATCGCTTATGCCAAAACGGCAAAAAAACTCTCATAAGGGCGATTACGGCAAAGTCCTTATTATAGGCGGAAGTGAGGGCATGGCAGGAGCGGTATGCTTATCTGCAAAAGCCGCATTTATGGCAGGCGCAGGACTTGTTACTGCGTGCGTGCCTAAAGAAATAAACGACATAATCGGGAAAAATGTTGTTGAGGCTATGACAAAAAGCCTCGATTTTGAGAGGGAGCATACTCGAATAATAGAGAAAATAAATGATTTTGATGTTGTCCTGTTCGGAAACGGAATAGGCAGAAAGCCGTATGTAGCGCATATGTTAGAAAATGTGCTTGCGGCGGCAAGGATACCCGTAATAATTGATGCGGACGGACTTTTTGCACTTTCACAAAAACCAGAGCTTTTAAAGCTATGCGGCGAAAATACGGTTTTAACACCGCATACGATGGAGATGGCGAGACTTTTGGGAGTCAGCGCAAATGATGTGGAAGAAAACCGAATGGATATATCATATGACTTTGCAACAAAAAATGGATTGACACTTGTTTTAAAGGGAAATCATACTATAATAACAGCACCCGATGGCAGACAATCGGTAAATATAAACGGTAACAGCGGTATGGCAACGGCAGGCAGCGGAGATGTTTTGGCAGGGATTTTGGCAGGATTTTTAAAGGGGGTAAAAAGTCCCTTTGATGCGGCTGTGCTTTCTGTTTATGTTCACGGAGCAGCAGGAGATTTTGCCGCAAGGAGTGTGGGCGAAACATCACTTACGGCAGGAAATGTTGTTAGCGCAGTATCCCACATATTACCTGTGGAAATATGAAATAAAATATGTTACAATAAAGAGGAATTTAAGATGAGGACTTGGACGGAAATCGATATAGACGCCTTAAAGTATAATTTTAATAATATAAAGGGTATTCTAAAACCGCATACCAAGATTATGTCGGTGGTAAAGGCTGACGCATACGGACACGGTTATAGAGAGTGCTGCAAAGCACTTTTAGATTGCGGCAGCGACGCTTTTGCCGTGGCAACGATTGAAGAGGCGGCACAAATTAGAAAAGCAGGCTTTGATACGCCAGTGCTTATACTCGGCGCAGTATCAAAAGACGATTTCCCGTACCTTTTGGAGCTTGATGTTATGCCTGCTGTGTTCGATGTCCCTGATGCCCAGGCGCTGTCGCAAATAGCGCAAAAATCGGATAAAACGGCAAAAATTCATATAAAAATTGATACGGGAATGTCAAGACTCGGCTTTTCAGCAATTGATAGCAGGACAGTAGATGAAATATTAAAAATATCAAGACTTCCCAATATAGAAATTAACGGAATTTTCTCGCATTTTGCCTGTGCCGATGAAAAAAATCCCGAATACACCTATATGCAGTTTGAAAGATTTATGCATCTTATAAAAGAGATTGAAAAAGAGGGTGTGAAAATCCCGATAAAGCATATAGCAAACAGCGCGGCAATTATGATGTACCCTGAAATGCAGCTTGATATGGTAAGACCGGGGATTATCCTTTACGGATACTACCCATCAAGCGAGGTGGATAAAGCAAGGCTTTCCATAAAGCCTGTTATGACCTTAAAATCAAGGGTAGCGTATATAAAAGAGTTAGATGCGGGAGTAGGTGTAAGCTACGGAAAAGAGTACATAACCGATAGAAAGACGAAAATAGCGACTATTCCAATCGGTTATGCTGACGGATATATACGCGCACTTTCCAAAAAAGCTAAAATGGAGGCAGGAGGCGAGCTTGCAAGCGTTGTAGGAAGAATTTGTATGGACCAATGTATGATTGACGTCACAAATGTCAATAATATAGATATAGGTGACGAGGTGACCATATTCGGTAACGGAAAAATTACGGCAGACGACGTTGCAGGCTGGATAGGTACAATAAACTACGAGGTTTTGTGCCTTGTAGAAAGGCGTGTTCCGAGAATTTATAAGGAGGGAGGCAAAGCGCTTAAGAAAGCGAATGATTTAGAGGAAGTATAAAAAGCATAGCGGGGGGCATGATTACTTTGTCACATAAAAAAAGGGGTATAGCCGACTTAAAATTTGTAAAAAGTGAAAACAAATCCGTTCCCGAAATTTGCGCCGTTTATGAGAGGAAAAATCTGCTAAAGGACGGCTATAAAGAGGCGGGGAAAATCAATCTCTTTTTAGCTGAAATGTGTTTAGAAGCGGATAATGAGGCATTGTCCGCGTGTGAGGAAAAACTAACGGAGTGTGAATAAGTGGTGGTTGTAAAACGAGGAGACATCTATTACGCCGATTTAAGCCCTGTAATAGGGAGTGAACAAGGCGGTATAAGACCTGTTTTGATAATCCAGAACGATGTTGGTAACAAATACAGCCCGACGGTTATCGCGGCGGCTATTACATCGCAGATAAATAAGGCGAAGATGCCGACGCATATAGAATTACCTGCATCGGAGTACGGATTATATAAGGATTCTGTGGTATTACTCGAACAAATACGGACTATCGATAAAAGACGATTAAGGGAAAAGGTTGCACACTTGGATAAAGAGCTTATGGAGGACGTGAACAGCGCTCTTGCCGTAAGCTTTGGTATAGAAAATATTTAGGCAGAATAGGAGTTATTATGTGTAAATATTGATGTGGTGTTCGCACTACATAGATTTTGAGGACTGCAGAATGCAGTCCTCTTTGTTTTTACATACTATTATTACTTTTAATGATTTGTCAAGGAGGAATACACCGCTTTAAAACATTCTATCAAGAAAATTGCAAAATTTCCGTAAAAATGTTGATTTTTTTTCAGTTTTATTTTACAATATAGACTGTAATATTTTTTGATTGGGGGTAGATAGATGCAAAATTTAATCAGCTTGAGAAACATCAATGTAGCATTTGACGGGGAGGTTATTTTAAATAATATCAATCTTGATATTAAGGACAAAGAATTTGTCACACTTTTAGGCCCGTCAGGCTGCGGAAAAACAACAACTCTGCGTATAATAGGCGGATTTTTAACGCCGGATAGCGGAAGCGTTAGCTTTGAGGGAAAGGAAATAAATAATCTTCCTGCCTACAAGCGAAACGTAAACACAGTTTTCCAAAGATACGCACTTTTCCCACACCTTAACGTATATGACAATGTGGCCTTCGGACTAAGAGTTAAGAAGATGCCCGAAAAAGATATTCAAAAGCGTGTTGCGGAAATGTTAGAGCTTGTAAATCTTAAAGGCTATGAAAAAAGGAGTATTAACAGCTTATCGGGAGGTCAGCAGCAGCGTGTTGCAATAGCACGCGCTTTGGTAAACAGACCGAAGGTACTTTTGCTGGACGAGCCTTTGGGAGCTTTGGACTTAAAGCTCCGAAAGGAAATGCAGACAGAACTAAAAGCAATACAGCAGAGGCTTGAAATAACCTTTATTTATGTAACGCACGACCAGGAGGAAGCCTTAACAATGAGCGATACCGTTGTCGTTATGAATAAGGGAGATATTCAGCAGATAGGCACTCCTGTTGATATATATAACGAGCCGATAAACGCGTTTGTTGCGGACTTTATCGGCGAAAGCAATATTTTAGACGGAATAATGAAAAAAGATTTGCTTGTCGAGATTTTCGGAAGTGAATTTGAATGTGTTGATAGAGGTTTTGGTGAAAATACGCCTGTTGACGTTGTTATAAGACCTGAGGATATAAAGCTTATTGACGCGGAAAATGCCAAAATTACAGGCATTGTGGAGTCGGTAACCTTTAAGGGCGTGCATTACGAAATGGTAATCGACGCCTACGATTTCTCGTGGCTTGTTCACTCGACAAAGGCTGCCGAAGTCGGCTCTGCCGTAGGAATTTCCTTTGACCCGTATGACATTCATATTATGCGCAAAATGGAGGACAGGAAATGAGAAAAAAGCTGATTTCTGCTCCGTATGTAGTATGGATGGCGGTGTTTATTATAGTTCCCCTTGCAATGGTGGCATACTTTGCCTTTACCGACGGGGACGGTAATTTTACACTTGATTATATTGCCAATGTTGCGCAGTATACGAATATTTTCGTGCGCTCAATCTGGCTTGCGGCGATTGCGACAGTGATTTGCCTTATCATAGCGTATCCTGCCGCGTTCATTTTGGGCACTATGGAAAAAAAGCATCAAAGCACTATGATTATGCTTGTAATGCTGCCTATGTGGATGAACTTCCTTTTAAGAACATATGCTTGGATGACGCTTTTGGGCAATAACGGAATTATTAACAGAGCGCTTGGGCTAATCGGCTTAGGACCTTATAAGCTATTAAACACACAGGGGGCGGTAGTTTTAGGAATGGTGTATAACTATCTCCCGTATATGATACTTCCGCTTTATTCTGTAATAGTAAAAATTGATAAAATGCTTTTAGAGGCGGCGCAGGATTTGGGCGCAAACAGCCGAAAGGTACTTTTTAAGGTGGTATTTCCATTAAGCCTGCCGGGCGTTATGTCGGGAATAACTATGGTTTTCGTGCCTGCTATAAGTACCTTTATAATTTCGCGAATGTTAGGCGGCGGAAGCAACCTCTTAATCGGCGACCTTATCGAGATGCAGTTTTTAGGCAACTCCTATAACCCGAATTTGGGCGCAGGAATTTCGCTTGTCTTAATGGTTATTGTACTTTTAATTATGACAATAATGAACCAGTTTGACAGCGACGACGAAGACAGAGTGCTTATATAGGAGGGATGGACTATGAAAAAGATTTCTAAAGTTTATTTGTCACTCCTTCTGCTGTTTTTCTACCTGCCGATTGTTGTTTTAATCATTTTTTCCTTTAATACCACAAAAAGCAGGAGTGTTTTTGAGGGATTTACCTTTGACTGGTATGTAAAACTTTTCCATAATGAGCTGATTTTGACTTCATTTCGGAACACAATAATTATTTCAGTTCTGGCGTCGGTTTTGTCGACAATTTTGGGAACAGCGGCGGCAATCGGCATAAACAATATGAAAAAACTGCCGAAAGCGGTAGCTTTAAATGTGAATAATATACCGATAATAAACCCTGAAATTGTAACAGGTGTGTCACTTATGCTTTTGTTCGTGTTCTTTGCGGCAAGAATGAATTTCAGCTTTGGTTTCGGCACGCTGTTGATTGCGCATATTACCTTTGATGTGCCGTATGTGATACTGAATGTTATGCCGAAATTCAGACAGATGAACCCCAACATTTATGAGGCGGCACAGGATTTGGGTGCAAACCCGTTATCTGCATTTTTCAAGGTGGTTCTGCCCGAAATTATGCCGGGAATTGTATCGGGATTTTTGATGAGCTTTACCTTTTCGCTTGACGATTTCGTAATAAGCTACTTTACAACGGGCGCAACGTCGCAGACTCTGCCTATTACGATTTATTCGATGACAAGGCGTAAGGTCAGCCCTGAGATAAACGCGCTTTCCACAATAATTTTTGCGGTAGTTGTGGTGGTACTTCTTCTCAAAAATATTATTGACAAAAAGAGTGAGAAGGAGATGGCGATATGAAAAAAATACTGTATTTTTTGGTTTTGACATCACTCTTGTTCTCGGTATCAGGCTGTCATCTCCAGCATATAAACGAGGACGAGGAAGAGGAAGAGCAGACATTAACTATAGAAAATCCTGAATTTTATCAAAGATTTAAGGATAAAGGCATTTCCATAAATGTATATAACTGGGGTGAGTATATTTCGGACGGCAGCGACGGACTTTTGGACGTAAATGCTGAATTTACAAAGCTTACCGGCATACAGGTAAACTATTCGACATATGCGACAAATGAGGAGCTTTATGCGAAATTAAAGGGCGGCGGCGCAAGCTATGACGTTATAATTCCCTCCGAGTATATGATTTCGCGAATGATTAAAGAGGGAATGCTCCAAAAACTCAATTTTGACAATATCCCGAACTTTGAAAATATTATGGATAAATTCAAGGATAAGGATTATGACAGGGGAAATCAGTATTCCGTGCCGTATACTTGGGGAACGGTCGG
>JAIKVQ010000216.1 GCA_024685565.1 Bacillota bacterium
ACATATTCAAAAATCCGTAAAAGAAATATATAACCGAAATGGTGTTACGGCAACAGGCGGAAAATCCGCCAAAATCGGAAAGACAAAAACCGCTACAAGCAAGCGGACAATTCCCTTAAATGATACCGCCATAGAAGCAATAAAGGAACTTCAAAGAGAATACTACTTCGGCGAAAATGCGCCGCTGATATGTGATGAAAACGGAGATTATACAAAGCCTGTAAATTTCCGAAAGCGATTTTACTGCATACTGCGGGATAGCGGGATTGAAATTAAGGGAATTCACTCCCTCAGGCATACCTTTGCCACAAGGCTTGTAAACGGCATAAAACAGCCTGATGGCAGTATTAAGTCCCTCACCCCAAAACAAGTCGCAGACCTTTTGGGACATGCCACATCGCAAATAACCGAGATGTACTATGTCAAAAAAGATACATCTCGGTTAAATGGGATAACTGATGGATTTGATATGTAAAAAGTAAGTAAAAATATCACTATTTTGGCTGTTTTCCAATGTATGCGAGTATTCCGCCGTCAACATAAAGGATGTGTCCGTTTACGAAGTTTGAAGCATCGCTTGCTAAGAATATTGCAGGTCCTTCCAAATCCTCAGGATTTCCCCAACGGGCAGCCGGTGTTTTAGCAATAATGAACTTATCAAACGGGTGTCTTTCGCCGTCAGGTTGAATTTCACGAAGAGGTGCTGTCTGCGGTGTTGCAATATACCCTGGGCCTATACCGTTACATTGAATATTATATTCGCCATACTCTGATGCAATATTTCGGGTTAGCATTTTAAGTCCGCCTTTTGCCGCAGCATAAGCTGAAACTGTTTCTCTGCCAAGCTCGGACATCATTGAGCAGATATTTATAATTTTTCCGTGACCTTTTTTTATCATAGAAGGAATTACAGCCTTTGACACGATAAACGGAGCATTTAAGTCAACATCAATTACCTGTCTGAACTCTGCTGCTGTCATCTCAGTCATAGGTATTCTCTTAATAATACCTGCGTTATTTACCAAAATATCAATAACGCCGACTTCTTTTTCAATTTTTGCTACCATTTCATTTACCGCATTTTCATCGGTAACATCGCAAACATAGCCGTGAGCCTTAATGCCCTCTTCCTCATACGCCTTAAGACCTTTATCAACAAGTTCCTGTTTAATGTCGTTAAAAACTATTGTTGCTCCGGCTTTTGCATAGCCTTTTGCAATAGCAAAACCTATTCCGTATGACGCACCCGTTATAAGTGCAATTTTTCCCGTTAAATCGAACTGTGACATATTTTTATCCTCCCTTTATCTTTGTACTCTCCCTGAGCCGTCGCCGCCTGCTAAGTTATCTACATCAGCTCTTGTTACAAGATTAAAGTCGCCCGGGATTGTATGCTTTAAGGCAGATGCTGCAACGCCATATTCAAGTGCAGATTTAAAGTCTTTGCCATCTACAAATCCACAGATAACTCCGCCTGCAAAGCTATCTCCTCCGCCTACTCTATCTACAATCGGGGTAATTCTATATTCTCTTGAATGATAGAATTCTTTAGTATCTCTTGAGTATATACAAGCAGACCAGCCGTTATCGGAGGCTGAATGGCTTACTCTTAGTGAGCTTATAACATATTCAAAATTGAATTTTGCTACCATCTGCTCAAAAATGCTCTTATATCCTGCAAGCTCCAATTCACCGCTTGTCACATCAGTGTTTCCGGGCTTAAAGCCAAGCACTTTTTCTGCATCTTCTTCATTTCCGATACATACATCAACATACTGCATAAGGTTTGTCATAACCTTTTGAGCCTTCTCGCTTGACCACAGTTTTTTTCTAAAATTCAAGTCACAGCTAACCTTAACACCATGCTTTTTCGCGGCTTTTAAAGCTGCCTCAGTCAGTTCTGCCGCCTTATCCGATACAGCAGGTGTTATGCCTGTAAAATGGAACCAGTCGGCATCTGTAAATATTTCATCAAAATCAAAATCTGAAATATCCGCCTCTGAAATCGCAGAATGAGCGCGGTCATAAATTACGCTTGATGCGCGCATAGCAGAGCCTGTTTCCAGAAAGTAGATACCAAGCCTTTCTCCGCCCTTTGCAATATGCTTTGTTTCAACTCCGTATTTACGAAGCGCAGCTATTGCAGCTGCACCTATGGAATTATCAGGCACCTTTGTTACAAATTCGGCATTATGCCCGTAATTTGCAAGGGAAACCGCAACATTTGCTTCGCCCCCACCATAGTTTATATCAAACTCGTCAGCCTGAATAATCTTTTCATTATTGGGAGTTGAAAGTCT
>JAIKVQ010000219.1 GCA_024685565.1 Bacillota bacterium
ATTTTTTTTGTTTTTTCTGCCGTTCCCATCTCTCCAATCATTCTTTCCATTCAACTTAACCTTAATATCTCTAACAGCTCTTGCAATCTGCAAATGATCTGATTGTTTCAAATAATTTCTTTTGTTTTTTTCAATCTGCAGACCGGACAATTTTGCAATATCATCTCTCGGAAATGTCACATAGTCCTCATTAAACATTTCCAACGCACACTGTATATCATCTTTGGTAAAGCGGTTAATATCCTCAACGCTCATTTCATCATAAATATCTAATAAAGAGTATGCGTCCTGTCTCAATTCCTTTTCATCAATGCTGCATTTTTTCGCATATATAGCTAAAGTCATTATTCCGTAAAATCTATGACCGACTTTAATCTCCGACTTAATTCGATTAAGCCACCAATCATATAAATCTCTTTTTATCACCCAACGTCCACGTCGCTCATTTCTCATAACTCTCTTTTCATACCAATCGGGATATTTTTCTTTTGCTTCCTCGATTGATAACCTACTCTTTGTCATAATACCCTGTACTTTCTGACGTTCTCCGTTTGAATCGGGAATAAAAGAAATAAGCTCATCAACAGAAATTCTATCACCAAATGAAAAAGCAACAACCGGAAATTCCTTACCCAATTTAGAGCTACTTCCAATAACTCTAAACCCTTGCATAATTCCCTGTACTTGAGGCTCTTTAATAGTAGATGTGTACCTGTTCCATATTTGCCGTGTCAAAGAATATTTTAACTCTTTCAAATATTTCTGATTTTGCGGATACATGGAAATTGCATCGTCAAGCACATAATACAAATGCAGACCTGTACCACTATTAACAATAAACGTAGCCTTTGGAAGAATATCATTACTCATCTGATGAATAACATCACGAAGCTGTGGCATACCAACACCGTCAAGGTCAAAAACAATAGCATAAAGATACCGAGCATTCTTTCCAGCTCTCCGCTTACCAAAATACGAAATTGGAGACATAATTGTAAAATCTGTACCAACAAAATCTCCAATCTCTTGAAGCTCATCCGTAACAGTATATCGTCTTGCGTTTCCATTCCCCTCGATTCCCAAAGCAATCCCTTTATTACCTCTGTCTATTGAAACCGCAATAGCATTAGGTTTATTATCTTCAAAATGACCTTTACGCTCAAAAGCTCCAACAGGGAAAATATACCGATAAAAATCATACGGCGCAACTTCTTCAAAAAACTGCCGTAAATATGTATTTTTTTCTGTATATAACAACTGCTGCCGTTTCAACAATTCAGACTTATCAGACAACATAGAAACACCTCCTAAAAAGGGAGAGCAAAAAGCGACCGCTTACGCTCCCTTAAAGAAAAAGTCACCTCTCCCTTTTCCCCCTTTTTCCTCTCAGACTTTTTCCATATATTTATAAAAAATACTTTTTGATTTTTTGGAATAGCCCTAAAGGGCTTAGGGGGGCATATATTATCAATATATTTTTTCCACACTTTTATAATACCATAAATTTTTCCAAAATACAACCTTTTCGGCATATATTATCAATGAAGTAAATTGACACTTTTATTATGTCTCTTTCATTCGATTTTATGACACCGCACGTCAAGAAAAACAACGCAATAAGCACAGTTAATATAAAATCTCATCTGAACGCCTCAAAAACGATTTAACAGCCGTTTTTGAGCCTTTTAAGAGTAATTACACCTCATCATATCATCGGGCACGTTAGAAAGTGGATTTGTATGTAATATAATAATTTCCCACCAGCCTGTTTTATAGTTCGCTTGTAGCTGATATTTTATAGCTATATTTTTTCCGTAATGCTCTTTCTGATATAGTTTGTCATCAATCATGTCCTCATAAGCAATATTCCAATAACCCACAATACCGATTTTACCTATTAAATGATTTTTGAACAATTCTTCATAAATTTGTTTTCTTGCCTGTTCATCGGTAAAACTCACACCGTATGGGCTTTCTAAAACGGTTTGCCATAACATAACAGAATCCCAATTCTTTTTATCTATACGGTATTTATATTCATGCTCTTTGGAATTTGTAATAAGATAACCGGAATGCTCCTTTTTCGGTTTAATTTTTCGGGCAGCGTTCGCACGTTCCCGGTTAATTCTTAAAAGATTTTCGTTCAGCTCACGTTGGTATTCTATTTCAGTATTTGCAGTTGTAAGCTCCTGTTTGACTTCATCAAGCTGCATAGCTGCCTCTGCTCTTATATTCCTAACATGTCTATCCGCTACTGCTTTTGCATTTTTTTCTCTCTGCTCGGCATCGTCCTCCGCTTTTACAACCTTATTTTCCGCCGTTCTGATTTCGCTAAGTAGTTGACTATATTCTGATTTTGACAAAATCGCATGAGTACACTCATAATCACTTTGACCGCCCTGTACCGCCTTATAACCAAGAGCAGTTTTCTTTACAAATTCAGCCATTATTGCACCCCCTTACAATCCTCTGAGGTAATTTGTAGCAAAAACTTCTGCTCTATTATGTCCGAGAGCTTTACTGCACATTGTCATAGCAACCCTATCAAGTTTTCTCTTTACCTCGTCCTTTCTGCAGGTGTAAACATCACTTTGATATTTTCTGCCTGTTCCCTTGTTAATTTTATCATACGGAATATCTTTAATATCCCTTGCATGAGCTTTATACACCGCCGTTGCATACTCGGCTCTATAACCGTGTATGTCGGCAGCTCCGTGTATATGCTGCCACACCTTTTTATCTTCCGGTGTTTGTATAACTCTGTCGGCTATCTGCTTCTGATGTTCTCCGATAATCGGGCTATACCTTTCTCTGCCGCCTTTGCCTATACCTTTTCGGATATGCACATAATATTCTTCCTCAAAGTATCTTGTATCTTTCAAAATTTCCAACCGCTTCTCATCGGCGGCCGTTCGCTTGTCCTCCGGTATGCTCTCCAGCTTTGTTATTTCTGCTTCAATTTCGGTTTTGGTTATTATATCTCCGCCCTTAATTGAGGACATCTCACATCGCCTCAAACCAGTTCCCTTACAGAATTTTACAAGCTCATCATTATTTTTTTCTGAAAAATGACGGTCTCTTTTTGCCGTTCCCCTGCTTCTCTTTATATCTTCCCTGTGCCGTTTCGGCGGCTGATAATAATTTTCATCATCTGGACTAATGCTGTAAAGCTTACCCAACGCTTTCGCCTCAAGGTGCATTGTCGAAGCTGACAATCCTTCTGCCTCTCTTTTCTGCAGCCACTCATTCACATATTTTTTTGCTCTTTTTAATGTTGTGCATTTCGGATCGGTTTCCTGCACGTACTTAATAAAATATTTTATATGTTTCCAATAACTCTTGTAGGTATTAAAGGAAAATATTTTATCTTTTTCCGTTCCGTTCTTCATAGCCTCCTTTTTGCTTTCGCCAAAGGCTTGCATACTTGTCAATTTATCGTATGCTTGCTGATGAAGCGTTTTAGAATAAGATTTATTTTTTCTTCCCATCAGAAAAACCTCCTTTCTCTGATGTTCAAATGGTGTTAAAGCTAAAGCCGCCCCCTGCAAGAATTAAATTCTCTGCATTCAGCAAAATACACTTTTTAAGGTCTTATGTGTGACCGGTTTGGAATTAAATTCCGACACTTTTTCTTCTTGCTTATGTGTGCAGCCTTATTTATTATTTAAATCACTTTCTACGGCAGTTAAGGTTCTGTCGGCTTTTTGTAGAGTACAGCATCTCTCCGGCAATTTGTCAGTATGTCCGGCTACATTCAACGATACATTTTGCTTACAATGTGCTTTCAAAAGATTACTTACACAAAGGTCAATGATACATTTTTTCAATTCACAAGGTTACTATGACAAGCCCATGTATCATATAGGTGTATCAAACCCAAATGGCTTCTACATTATAAAATAATGTACCTCCGGCAAGTTTCCGGAACGCTCTGAGCCTAAACACTTTTTACCCTCGCTCAGACGAGCCTTTTTGTTATTTTCTATTATACCACGACTGAAAATATTTGTCAACATATTCAAAAAAACTATAACATAACGGTTTACCCGTACACGCTTTATATACTTTATAATATGATAAAATATGTTTCTTTTATATCATATTGAACTATGCGCATACGGGTAAACCGTTAAAAAATGCAAGAATGAGCGAAAATGCTCATCCTTGCACTCCATTTTTATAATATCCATTCTCTTTTGCTTCAATTCTGGATAAATATTCTATATATGCAACACTCCGATTTTCTTTGTCTTCATCAGAAATTCCCCGTTCTATGGCCAAGTCTATAAATAACACACCACAATTAGACTCCATATAATATTCTAACTGCTTGATTAAAATAACATAAATATAATCATTGTATCCATATATCGCAGCAGAAGTGTGTGCTTCATTATAATATTTTTCCGTTACTCCATCTTTCGGAAGTATATATAAAATAATATCCAATTCATTCTCTTGTAAATGTAGTCCGTACATTTCGGCATAAGATTTAATATTATAATATAAAAACTTTCTCATAGGGTCTAAAACCAAGTCAAAATTCAACTGTTTCGCATTAAGTTTTTGTTCTATAAATTCACAAAAACTCTTGAAATCTTTTTTTGTTTTTGTCATATCCCCATATTTAGCTATTAGTTTTTCCTTGTTATCCATTTTAAACGGGGTGAAAAAATAATCACCCCGCCTCCTCTCATATCATCAATGTATAGTAACTATTGAATTGATTGCCAGTAAGGATAACCAAGAACCATCAGTCAAAGAATATATCATAGGAGAACTTATTACAGCTCTTACCTGCGTAACATTTGTGGGAATATTTATATCTAAAATCTTTGCTGTTCCAGTAGAAGCTGCAGGAGTACAATAAATAGTAGAACCGCCTATATTAGAATATACTGTTGGCGAAAATATGCTTGTACTTTGAATTTTCATATTCGAAAAGCTTATCATAGAAATTATTTTTGTTCCTGTCCATCCAAAATAAAGCTCACAGTCTGTGCTGTTTCCAGATCTAATAACAATAGTATATAAAGAAAACTCGACAGCCCTTAGATCAGGGTCTTTTTCTAGGTAGGCGTTAATAGCAGCCACTTTTTCTTCTTCTGTAGCATTTTCCGAAACATTAATAACCGGATAAGCTGCCAACGGAGCCCATTCATAATCTTCAAGTTTGTTATATTCTTCAACTTGAACATTAATAATGTTTTCTTGTTCCTTGGCAAAAACATTAAAATTTCCCATTAGTACTATAGAACCAACCAATAATAAAGACAAAATTTTTTTCATAATTTTTCTCCTTTTTTCTTAAACTATTTCATCATTTGTTTTAAAAAACAGTCCACATGACACCTAATCCCTCTTTTCCTTTTAAATTATGAGTAAAAAATTGCAAATCGCCTTTTGTTGCTCTCATTGAATAATTTTATTGATTGCTGTTATTAATTCTGCTCTCGTCATATAACAATACTGATTAAAACATCCGTCATATCCTACCATTATTCCCATATCATAGGCTAGCCATATATATTTATTCATGCGCTCTACATTAAATGGAACACCGTGAACCGTGGTATCTAATTCCGCATCTTTAAATGTTTCGTATATTTTAGGTGCGATTTCATGGTAAGAAACATTTCCAATATCTATATTCTCTTTTTTTGCCTTTAATTCTACTAACGACTCTGCAACATGTCCTCTTATTGCTTTTTCGTTCGGCAAAAAAACATTGTTACGATTCCAATTATCAATGTACGGCGAATTTGAGTCATAATGTGTAGGAAGAGGATATACAGGGATATATTTTGCAGATTTTTCAAGGTAAGGATAATACCATTCTTCCTCTAAAACATCTTCAAAAGTCAGCTGATCACTATCTTTTAGTTCAAATACCACTGTTAGTATTTTAGACAATTCAGCCCTTGTTACAGGATTGTCGGGTTTAAAGCTTCCATCAGGATAACCGCTTATATATCCTGAACTTTGCCATTTTTTAATTACATCTTCCGCCCAATGATCGTCTATATCCGTAAATGTTGTTTCCGCAAAAGCAAAATTATTTATCAATATTAAGCAGAACACTATTATTCCAATTATTTTTTTCACATAAACACTTCCCTTTTCCACTAAAAATATCGCGGCGGTTGCCCGATATTTTAGTTATATTCAATGGAAACCGTTTCGGAATTAGTTCCATAGGAATAACTGATTTTATCGGGCTTACAAATATATACGCAATATGTGTTGTTGCCGTATGTGCCAAAAGCTCTCTCCCCATTATTATAGTTATATAATTTTGTGCTGCCGAAATATACATTTTTAAAGTAAGAACCGCTGTTTGGATAAGTATAAATGTCATCTTTATCCACACAAGACATTGCCTCAAAAAATGTTAATGTAGCATTATTTCCTGAAACAAAACCGGTTATAAAGTCTGTCCTATAAAATATCATCGTCCCGTTATGATACATTACAGTTTCCACATTTCCTAATGTGTCTATAGTCAACTGTAATTTTATGGTTTTTGTCTCCAGCAACATAGGATTTGTTGATGAATTTGGATCAAGATCTACTTTAGGATATGTTCCTACATACCAAACCGAACCAGGGATATTTACTACAGGATACATTCCTTGATTTCTATTGCTTGCGCTAGGATTAGCTATAAACCCAAAATCCACACTATATGTTCCATTCATAGCTCCAATAAATGCATACATATTTACGCTTTGCGTTCCACAATACATCTGTGTGTTATTAAATGTAACATTTGCTGAACAACGATAATCTCCCATCCAGGAATAACCATATTTATAAAAGTATGAACCCGATTGTGGTTCGTATAGATAACTATTAACATCTGTCGAACTAGGGTATTGACTGGTATAATAAATTTTATATGCAGAACCATCATTATGCGTTCCATAGTAAGTATTATTCGCCCTGGTTATTCTTTGCCTATATTCGCTAAAATTAAAACCAATATTTTCCTTTCTCTTTTTTAAACTTACAGAAAGATTTATATTGTCCGGAGGCAAGTCTGACACGCCTTGAATCTCTTTCCCTAAAAACTTACCTTCTTTTAGGCTTAATAACAAATTGTTTTCTTTATTTTTGCTATAGGTCGTTTCCTTTAGAAGTGCAACGGCCTGTTCTTCATCTCCAGCTGCTTTTAACAACATTGCTTTATTTTTTATTTCAGCCTCGTTAAAACCTTGCCTTACCGCATCCTCTCCTCCATATTTTTTTATATATTCATCAACACTAATATAGTTCACTTTTGACCAATCCGTAATAAAACCATTACTATCTGAATTTATTAAACTATCGGCATCTTCTTCTAATGTTTCTTGCGCCGATAGTACAGTGTTAAAAGATAGTAATATTGCTATTACAACCACAAAACTCATTATTTTTTTCATAAAATTTCTCCTTTCTCATTTTAAAAACAAAAAAACGTGTAAACCATCCTTCTTTTCAAAGAGAACTGATGATATCCACGTTACACTACCATATTTAACAAATTTTAAGTGTAAAATTCACACTATTTATTGGTGCATAACAAAAGTAATAATCTATCAAAAACAGCCCTCTTTGAACAATTAATTACCATTGCCATCTCCCCCAATCTTTTTATTTTACGGTACGATTATATCACATACTTTTATGAAACTCAATAATTTTAGAAAAAATAACCAATATTTTACAAAAATTTTTTTCTAGAAAAAAATTTCGCAAAAAAACCTTGTGAAACAACCTCCTCTTGTTCCCTGTCAACCATCTGTTTTTTTCCTTCAATTATTTTTTCTGCCAATGCCTTTTGTTTATCGGCTGCTTGTCCTGCAGACAATGCTGCCTGACTTTCTGCCAATTTATTTAAAGTCTCAAGTAACTGCTTATCTTTTTCTCTATTATGCTCTCTCTCTTTTTCGAGTTCTGTCTGAAGCTTTTCTATTTGTCCTCTCAAAAATATAATTTCGCTATTTTCTAAAGGCGTAAAAGAACCGTCAACCTTTGGCGTAAATTCATCATCTACTCGTTTACGGTCTTTTTTTAAAAATGCTTGCTTTATCAAATTTTCTCCTTCAACAGATATGTAAACAACGCCGTCAACAGTTGACGTAAACGGTTGTAAAGTGCTTGACAGTTCCTTGCTTTTTCTTTTTTGATGAACAGCTTGCTTCGATACGCCTAATTCTTCAGCAATTTGTTTAATAGTTTTGCTCATAAAATCACCGTTTTTCTAAAAATGGCAGAGTAGAACCCCCGCCATTTTCATTTTTTATTTACCATTTTACCGTAATGGTCTCTGCATGAAACAATCTCAAGCATATCTTCTCTGATTCTGTAAACAAGTCTGTTATACTCGTCTATTCGTCTGCTCCACAAGCCAGACAAATTACCTTTCAACGGCTCCGGCTTACCTATGCCGATATTGCTGTTTCTCTCAATATCCTTTATCAGCTCGTTTATTCTCTTTAATGTTTTCTTATCCTGTGTTTGCCAATACAGATAATCAGCCCACGCAGAATCATCCCAAATTTTTCTCATCAATCCACCTCAATCAGTTCGTGTTCTACACCCTTACCTGCATTGAGGTTAGCAACTGCTGCCAAAATTCTCTGAACATTAAATTCATCATAAAAAGGATCAGCTGAAATCTCAAACGGAATTCTTTTTTCTTTACTTACACGAGTTGCAAAGATAGTAAAAGCGGTTGTCATACTTAAACCCATATCTTTACAAACCTGCTCCATGCTCTTTTTCAAATCTTCGTCCATACGGAAATTAACCATTGCTTGAGCCATAAAAACATCTCCTTTCATATCGTGATAATATTATATCATACAGTAAAGCAAAAGTCAACACTTTGCTTTACATTTCATATTATGACATGAAAAAAATTTTTGATACCTATTCAGATGCTTTATCTTTTCCCAACACGGACAATATGTAATCGCTCAATTCCTTTGACGGTGAAACCTTAACCGTAATATGTCCGTCACGCTCAATCTGTTCCATGCGTTCCGAACGCATACGTTCCTGCTGCAGCTCGGCAACTATTTCATCATAATATTTAATAACCGTTTTTCTATCAACCCCAACAGCTCTCGCTATTGTAGCTTTTTTCGTTATTGCAGGATTATCTCTCATAAACTCAATAATAACATTTTTTTTGTTTTTTCTGCCGTTCCCATCTCTCCAATCATTCTTTCCATTCAACTTAACCTTAATATCTCTAACAGCTCTTGCAATCTGCAAATGATCTGATTGTTTCAAATAATTTCTTTTGTTTTTTTCAATCTGCAG
>JAIKVQ010000088.1 GCA_024685565.1 Bacillota bacterium
TCCTCTTGTTGTAACCGCAGGCGTGCCTATACGCAATCCACTTGTAACAAATGGGCTTTGCGGGTCATTTGGTATTGTGTTCTTATTAGCTGTAATATGCACTTCGTCAAGGCGTATTTGAAGTTCTTTTCCTGTAATTCCTGTATCAATAAGATTTAAAAGCATAAGGTGGTTATCAGTTCCGTCTGAAACAATTTTCAATCCCTTTGCTTTAAGGGCATTGGCAAGATGTGCGGCATTTTTAACAATTTGTTTCTGGTATTCTTTAAACTCATCTGTCAGAGCCTCGCCAAAAGCTACCGCTTTTGCAGCAATTATGTGCATTAGAGGTCCGCCTTGAGTACCTGGGAAAATTGCCTTATCAATATCCTTTGCATACTTTTCCTTGCAAAGGATAAGTCCGCCCCTCGGTCCTCTCAATGTCTTATGAGTTGTGGTTGTTACTACATCTGCAATAGGAACGGGATTTGGGTGAAGTCCTGCTGCAACAAGCCCTGCAATATGCGCTATATCAACCATCATATATGCGCCCACTTCATCACAGATTGCTCTTATTTTATCAAATTCAATAGTTCTCGCATATGCACTCGCACCCGACAAAATCAGTTTTGGTTTGCACTCCAGCGCAATTTCGCGCATTTTATCATAATCAATTCTGCCGGTTTCATCATCCACGCCATAAGGTACAATATTAAAGTATTTTCCCGAAATATTTACAGGCGAGCCGTGAGAAAGGTGTCCTCCATGTGCCAGATTCATACCCATCACTGTATCACCTGGCTCAAGCAGGGCAAAGAATACTGCAAGATTTGCGCTTGCACCGCTGTGTGGCTGAACATTTGCGTGCTCTGCACCAAAAATCTTCTTAGCACGCTCTCTCGCAATATCCTCAACAACGTCAACATACTGACATCCGCCGTAATATCTATGATTTGGATAACCCTCTGCATATTTATTCGTAAGCGGCGTACCTGCAGCAAGCAAAACCGCCTTTGAAACTATGTTTTCAGAGGCTATGAGCTCAATATTGTGCTGTTGGCGCAAAAGCTCGTCACTGCAAGCAGAATAAACCTCCCTGTCATACTCTTTGAGTTCGTCAAAAAAATTCTTGTACATCTAAACCTTCTCCTTTGTTTTATTTAACAGCTATGTGAATTTTCACAAAGCTGATTTTTACATAACAATCAGTAAAGCTCATTTGCTTTTCCGCCAAAGTAGCCATAAGCTCTTATAAGCTGATTATCCACCTTCTCATCAAGTTCTTTAAATACTTCTTGTATCTTTTTCTGCGTTGAAATATCTAAAACACCGTATGGGAACAGTCCGTTTTCCTCCTGAAAATCCGAAATTGACTCAAACAACGCATTATCAAAATAATCATCAACAATTCCCTGATAATATCCCAAAATACGCAGTCTTTCCTTTGCTGCGGCTGTATTTTCAGAATTTACGCCCACAGACGGCTTATTTACATAATCAAACACCTTATAGTTTGATAAATCTATCTTTCTTGTAGTGTTATATATATCCTCATCAGGTTTTATTCCAATGCCGTTTATATCTTTCCCGTTTCTTGTAAAATACTTTCCTGTAGTTATCTTAAAAGCACAACCATCCCAGATTTCAAACATCTGTTGGATTACACCCTTACCGTATGTTTTATTTCCTATTAGAATACCAACACCGCTGTCCTGTATGGCACTTGCCAAAACCTCCGAGGCTGATGCCGTGTTCTCATTTACCAAAACAGCAAGCTCATATTTTGGATTTTTAAGCTTTGAATAAAAGTTTTCATTCTCCCATTCACTGCGGTACACAGTACTTACTATAACACCCTCAGGAACGAAAAAGGACGCGATATTCACTGCAGAATCAAGGTATCCTCCCGGATTGTCACGCAAATCCAGAATTATTTTCGTTATCTTCTCTTCATCTAATTTATCTAATATTTTTGCTACCTCTTTATCTGTATCAGCGGAAAAGTTAACTATTCTAAGATATGCAACATCTCCCTTTAAAACGGTATATGCTGCTGTTTCGCCCTTTACTTCTCCCCGCTGCATTGTATATGTGATTTCCCGTCCGTCGCGTAGGAAAGTAACAGTAACCTCAGTGCCAAGCTCTCCGACAACCAAATCCTGAACCTTGTCAACGCTCTCGCCCTTAACATCTACACCGTCTACTTTGACAATCTGGTCGCCCTCCATAACGCCTGCCTTTTGTGCCGCGCCGTCCTCTAAAACAGTCATAACAGTAACATAATCGTCCATTTGTTGAATTATAACACCTATACCGTAAACGATATGGTTCATGTTCCTATTAAAAAGTTTATACTCTTCTGCTGTATAAAACTCGCTGTAATCATCAAGGCTTTGAAATGCAGCTTTTATTAACTCATTTGCAAGCTCAGGATTGTTTTCGATTATTTTTTTGACAGCGCCGTCCCAGATGTCTGAGCTTGTAACTGAATCATCAATATACAGATTTGCCGCATAGTTTAAAATTTGCTCCATTTTTTCATATTCAGCATCAGGTGTGGCAAAAACAGCCTGCGAAATCAAAAATACCGAACAAAGTGCCGCTCCTAAAAATCTTTTAAAGTTCATTCTCTCCACTCCTTAGTTTAACATCAAGAGTTATCTCATTTTCAACATCTTCAACGCCTGCAAGCAGCGTATAAAATATTTTTAGAGTCCCCCCGTTTTGCGAAAGCTTGTCCACAATTTTGGTTGTTTTAATTTTCATATTCAGCTTCCCGAACGGAGTTTCATAGTCAAATTCTGTTATTTTTCCTTCTTCATAGCTTACAACTGTCCTGAACTCCCCCATCTTCCGCATAGTTACTCCATTTTGCGAAATCTTCAAAAATGTGCGTGTATTACGGAGTCCTGTTTCGATGTGCTCATTATAGGTTACATAATATGCACCGTTTTTCCGGTAAAAACCGCCCTCTACACAAAATTCCGACCTATCGGTTATGCCCCCTGACAACCTTTTACTCACAACGTGTATACTAACACATTCTTCAGTATTTTTCAATGTCAATTTTCTCCACTTTCCCGCAAATAGTCTGTTCCAAAAATATTCCGCCAAGCGTTTCAAAACCATCCACATTATCGCTGACAAAATAGCTGTATTTTCCAGCTTCTGCCGTATCTGTGCAAATATTTCCGTTTATAAGCACACGCTTAAGCTCCTTTGCAACCTCTGCGCCTGCATCAATTAAAGTAACATCTGCTCCCATAAATCTCGCAATAGTATTTTTTAAAAGCGGATAGTGCGTACAGCCTAAAATGAGCGTATCCACACCGTTTTCTTTGATACTCGCAAGATACTCTTCGGTAACAAGCTCTGCAACCATAGTATCAAAATGTCCGTTTTCTACAAGCGGTACAAATAGCGGGCATGCTTTTGAAAATGTTTCAATTTCCGCATTTTTATCCTTTATAAGCCTTTCATAAGCGCCGCTATTTATCGTTCCTGATGTGCCTATTATGCCAATTTTGTTATTCTTAGTTGCGCGAATTGCAGCATTTGAGGCAGCTTCAACAACGCCTATAACGGGTACCGGCGAAATCTCCTTAATTTGTGAAAGGGCAACAGAACTCACTGTTCCGCAGGCAACAACGATTACCTTTACATCATTTTTTAAAAGGAAATTTACATCATTTCGGGAATATTTAATAATTGTTTCCCTTGACCTTGAGCCATACGGCACTCTTCCCGTATCGCCGAAATACACTATACTTTCCTTTGGAAGCTCACGCATAATCTCTTTTACGGCTGTAAGGCCTCCCAGTCCCGAGTCAAAAACTCCTATACTTCTGTTATCCATTATTTTACCCTTTTTTCGCCAAGGCTTATAAGTTCATCTAAAAGCTCTCTGTACCCCACACCCTTGGCATCCCACAGTTTCGGATACATACTTATATTTGTAAAGCCAGGCATCGTATTTATCTCATTTAAAATCACTTCATCATTTTCATATTTTACAAAGAAATCCACTCTTGCAAGACCTTGACCGTCTATCGCCGAAAATGCACGAAGGGAAAGCTCCCGTATTTTTTCTCTTGTTTCGTCCGAAACTTCAGCAGGAATTTTAAGTACAGTTGAATTATCATTGTACTTTGCGTCAAAGTCATAAAATTCTACCGTAGGCAGAATTTCACCCACCTCCGCCGCCTTTGGATTTATGTTTCCCAACACAGCACATTCCACTTCGTGACCTGCAATAAATTCTTCAACAAGTATTTTCCTGTCAAATTTTGCTGCCTCCGAAAGCGATTTTAAAAGTTCATCTCTGTCATGAGCCTTGCCGACACCTACCGACGAGCCTGTATTACAAGGTTTTACAAAACATGGGTAGCCTATTTTTTCTTCAATTTCTTTTATGTAATCGCCAAAATCTCTTTCGGTTTTGACTAAAACCCAATCCGCCTGCGGTATTCCCGCATTCTTAAAAATAATTTTTGAAAAGGATTTGTCCATTCCCACACTTGAGCCTAAAACACCCATACCGACATATTTTAAGCCCGCAAGCTCCAAAAGTCCCTGAATTGTCCCGTCCTCGCCATATTCCCCGTGAAGTACGGGAAAAACAATATCGGGATGAATTTTTGTAATACCCTTTTCTTCAAAGATTAAAATTGCTTTATCTTCACTATCGGGAGAAATTACGGCTCTTTTCAAGAATTCTGTTTCCTTTTCCCAAATACCGCTCTCAATTTTGTCAGTATCACCGGAATAAAGGTACCATTTTCCGTCCTTAGTTATACCTATTTTTATTATATCGTACTTTTGTTTATCCAGATTGTTTATAACGGACGTTACCGATTTTAAGGAAATATCGTGTTCAGGCGACTTGCCGCCGAAGATCACGCAAACCTTTTTTCTATCTGCCAACACTAACACCTCTTCTTAAATCTTCTAAAATTTGCTCAAAGTAATCGGGAAGTTCTGCCGAAAACTCCATATATTCGCCGCTTTTCGGATGATTAAAACCTATCGTTTTTGCAAAAAGCAGCTGTCCGTTCGTCTTAATTCGTTCCTTGTGTGTACCATAGACGGGGTCTCCTACAATACTATGCCCTATTGACGCCATATGCACTCTTATCTGATGCGTTCTTCCCGTTTCCAGTATACACTCCAAAAGTGCTGAGTCGCGGAAATTTTCCAAAACGTTATAGTGAGTCACGGCATTTCTTCCGCCTTTCACAACCGCCATCTTTTTCCTGTCTTTAGGGTGCCTTGCTATGGGTTTGTCAACCGTTCCGCCATCATAAACATTTCCGTGAACAACCGCAAGATACCGCCTATTCGCCTTTTTTTCCTTTAACTGATGCGAAAGTGAAATATGTGCCTCATTCGTTTTAGCAACCACCAAAAGTCCCGATGTGTCCTTGTCTATTCTATGCACAATCCCCGGACGTATTACTCCGTTTATGGCAGAAAGGTTACCGCCAAAGTGGTAAAGCAGCGCATTAACAAGCGTTCCGCTAACCGTTGCGGCTGCAGGGTGAACTACCATTCCCTGCGGTTTATTTACAACCGCAAGATATTCGTCCTCATAAACTATATCAATAGGTATATTCTCCGGCATTATATCGAGGCTTATCGGCTCAGGCATAGAAATCTCTATGGTTTCGCCGTCTTGCGGTCTGTAATTTTTGCCGACAGCTCTGCCCGACACAAAAACCTTGCCCTCATCTAACAGCTTTGCAGCAAAGCTCCTTGAAATCTCTTCAGCTTCTTCGCTTATATATTTATCAATCCGCAAATTTTCGGGGTTTTCTACCTCAATTAACAACTTCTCCATTTTTATGACCGTCCTTATCAAAAAATAAGAGATATATCATTAAAAGCGCCGTACCTACGGTAATGGAAATATCAGCTATATTAAAAACCGGAAATTTTATAAATGCAGTTTCTATAAAATCAACGACAAATCCTCTCCATATTCTGTCTATTGCATTACCTAAAGCGCCTGCAAATAAAAGAGTCAGCGAAAGCTTGAAGAGTGTGTGCTGCGGTTTTTTTAATATCCAAAAAACAAACACTCCGATACAAAATAATATCGAAACCATACCTAAAGCTGCGGTTTTGCCTGAAAACATACTAAATGCCGCACCGGTATTTTTTACATATATAAAATTTAGAAAATGAGGTATTACAACAAAGCTGTCCGCCTGTGACAAATTTTTGCAAACAAAGAATTTTACAAGCTGGTCCGCCAAAACAATGGTACTTGCGTAAAGCACCCATTTTATATCCTTTAAACGCATTACATGCATTATCCTTTCCGTTTTGTCCTATCCCTGATATTTTACCACAAATAACGGAAAAAGAAAAGGCTTTTACACCTTTTCTTTTGAAAATTTTTGTACTATTTTGTTAGTTTTTTTACACAGTCTGCACAAATTCCGTCAAATCCCGGGATTTTGCCTACCGTTTCCGACCTCACCCAGCATCTGCCGCATTTTTCGTATTTGCTCGGCACAACCTGCACCTTTACAGTATCGCCCAAAAATGCCTCTTTAGCATCTTCTTCCCTTTGCACAAAAGCCTTTGATGTTATAAAAATTTCCGCCAAATCTGGCTCATTCTCTTTAAGGAAATCGTACATCTCACCGCCGGCATAAACAGTAACTTCTGCATCAAGCGATTTTCCTATAACTTTTTCGTTTCTTGCAGGCTCTAAAGCGCGATTCACGTCGTTTCTTACGGCGATTAACTTATCCCATTTTTGCGAAAGTTCGGCATTTTCATACTTTTTATCCGCCTTTGGCATACGGCTGAGCATAACGCTTTCCTTTTTATCCGCGTCAAGATGAGGCATAAACGCCCATATTTCTTCTGCTGTAAATGCAAGAACAGGTGCAAGCAGTTTTACTAAAGAGTCAAGTATTATGAACATTGCGCTCTGTGCCGAACGGCGTTCTTTTGAATCAGCCTTTTCGGTATAAAGTCTTGACTTCAGAATATCCAAATAGAAATTACTCATATCCACTATGCAGAAATTCAAAATTCCCGAATAGAAAGTATGAAACTCATATTCCTCATACGACTTTATTGAGTTTGCAACGACATCATTTAACTTCATAAGCGCCCATTTATCTATTTCTAAGAGTTCGTCGTATGCAATCATGTCGGTGTTCGGGTCAAAATCATTGATATTTGAAAGGATATATCTTGCGGTATTTCTTATCTTTCTGTAGCCCTCGGAAAGCTGTTTTAAGGAATCCTGACTCATTCGCATATCGGTTTTATAGTCAGCGGAAACAACCCAGAGCCTCAAAACATCTGCGCCGTACTGATTTACTATCTCTTCAGGCATAATGACATTTCCCTTGGATTTGGACATCTTCCTGCCCTCTCCGTCCTGAATCATACCGTGGGTGATTACAGTCTTATACGGTGCTTTGCCCGTTACCGCAATACTTGTAAGAAGCGATGACTGGAACCAGCCTCTGTACTGGTCATTACCCTCAAGGTAAATATCAGCAGGCCAGGAAAGGTCGTCTCTTGCTTCACAAACAGCCTGATGCGATGAGCCCGAATCAAACCATACGTCCATTATATCTTTTTCTTTTGTGAAATTGCCGCAGCCGCAGCTACATTTTAACCCTTTAGGGATTATATCATTTGCGTCAAGTTCCCACCATTTATCAGGGCCTTGCTCGCGGAAGAGCTTCGCAACTGCTGCAATTGTTTCATCATTTACAATTTCCTTGCCGCAATCCTTGCAGTAGAATATAGGAATAGGAACTCCCCATGTACGCTGGCGTGAAATACACCAGTCGATTCTATCCAAAACCATTGATTTTATTCTTTCCTCGCCCCACTTTGGAAGCCAGTTCACGCCCTCAATAGCCTTTACAGCATCATCTTTGAGTGCATCTACACTTGCAAACCATTGGTCTGCAGCACGGAAAATTATCGGACTGTCACATCTCCAGCAGTGCGGATACTGATGCACTATCTCCTGCTTTGCCAAAAGTGCACCGTCAGCTACTAATCTTTCCAAAATTTTGCTGTTGGACTCCTCATAGTAAAGCCCTGCAAAATCTCCCGCCTCTGCTGTTTGATATCCTTTGCTGTCAACAGGGACAACAATTTCAAGCTGAGGATAATTTGTGCATACCATATAGTCCTCAGCACCAAATCCGGGAGCTGTATGAACACAGCCTGTACCTGCCTCCAAAGTTACGTGGTCGCCTAAAATAACAAGCGAATCACGGTCTAAGAATGGGTGGCGGCAGGTTATAAGCTCAAGGTCGCTGCCTTTAAAGCTTTTAATGATTTCATAATTGCTATCCAGTCCGCAGGACTTGATAACAGCGTCTATAAGCTCGGTTGCAAGCACATATACTTCACCGTTTGAGAATTTTACCAAAGAGTATTCAAAATCAGGATTTAAACATATTGCAACATTACCGGGAAGTGTCCATGTAGTAGTTGTCCATATTACAAAATATACATTCTCTATGCCGTCAAATAAACCTTTATCGTCCTTTACCGCAAATTTAACGTAAATAGAAGTAGTTTTGTCCTCTGCATACTCAATTTCTGCCTCAGCTAAAGCCGTTTCGCATTTGGGACACCAATAAACAGGCTTTAACCCCTTATAGATAAGTCCGTTCTTAGCCATTTTGCCAAAAACTTCAATTTGCTTTGCAACAAAATCGTTACTTAAGGTAAGATACGGATTATCCCAGTCGCCTATAACACCAAGGCGCTTAAACTGTACTTTCTGCTTTTCCACGTGGGATTTTGCAAATTCACGGCAAGCCTCACGGAATTTTACAGGGCCTGCCGCATGGCGGTTTATACCAAGCTTTTTAATTGCCTGCTGTTCTATCGGCAGACCGTGCGTATCCCAACCGGGTACATACGGAGCATAAAACCCTTGAAGATTTTTGTACCTTACAATTATGTCCTTTAAAATTTTATTAAGGGCGTGTCCCATATGAATATCGCCGTTTGCATACGGGGGACCGTCGTGCAGAATAAACGGTGCCGCACCCTTATTCTGCTCCTTTAATTTATTATATAAATCAATATCCTCCCAATGTTTCAGTGTTTCAGGCTCTCTCTGCGGCAGAGATGCACGCATAGGAAAGTCGGTTTTAGGAAGATTTACGGACTTTGTATAGTCCACACAATTATCGCACATAGATATTTTCCTTTCTGCAACTAAATCAGGGACAACCAAAGGTCGTCCCTTACATTTTACTCCATTTTTTCCAACATTTCAAGTATTGCGGAGCAAA
>JAIKVQ010000044.1 GCA_024685565.1 Bacillota bacterium
GGGGATATGTGTAATGAATAAGGTTGAAATTTGCGGAGTAAATACAACTAAGCTGCCGACACTTTCAAAAGAAGAAAAGGAACAGCTTTTCATAAAAATCAAGGAGGGCGATAGACTTGCGCGCGAAACCTTTATACGGGGAAATCTTCGTCTTGTGCTTAGCGTAATCCAAAGATTTTCAAGCCGAGGCGAAAATGCGGACGATCTGTTTCAAGTAGGCTGTGTCGGACTTATAAAAGCGATTGATAACTTTGATACGTCACTAAATGTTCAGTTTTCCACCTATGCCGTACCGATGATTATTGGCGAAGTGCGAAGATACCTGCGTGATAATAACGCAATTAGGGTAAGCCGTTCTCTTAAAGATATTGCCTACAAGGCACTATATGCCAAAGAAAGCCTTACAAATGCCAACTCCAAAGAGCCTACCGTTGCGGAAATTGCAAAAAAACTTGACCTTCCGAAAGAAGAGGTGGTTTTTGCACTTGATGCAATATGCGATCCCGTAAGCCTGTTTGAGCCTGTTTACCACGATGGAGGTGAGGCAATTTTTGTTATGGATCAGGTCAGGGACTCAAAAAACACCGACGAAAACTGGCTTCAGCACATCGCAATATCCGAGGCAATGAAACACCTGTGCGAACGGGAAAAACACATTTTAAACCTGCGCTTTTTCCAAGGAAAAACGCAAATGGAGGTTGCAGATGAAATCGGCATATCACAGGCACAGGTTTCACGGCTTGAAAAGAGCGCTCTAAAGCATATGCGAAAATATATATGAAGGCAAATGCCTTCTTTTTTTTGTTCTATTTTTTTTATTACTACATAGTATAGTGTAAAAGAGGTGGACAAAATGTTTACACTTGCACAGGAAAATAAAGATACCGTTTTGACTTTGCTTACCGCACTTCCTGAACGTATAAGAACCTGTATAAAGGAAATGGATACGGACAAGCTTTTGGAAATACGTATGCGCTGCGGTTCGAGTCTTTGCGCCGTACTGAAAAGCGGCGGCTACACGGTAACTCCTTCAGGTGATCTTTCAAGAAATATTAAGAATTCAATAATTGTAACGGACAGGGACATAAAAAGAGCCTTAGAACTTATAACCGATTTTTCTCTTTATGCCCATGAAAATGAACTAAAGAACGGGTTTATAACCCTCCCTGGCGGTCACCGGGTCGGTGTATGCGGAGAAGCGGCTGTATCAGGAGGAAAAATAACACACCTGAAAAATATTCAGTCGCTTAACTATCGTTTTGCCCGTGAAATAATAGGCTGTTCAGATAGTATAATGGATAAAATTCTTATAAACGGGGACATAAAAAATACATTGATAGTTTCTCCGCCTATGTGCGGCAAAACAACACTTTTGCGTGATATTGCAAGAAATCTGTCCCTTATGGGAAAACGGGTATCCATAGTTGATGAGCGTGGCGAGATAGCCGCATCGCTCGGAGGCATTTCTCCGTTTAATTTAGGGTGTGGCTGTGACATTTTAAGCGGAGCGTCAAAAGCCGACGGCATGCTTTTTATGCTTCGTTCTATGTCCCCTGATGTAATAATAACAGACGAAATCGGGACAGCGGACGATATGGCTGCGATACGAGAAATCAAGAAACGTGGCGTAAGCATAATAACAAGTATTCACGGAAGGGACATAAAAATCCCCGATTTTGATACGGTTATACGGCTTGAAGGGATAGGAATATATGCTTAAACTGTCAGGTGCTGTTTTGATAATTTCCGCCTTCGGTTTATGGGGCTTTTCAAAGTCGGAAAAATTAAAAAACCGAAATGAAAGCCTCTTGCGTATAATTTCTTCCCTTTCCCTCTTGGAAAATGAGATTTCATATGCCCAAAAAAGTATGCGCGACGCGCTCTTTACAATAGGCGCTCTTGCCAATATGCCGCTTTTTACAGTCATTTCCGAAACTATCGGAAACTTAGCTATGCAAGAGGTATTTTCCGGCGCACTTTCAAAATGTAATATGAACCTTTCAAACAGCGACAAGCAGGCGCTTTTGGAATTTTCACAAAATTTGGGCAGTTTGGACTGTGCATCGCAGATTAAAAGTATTCTTCATACAAAAGAGCTTTTGCAAACTGCCCGGAATGAAGCGTATGAAGAGTATAAAAAATACAGCCGCTTATACCGAAGTACAGGCGTTCTGCTCGGCGTTTTATTTTCGCTTATTCTTCTTTAGCAGGTGATAAAATGGATGTTGATTTAATATTTAAAGTAGCAGGTGTGGGAATAGTAGTTGCAGTCCTGAACCAGCTCCTTATTCGCTCAGGGCGAGAAGAACAGGCGCTTTTAACCACGATTGCAGGACTTATAGTTGTACTCTATGTTCTGACAAGCGAAATAGGCAGTCTCTTTGAGTCTATAAAAAGAATTTTTGACTTATAGATATGGATATTTTAAAAATTATTTCAATAGGTATCATAGGCACGTTTTTATCGATGACAGTACGCGCTTATAAGCCTGAACTTGGCGTTCTTGCAGCACTTTCTACTGCCTTTTTGATTTTATTTTTTACCATTCCGTATCTTGAGAGCATAGTTGGCAGCATAAAAACACTTTCAGAAAATATGCAGACTGACGGTATTTACATAAAATCAATAATTAAGATTATCGGTATTGCCTATGTTACTCAGTTTGCCGCAGAGCTTGCCAATGACGCAAATGAGGCACTGCTTTCAAAAAAGCTTGAGCTTGTTGGAAAAATCTGCATAATTGCGGTAATGATTCCCGTTATAAGCAGTCTGATTTCCGCCGTTTTGGATACTTTGGCAAATATTTAGGAGCTTACAATGCGAAAATTGATATTTTTAGCTTTTTCTTTATTTATTCTCGCATATCCATGCTATGCCGAAGAATATGAGATAAAGGGAAATGATCTTTTTAACCAAACGGTGAAAAATGTGACCGATGGGACCTTTACATTAAATCCGATAACGCTTATAAACAGTTTTTTTGATAGCTTTTTTTCTGAACTAAAAAGTACAAAGTCTCTTTTAAGGACTATCCTGTTGGTTGCGCTTGCTGCGGGAATGGTACGCATACTTTCCGGTGCATTTAAGGATTCTCAGTCCGCTGAAGCCGCAGGTATTGCCTGCTTTTTGCTGCTTTCTCTTTCCTGTATAAGAGTTTTTTCCGAGATTGCAGGGTATGCAACCGATGCGATACATAACATATGTGATTTTATAACCAAATTTGAGCCGATTTTTATGACTATGATTATATCCTCAGGAGCCGTCACACAAGCGGCGGCATTTACACCAGTGCTTGCTGCAAGCGTTTATATTCTGGGACTTTTGGTTGATAAATGTATTCTGCCGCTTTGCTATTTTTCCGCCGTTCTCGGCATTTGCGGCAACATTGGAAATCGAATTGAAATCGGAACTTTAACAAAGCTCTTAAACTCCGTTTCAAAATGGCTCCTAACAGGTGTATTGACGCTTTTTACTGCAATTTTATCTCTTTACGGGTTTTCTACAAAAGCATTTAACAGCGTAGGTGCAAAAGGGCTTAAATTTGCGGTGGGAAGCCTTGTGCCTGTGGTGGGCGGAATACTTTCCGATACCGTTGACACCGTTTTAACAGGCGCAAATCTATTAAAAAACGCTGTTGGAACGGCAGGTGTCATATCACTCTTTGCCATAGCTTTTACTCCTGTGCTTAAAATCCTTGTAATGATGCTGCTATTAAAGGCTGTTGCTGCAATTATAGAACCTTTTTCTGAAAAACGAGTCGTAAATATGCTCCTTGCAGTATCGGATACCGTTAAAATAATGTTCTCAATGGTTATAACATCATCTTTGCTTTTTATTATATCAATAGCAATAATACTTTTATCTTCGGGGGTGAGCTTTTGAAAGGGTACATAATGAGCGTTTGTATGGCAGCTGTTATCGCATCTTTGGCTGACATACTTGCACCCCGAGAACATCAGAAATATATCCGTGTTCTGCTTGGTTTTTTGATACTTACGGTCATTTTATCGCCCCTTCCCAAGGTAAAAAAAATAAAATTTGAGCCTATCGAAAATCAAACCTTGGAGAACACGAAAATCCTTTCGGACAATATTTCAGTAAAACTTAAGGAAAATGTTGAAGCTGACATCTTCGAGCGTATCAAAGGCGAATTTGGTGTAATTTGTGATGCTGATGTGCTTTTAGATATAGATGATGAGCATAAAATACGAGGTGTTAAAAGGATTGCATTATCCAAAAAGATCCCCGAAAATGCTTTGGAAAGACTAAAAGAGGTTTACGGATGTGACAGAATTGAATACAAAGTTAAATGATTTTTTATCAAAATATGTGAATAATAAGAGCCTGTATATAATAATTATAATTGGGATTGTTTTTATGCTGCTGCCGGGATTTAGCAGTGAAAAAAACGAAAATTCAAAACCGCTAATGTATGATGAATAT
The DNA here is from genome assembly GCA_024685565.1 of Bacillota bacterium. GTDB lineage: Bacteria > Bacillota > Clostridia > UBA1381 > UBA1381 > UBA1738. The sequence goes on from JAIKVQ010000044.1 coordinate 4,444, forward strand.
TCCGATGAGGCAAGACTTTCGGAAATTCTCTCCAAGGTCTACGGAGCAGGAAAAGTCAGTGTTATGATTACATACTACGGAACCTCGGGTTATGATTTGGAATTTGAGGAAAAGGAAAGCGAATCCTCCTCTGAAAAGTCTGTGGTTATGGAGGGAAATTCTCCTTTTATTAAATCAGGATTTTACCCAAAAGTCAAAGGTGTTATCATAGTGTCTGACGGTGCAGGAAACAGCGACGTTAAAAAAGCTCTTGCAGATGCCGCCTCGGCAGTTCTTGAGGTTTCATCACACAGAATATGCGTTTTAGAAGGAAAGGAAAGGAATTAAATTATGATGGTACTTAAAAAGAAGGAAATTATTGCGGCTGCACTTGTTGTGCTTATAGGTGTTGCGGGGTATTTAAACTGGTCTTATCAGGACACAATACGCGTAACCGACGGCGAAAGCTATGTTGAAGAGGCAAAAAAATTGGGCGAGGCAGAGTACGTTTCAAGCACAAAGGAAGACGTTACCGATGTAAGTGCAAATCAATCTCCTGTTTTGGAAGAATATTTCAGCGAAGCAAAGCTTTCAAAGGACAATTCACGCTCAAGAGCCTTGGAAATCCTCAATCAAACCGCTACAAACGAGAGTTTTGACGGAGATGTAAGACGTCAGGCACAGGACAAAATTGTTTCTATTGCGGAAAATACAGAGAAGGAAACTATAATCGAAAACCTTGCAAAAGCAAAGGGGTATAAAAATATTTCCGTGTATATTGACGGCGAGAGTGTGGAAATAATAGTAAAGAAAGACAATTTTTCAAGTGATGACGCGAAAACGATAAAGGAGCTTGTAACCTCAGAGCTTGACACCTCGGCAAAGAATATTAAAATTATTGAGGCAAAGTAGTTGCAAAATATACTGTGATTTGATATAATTGTCTAAAGATAAGCTATAGCCTGTTTCAGAAAGGAACGAGATATTATGGAAGATAACAATAAGATAATTGATGAAGTTACCCTAAAAGAAGACGGCGGAAAGGTTAATATTTCCGATGATGTTGTTGCCAGCATAGCGGGAATTGCGGCAAGTGAAATGGACGGCGTTTACAGTATGTCAGGCGGAGTTGCATCAGGAATTGCTGAAAAACTGGGTGCAAAAAAAAGTCCTCAAAAAGGCGTTAAGGTTGATGTAAAGCCTGAGGGCGCAACAATTGATCTTTATGCAGTAGTTGAGTTTGGAGTACGTATTCCCGAGCTTGCGTGGAGCATACAGGAGAATGTCAAAAACAGCGTTGAAAC
>JAIKVQ010000093.1 GCA_024685565.1 Bacillota bacterium
AAACGACTGCATACTTGAAGCAGATAAGGCAGATAATCAAATCAAGTAATATAACAAATTACATGAAGCTGTTAGATGTATTAGAAGGTATGGCAGACGATCAGCTTTATCAGGTAGCGTATCAGCACAGTATGCACGTTAGCAGATGCATAAACGCACAATGGCAGATAGACTGTGCAAAGAAGGAAAGAGAAAACAGAGACCGTATGAGAGCTAAAGCAGAAGAATACAGAAAGGAGCAAGCCGCGAGGCTTGCGGACGATAACGGCGAGGCGTAGCCGCGCCGAAGGGGGGGTACTACGATACCCCCCCTTATAGTTACGTCTGACAACTACTCTCGAGCATAAAAAAAGCCCAGGGTTTTATTCCCGGGCTTTTCTCTTAACGTGTATTCCAACCAAATGTCCTGAATCTTCCGTCCCTCTTTATCTGATATACAAACAAGTCAAGAGGGAATTCCTTTTTCATTGTGTCTGCGTATTCCTTCAGCTGTTTCAAATCATTGAAATACGTAACAACCCAAGGTTCAGGACTTGTATCAAGAAATGTATATTGGATGATTCTATATCTATTCATAATCATCCTCCTTTATCCAATATTCTACATTTACATAATTGGTTGTGTCGTATCTCGGCAGTATGAGGGCAAATCCCTTTCCGAATTTGCCTTCATATTCTTCAATGAACCCGCCTATTTTACGGCTGATATATCCTCTTCTATTGCCTGTATGATGGAACTTAAAACCGCTTAATATTAAAATTTCACGCGCTGTGCAATAGTCTTTCATTGTTTTCATAACTCCTATTTGTCTGTTAATTTTCATTTTACATAGTCCTCCTCTTCATCTCTTATCCATATTATGAATTGCACTGGTATTGAAATCCAGTGTTTTTCTTCTTCGTCAAAGCAATTTATCATGGGAATTAAATTGCTCAACTGCGCTTCTCTACGATCCTCATCAGTCATTTCGGAAGGGTCAAGCATACAGTTGATTTGTTTTGTTACAATGTAGTCAACTGCTTTGAACTTGTTTGATCTGTAATGTTTGATGTGTAACATTTTGTTACTCCTTTCTTAACGGACGGTGGCTTTTCCCATCTGTCTCCGCGCCTTATACTTACCGCAATAATTAGCTTGTAGTTGGCGATAGCAGCACAAAAAGCAGAGTCGCTGAAAAGCCGAAAATATATTTATCCCACGCAATAAATATAATTTCGGCTTTGAAGGACTTTTTGTGCGGTTCTTTTGCGGTATAATAGAAGGCGAGAGAGAGAATACAAGTAAGTATTGGTCTTATTTTTCCGTAGGAAAAATACATTGTCCTTTCAAAAATCCAGAGGATTTTTGCCGATTTAGGCAATCAAAATTCCCCTTTCCCACGCAGAGGGGAATTTTTAGTGCCGTCGCCTGTGCGCTTCGGCGCACTAGCACAAATCGGTAAAAAAAGTACTTGACAATTACTCTCACTCTATATTATAATAATAAACAAGAAGCCACGAAAGGAGTAAATTTAGGGAGTATAAAGGGCTTCGCTCCCACGTTTCAGCCATTTTTTTAGGCTGTTTCGCAGAAACAGGATAGAAAAAATACAATCAAAATGCCATCAGGAGGAAGATCATGGAAACTAAGAAATTCAATTGTTCCATTAAGCGTTACGATGATGGAACGGTAAGAGTTACAATTAGCGAAAACATCTTTGAAGGTGATCCTGATTATGTAAAAGAAAGGTTATCCCTTATGCAGATATGCATAGATTACGTTAAGGGACAGATTAAGTAAAGGAGGAAAAAACAATGAAGATAACCAGTGAATTTACCTTTTTCAAGGCACAGTCCGGTGAAAAAAAGAACGACAAAAAGGAGACCATCGGCGAATGGGTGCGCGTCACTCTTGTTGACGAAGATCATGAAATTTTCGAAGTATTCGGAGCCAAGGACAGCGCCCATGAGATTGCAAAGTCATGCGCGCTCATAAACTACGGCGAGAAAGTGCTTGCCACTTTCGAAGTCCGTCCTAATTTCAAGAAGGACGGCTATGTGATGAGCTTGAAGGAGATAGCTAATGTCTAAAACATTCCTCATCATTGTTGCAGCCGTCATAGGACTTGCGCTGATCCTCGCCGCTATTGCGGCGATAATCAATAAATATGTAGAAAGGAGCTTGAAGAATGGGATTGATGAACGTACTTCTCTCGGCAACCCCTCCCGAGGTTCAGACCAGTGATATTCAGTCGATTATGAGTAGCGTATCTACGCAGTTCAGTATTGCGAATATCACTACATTCCTTGCGTACATCATCAGCGCCTCCATAGGTTTCGTTTTCCTGTGGTGGGGCGTTCGTAAAGCATGGCGCGCTATCCTCGCGGCTACCACTCGCGGCAAGGCAAAGATCTAACTCCTGCGGAGACCTGAGCACGTCGATAAACTGCTCTTTTCAAAAATGAGTGCATCATTACAAGCATTAAAAGGCAAACTTAGCATAAGGGATTTCTTTGCGATAGGAGCCTATAATAAGGACTTTAGCAGGCTCCATCCGGACTATTTTAAGCCGGATGGAATTATTATTTTTACCGGGCCTCAGGGATCTGGTAAAACACTGAGTGCAGTAAAGTACGTTACAAAACTGCACGAAATGTACCCTAAGGCGATAATAATTTCCAATATGACACTGACACATATTGAAACTTTGCCGTTTATAGGCTTTGATAAAAGCTTAAAGGAATACCCCTCGAACGGTGAATTCGGTACGATACTTTTAATTGACGAAATACAAACAGAATTTTCGTCACTCGAAAGTAAAAACGTTAACCCTTCCGAGCTTGCGGCAATTTCTCAGCAGAGGAAGCGCCGTGTTCACATAGTAGGTACGGCACAATTATGGACGCGAATTGCAAAACCCTTTCGAGAACAAACAGCAGCCGCCATAGATTGTGACTGTATCTTAGGTAGAATACAGAGAAATAGAATGATAGATTTTAACAGATGCGCATACGATATGAACGGAAACCTCACTGAATATGCTTATAGTAGGCAATTTTTTTGGACAAGAAGAACGGAAGATTTTGAAGCATACGATACAACAGAAGTTATCAAGCGTTTTGCTGAGAGAAAGGAGGAAGATAAACGATGATAAATTGGTTTATGCCCATGCTCCGCGATCTTATAGAGGAGCTTGCGCCTGTGGCGTTCCTTATCTGGGGCGTTTCCTTTGCTTTCGACTTTATTACTCGCCTTGCAAAAGGCGAAAATAGGAGGTTATAATGACAAATGAGAAAACTACTGCGGAACCTACCGCCATTCTGGATAATACGCCGGCTCCTACGCCTGTTGCGCAAGAAAAGCAGACGATAGAGCCCACTACGGCTCCTGTGGAGCCCTCAGACGCGCTTCGCTCAGAAGAGATAGAGGAAAGAGCAGTCTATGACGGAGACGTTTCAGATACGATCCTAGCGAAGCTGAGCGCGTATTACCGCGAATATGCTGACGGTGAAGTATATTGCATATACAGAGCCGATCAGTACAATTACTATTTGATCTTCGGTGCTTATGAGAATGGCACATTCTCGGAAGCAACAGTCGTTCAGTATCATGTTCAATCAAACTACACAACAATAGACTGTCAAGTAACCGTAACGGAAGATAGAACGATTCGACCTGATCTGTCAGGAGATACAGGATATGTTTACTCGAACATTCAAGGTTATCTCCCTTCACGTTACATTGACAGTAAAGCAATCAGTACGCAAAAAAGTTCCCATGTTGTAACGATCTGCATAGTCTTATGTATGATTGTAGCGATCATAGGAATATGGTTTCACAAGATAAGGAGGCGTTGGCTGTGAAAACAAGAAGCAAAATATGGTTGGTGTTTCTGATTGTCGGTATCATCTGCGCGATCATAACACGTTGTAAGAACGCAAAAGCAGAAGGTTGGGATCCTTGGTCTGGAGATCCGTGGCAGGAGCCTTCATGGTTGACAAGTGAAGATCCTTTCGATTCACCTGCACCGCTTCCGTCCCCTACTCCGAAGCCTGACCCCTCAAATGGTTTGAGGGGTACAGGCGAAGGAGAAGGTACGAGAGGCGTACCGAATGATGGACAGTACGGAAATGTAAGGTACAAAGCTGGATATTGGACACGTTTGATGAATGGTAATCAAGCTACAATACGTTGGAAAGATGTATGGGGAGGTTCTACCGTTTTTAACCCTACGGGTACAAATCCTTGGTGCCTGTTTATAAATGACGGTACTCTTATACAAAACCAAGTATTCGAGAACACACGAAGCTATACAAATACAAACGGTATATATCCGGGAAATACAGATGCATCTGATGCAGGTATTGACTTTAGTGTTACTTATGCTCCAAACAGCGCAGAAGTACTGAATAACGAGATGCAATTCGAGTTCTCTTGCCGCTGGAATGTATCGGCATCATTAGAGGCTGACCCTAATGCAGCATATACTTTTGAAGACCTGAATATTAATTATTCAGAATTTCAGAATTATGTTCCTGTAACAGTATTTTACCTTTTCTGTTATAATGACAACGGTACAGATAAATACTTATGGATCAGGGATGATATATGGTTGAATGATCTTGCGTCGTATTCACATACCTTTAATTCATCGGATATTCCTGATGATTTATACATTAAATCAGTAACCGTCCATATAGTTGTAAATTACGATAGTTACAAGAATTATATAGTAAATCTAGTTAAATCGTGGTATTATAACTACGATCCTACACTAGTTAACATTCCCTATCCTCAAATAGTTTATAATGCAAAAAACGTTATTAACGCTAAATTAAAGATAACATATACCGAGAATGCTAAAAATCGTTCTTGGCTTCTTCGTGTATTGCAGTCTTTATTCCTTCCGGATCCTGATCAAATGGCAGATATTTTCAATAGCTTCCTTGGTGATCCTTCTGTTGGAGGATCTTCCATTGTTATTGGTATGAGAGAAATCCTCTATAATCATATGACTGATAATAACAATGCAGGTGAAGCTATTATTAATATGCCTGAAATAAACATACCTCTAGGTAACAACAATACAGCACATATATTTGATGGATATACATTCAATTTGACCGAATTTTACAACGGCAATACTATTCAATCAGGTGCATTTAGAACGCTCACAAGGGGGGTACAGTTTATCATATCTGCTCTGATGTTTTCTGCATTTTTTCAAAGCTTATGGTCTATGATTTCTCATATCTTCGGTCTTCATTTGTGGCAAGGCGTTAACGGTGAAGACATTGCTGATGTTGTTGACTAAGGAGGATAAAATGATATTTCAAGCTGTATTCACGCTAGTTTTATCAATATTTAGCAGTATTGCCACTATTGCTATTCCGGCTATGCCTCAAGGGTTTGAGAGTGTACTAAATACTGTATTTGAGTATATTGATACAGGATTGAAGTATGTGTGGATTTTCATACCCAAAAATCTTGCATTACAGCTATTTCAATGGTGGATAAGTCTTGCTTCCCTGCTTCTCACATTCGAGCTGATATTAGAGATTTGGAGACTTATTACCGGTAATGTCGGAGGTACTGAAGCTACGTCCGAAAGTACAACTTTATATACTGATGGACAAACTGGCGAGGTAAAAACTGCCGTTATGCGTTCCACTAAGTATAAGTCAAAACGTACAGGATTACCGAGGTTCTAAAGTATGCCCCGCTAATCAAAGTTGGTTGGAGTTCAAATTTTTGCAACACTCCCCTATCGTCGCGGTACAGTGAATATCATTAAATTAATGATATGAGCTGTACCTTGCGACGAAACAAAAATTGTTTAACAAATAATAAAACGCTCTTTATGGACGGTCTCAGCGTCAAAACAAGATGAAAGCCCATGCGGGGCTGAATTATGGAGGTAAAATCATGTCATTCTTCAACAAACCTGATCCCAAATCAAAGTTCCAGTACTTCATGGGCTTAGTCTATCCCGACAGTGCACCCGAAAACTGGATAAATGACCTTAGAATGGTCGGACGTCCTTTCGCAGTTTCACCACTCCATGATAAAGATAAACATTCAGAGTTCCACGAAGACGGAGCCTATATCTCCGAGCATTTGATAAAACCCCATTATCATGTGCTGCTTAACTGGGAAAATAACACAACATACCGCACGGTCGATCAGTTATGGCAGAGTTATAATCAGCCTCATCCGTTTGTTGCAAGCTCACCGAGAGCCTGTTTTAAGTACTTGTGGCACGCAGATGATCCTGATAAATACCCTTACAATGAAGCTGATGTAAGGCTGTATAATGGTTTTGATCCTGCCTGCCTGCTCAAACTTACACAGTCTGAAACGACTGCATACTTGAAGCAGATAAGGCAGGATCAAAACCATTATACAGCCTTACATCAGCTTCATTGTAAGGGTATTTATCAGGATCATCTGCGTGCCACAAGTACTTAAAACAGGCTCTCGGT
>JAIKVQ010000096.1 GCA_024685565.1 Bacillota bacterium
ATTGGAATACCCGTGCTTAAATTAAGAGGAGACTATCTTGCGATAGTTACTTTGGCATTCGGAGAAATTATCAAGAATATCTTTAATAATATGTATCTTGCAGTGGATAAAAACGGTATTTTCTTTTCTATGACTGCTGAAAAATATACGAAACACACATTTGACGCCGCAACGAAGGTTGATTACATAAAGGGTGCACAGGGCATAACAGGAACACCCCAGGATTCCAGTTTTTTTATATGTTTTATCGTTATTATGATTGCACTGTTTCTGCTTTTAAATCTTATTGATTCCAAAACGGGAAGGAATATTATGGCGGCAAGGGACAACAGAATTGCAGCGGAAGCAATGGGAATAAATGTGACAAAGGCAAAAATGACGGCGTTTGTTGTCTCCTCATTCATTGCGGGTGTTGCAGGTGTTTTGTATTCACATAATTTAAAAACTTTGGTAGCGACAAAATTTGATTACAATCTTTCCATACTTATACTTGTATTTGTAGTGCTTGGCGGTATGAATAAAATGCGAAATGTCATAATTTCTGCAACAATACTTTATGCACTTCCGGAAGCACTGCGATTTTTATCGGATTATCGTATGCTTCTTTACGCAATAGTGCTGATTGTTATGATGATTTTGAATAACAATAAGAGCTTTATTGCTTTAAAAAAGAAACTGTCACCCAAGAATTTGTTTTCAAAAAGCATGAAAGAGGTGGCTAAGTAATGGAAATTTTAAATATAAATAATTTAGGTATAAGCTTTGGCGGGCTAAAGGCTGTTGACGGTCTTAATATGAAGATTGAAAAAGGGCAACTTTACGGTCTTATAGGACCTAACGGTGCAGGGAAGACTACTGTCTTTAACCTTTTGACCGGAGTTTACCAACCTACAGCAGGAACCTTCTATTTTGACGGCAAAGAAGTCAAAAATGCAAATCCGGTAAAGATAAATAAACTTGGAATTGCAAGAACTTTTCAAAATATCCGCCTGTTTTCGCAAATGAGCGTTTTAGACAATGTTTTAGCAGGTTTTCACGATAGTATAAATTACAGCTTTTTTGAAAGTATTACACATTCCGGGCGGTTTAATAGAACCGAAAAAGAATATTATAATAAATCTCTTGAGCTTTTACGTGTGTTTGATATGGAACAGGAAAAGAACTATCTTGCGTGCAATCTGCCTTACGGAAAACAGCGTAAGCTTGAAATAGCAAGAGCGCTTGCCACTAATCCGAAACTGCTTTTATTAGACGAGCCTGCGGCCGGAATGAATCCGAATGAAACGGCGGAGCTTATGCAGACAATTAAATTTGTCCGTGATAAGTTTGATATGACAATACTTTTGATAGAGCACGATATGAAGCTTGTAAGCGGTATATGTGAAGAGCTTACAGTGTTGAACTTTGGTACGGTTTTAGCTCAAGGAAAAACAAAAGAAGTATTAAACGATCCCAAAGTAATTACCGCATATTTGGGCGAAGATGAGTAAGGGAGGGACACCTTTAAATGTTACAGGTAAATGATTTGTGTGTCAGCTATGGCGTTATCAATGCAATAAAGGGTGTTTCCTTTACAGTAAATAAAGGCGAAATAATATCTCTAATTGGCTCAAACGGGGCGGGAAAGACTACTATTTTGCATACTATAACAGGTCTTGTACCTGCAAAATCGGGTAGCATAGTTTTTGAAGGTCATGAGCTTACAAAAACGCCTGCACATAAGATTGTCGCTATGGGTATGGCTCATGTTCCTGAGGGACGGCGTATTTTCCAGGAGCTTACTGTTTATGAAAATTTAAAATTAGGTGCATTTACACTTTCCGATAAAGCTGAAATAGAAAAGAATTTGATTTATGTTTATCAGCATTTTCCAAGACTTAAGGAACGTAAGAACCAGATAGCAGGCACACTTTCGGGAGGAGAGCAGCAAATGCTTGCCATGGGAAGAGCCCTTATGTCAAATCCTGAAATAATCCTTATGGACGAGCCTTCAATGGGGCTTTCGCCAATATTAGTTTCCGAGATTTTTCAAATTATAAAAGAGGTTTCGGAAGACGGAAAAACAATTTTGCTTGTCGAGCAGAATGCAAAAAAAGCTCTTTCCATTTCGGATAGAGCATATGTTCTTGAAACGGGTAAAATAGCTTTAAGCGGTGATGCAAAAGAGCTGATGAATAATGAAAATATCAAAAAAGCCTATCTGGGTGAGTAATAAGATGAGTTATAAAAAAAAGCATAGACAAAATTTTGTCTATGCTTTTTTTTGTTTAACTGCCAAATAAATATCAGTTTCTTTCGTTTTGATAAACTCTCTGGGAGAGAGAACTATATATTTCTTAAATCAATATCTAAGTTAGATAAATTACTCTTTATACAACTTAAAGCTATATTTTATTAAAAAATACATATCTCTGTTTCGATGCTATGCACATCCCATCCGGATTCTAACAAAAAAACTACAGTCTAATTATGGAACCTACATCGCAAATCGGCTCATCGGACAATGAAATTATCTTCACTCCATAACTTTCGCAAAATGACTTGATCTTATTATAATCTTCGTGTCTTTCAATACTTCCGTTTACAGCAAGCAAATCTTCTTCCAAAAGACCTGTTGCACCGCCTATAAATCCCTCATTATACCCGTCTAAAACAATTCCTTTATTTTCTACCATTAACACGTCTATATAATTCTTAATTGCTGCATTATAAATGCTTTTATCGGCAGTTATAATGGCATTATCTGAAACAATACAAATTGAACATTTTGCATATCCTTGCTTAGTATTTATAATTCTAATTCCGTTATTTTTGCAATATTCTAAAATCACTTCATCTGTATACTTTTCGTTACAAAAAAGTGAATTTCCTACCAATGCACAGTTATATGCAATATCATAAGGATACTGATTTGATAAATCAGATTTTCCTTCAAAAAAGTTAATATTATTAAAAAAACCACGTAATGTAGGCTTGCCAACAAAATCATGGTTTTTTAATTTACATATAATCATATCGGGATGTCCGCAAAGCGGATTGGCAAGATTTGGCTCTTTAGAGGTTTTTACAACAGTATATCCTATATTTTCAAGGGTTTGACAGCTTTTTTCTGATATTCTGAAATCAACAAGCACAGTTTTCATGAAATCATACCTTTAAAATCTTCCTCTGAAATAATTGTCACACCAAGAGAAATTGCTTTTTGCAGTTTACTGCCCGCATCTTGTCCTGCCAACACATAAGTTGTTTTTTTTGATACTGATGATGCAGTTTTCCCGCCAAATCGTTCAATAATTTCAGATGCCTCATCTCTTGTAAAGCCGTCTAATGCACCTGTCAAAACAAATGTCATACCATCAAAACGGTTATCCTCTAATTCCTCTGTATTTTCTTCAAAATTAAGATTTGCCAATCGCAGTCTTTCTATAAAATCCAAGTTTTGCGGCTGTGAAAAATACATAACAATGCTTTCTGCCATAGCACTTCCGACATCCTCGATTTTCAAGAGTTCGTCCTTTGTGATTTTTATAAGATTGTCCATATTTTTAACGCATTTTGCTATAACTTTTGATGCCTTAGCACCTACAAAACGTATGCCAAGTGCTGTCAAAAGTCTTGAAAGAGGGTTACTTTTTGAGTTTTCAATAGCATTTATAAGATTTTTTGCTGATTTTTTGCCCATTTTTTCAAGCGGCTCTATTTGCTCTGCCTTTAAATAGTATAAATCTGCTGCACTTTTAATAAGATTATTATCTAAAAGCTGTGATACAATTGCAGGACCTAAGCCGTCAATGTCCATTGCATCACGTGAAACAAAATGTATAATATTTCGCATAATCTGTGCAGGACAAACAGAGCTTGTACAACGATAAGCGGACTCTCCCTCTTCACGTACAACCGTACTTCCGCAAACAGGACACTTTTTGGGTATTTTAAACTCCGTTTCACTGCCTGTCCTTTTTTCTTTTTTTACTTCAAGAATTTCGGGAATTATATCTCCCGCCTTTTGAACTATGACGGTATCCCCTATTTTTATATCCTTTTCGTCAATATAGTCCTGATTATGCAGGGTTGCACGTGAAACAACGCTCCCTGCAATCAAGACCGGTTCTAAGACAGCAAGAGGTGTCAAAACGCCCGTTCTTCCTACCTGAACTAAAATATCGAGGATTTTCGTTTCCTTTTGCTCGGGCGGGAACTTATAGGCTATCGCCCACCGCGGGAATTTGGCAGTTGAGCCTAAAATATGGCGCTTTGAAAGGTCATTTACCTTTATTACGGCTCCGTCTATATCAAACGGTAAACTTCCTCTTAATTCCCCTATTTCCTTTACTCTTTTAAACGCAGAGGTTATATCAGAAAATACATCATCATTTAAAATAGTTGTAAAACCAAGAGTTTTCAGGTATCTAAGTCCTTCAAGGTGAGTTTTAATCTCCTTGCCCTCAATCTGCTGAATATTGAAAACAAATATTCTCATACCTCTTTTTGCCGCAATCTTGGGGTCGAGCTGCCTCAAAGAGCCCGCGGCTGCATTACGAGGATTTGCAAAGGTAGGCTCACCAAACTCTTCACGCTCATCATTTATTTTATTAAATGTTTCACGCGGAATATATACCTCTCCTCTTACCTCCAAGAACGGAAGTTTTTCTGTCAGGTGCAAAGGAATGGTTTTTATGGTTTTAAGATTTTGGGTAACATCTTCTCCTACAGTTCCGTCTCCGCGCGTAGAGCCTCGCACAAACTCGCCGTTTACGTACTCTAACGAAACGGAGAGACCGTCAATTTTATGTTCTACCACATATTCATATTCGCTGATTTTTTCCTTTACCTTTCGGTCAAAATCATACACTTCTTCCTCGGAAAATGCGTCCTGAAGACTTTCCATTACCACCCTGTGCGTTACAGGCTCAAATTTGTCAAGAGCCTTTCCCCCAACTCTTTGCGTAGGCGAAAGCGGTGAGCGAAATTGAGGATATGCATCTTCAAGATTTTCAAGTTCCCGAAGCATTTTATCATATTCAAAATCTGAAATTTCAGGACTGTCATCAACATAGTATTTTTTTGAGTGATAATCAAGAAGCTTGGTAAGTTCCTTTATTCGTTTTTCAACATTATCCATTTTTATCTCCTTGCAATTTCGTAACCATATGATTCGGGGACTGTTCCTACAATAAGAGTCTGAGATATGGGTATTTTTGTTTCAACTGCAGTCTCTGACGTCATAAGTGCAGATACAACGTCAAGATTTGCCACAGCTACAACCGAAATTTCATAGTAAACCTGATTTATGCCTGCATCTTTTAAAGAATCTGCAAAATCAATTTCCAAAGCAGTATCAAACAAAATCTTGACAGGTATTTTATATCCTAATCCCTGCAGAACAGGATAGTCGGTAAGACTTCCGATTGGTATGTAAACAGTTGTTTCGGAAGATTTTGCAGAATATGATTTCAGGCACTTGTAAACTTGCGTTTTTATCCTGTTTAGCTCACCCGTATTTGTAGTTATCGATGTTATGGAATTATCCGCGCCCGTTATTATATTAACAAATTTGTCAGTATTTATACCGTTAAACACATCCGCAACAGCGCTGTTTAGGATCGCATTTGCCTTGCTTTTTGCAGCATACTCCGCCTTTTCCTGAAAAACAGGTTTAAAACGGAAAATTAAAAATAAAAAAAGCAATAATAAGCTGGCAAAAAATGCCGAAACAAAGCTGAGAAAAGTAAATGCTTTTGAAAAACGGCAATTACCTTTTAATCGTATTTTCATATCATATCACCTGTAATATAATATGAAAATAGGCTTTTAGCGTGACATCAGGGCATTTACCCTGATGTCACATAGATTCTATTTTATGGTTTTTGAATTTATTTCTTCCAAAAGTTTTGCTATAAATTCGCCTGTATCTGCACTTCCTAAATCGCCCTCACTGCGTGAACGTACCGAAATTGCGTTATTTTCAATGTCTTTATCTCCAAGCACGAGCATATACGGTATTTTTTCAAGCTGTGCTTCACGGATTTTATAGCCGATTTTTTCCGCTCTGTCATCAACCTCAACACGGATTATGCCCGCATTTTGAAGTTTTTGCTTGATCTCCTCAGCATATGCGTGATGTCTGTCCGCAATAGGCAGAATTTTCACCTGCACAGGTGCAAGCCACAGCGGAAAAGCACCTGCATACTTTTCAATCAAAAGTGCAAGCGTACGCTCATAGCAGCCTATTGACGTTCTGTGGATAATATACGGATTTTTCTTTACCCCGTCCTTATCAACATACTCCATACCGAATTTTTCGGCAAGCATCTGGTCTATTTGTATGGTAATCAGCGTATCTTCTTTTCCATAAACATTTTTTATCTGTATATCGAGCTTTGGCCCGTAAAATGCAGCCTCACCTATTCCTACTTTATACGGAATTTCGAGGTGATTGAGGATTTTTTCCATCATTCCCTGTGCTTCGTCCCACTGCTCTTTAGTTCCGATATACTTTTCTCTGTCATCGGGATCCCATTGTGAAAAACGGTAGGATACATCTTCGTAAAGTCCGAGTGTTTTAAGCATATATATAGCAAGCTCAAGACAGCCTTTAAATTCACCCTCAAGCTGTTCGGGAGTACACATTAAATGTCCCTCGGAAATCGTGAACTGGCGAACACGTATAAGACCGTGCATCTCACCCGACGCCTCATTTCTGAAAAGAGTTGAAGTTTCATTAAGCCGCATAGGCAAATCCCTGTAAGACCTTCCACGGTTTAAAAATGCCTGATACTGGAAAGGACAGGTCATAGGACGGAGTGCAAAAACCTCTTTATCATTTTCAGGGTCACCAAAAACAAACATGCCGTCGCGGTAATGATCCCAATGTCCTGATATTTTATACAAATCGCTTTTAGCCATAAACGGCGTTTTTGTAAGCTGCCAGCCGCGTTTTTGTTCCTCATCCTCAACAAAGCGCTGCAAAAGCTGTATTATTCTTGCACCCTTCGGCAAAAGAATGGGAAGTCCCTGACCGATAATATCAGAAGTTGTAAAAAGTTCAAGCTCGCGCCCCAGCTTGTTATGGTCGCGTTTCTTTGCCTCTTCCCTTTTTTCAAGGTATTCTGCGAGTTCATCTTTTGTCGAAAAAGCCGTTCCGTAAATTCTTTGCAGCATCTTATTATGCTCATCACCGCGCCAATAAGCGCCTGTTGCGCTAAGCAGCTTGAAAGCTTTGACTTTGCTTGTATAATTTACGTGCGGACCTGCGCAAAGGTCTGTAAATTCGCCCTGCTTATAAAAGGAAATTACGGCATCTTCAGGCAAATCCTGTATAAGTTCCGTTTTATACGGCTCATTTTTCATCAATTCCAAGGCTTCTTCTCTTGGAAGTTCAAAGCGTTCAATCTTAAGATTTTCCTTTGCAATCTTTTTCATTTCCGCTTCTATTTTTTCCAAATCCTCGCCGGTAAAGGTATGTTCCGAATCAAAATCATAGTAAAATCCTGTATCAATAGCAGGTCCTATGGCAAGTTTTGTTTCCGGATACAGTCTTTTTACCGCCTGCGCCATAACGTGCGATGCAGAATGTCTTAGAGTTTGTAGTTCATTTAATTCCATTATACTTCTTCCTTTCTTATAAACAAAAAACACCCCAAGGAAAGCTAAAGTTCCTTAGGGGTGCAAAATAGCACGGTTCCACCCTAATTATGATTTTAAAAATCATCACTCAATTACTTTTAACGTAAAGTTTAAAACGGCGATACTTACTGAAATTTCAGCATGCTACTCCAAAGCGGTATTCATTTTAAGCCACTCAAGAAACACTTACAGCCACGATGTTTCCTCTCTTTTGAGATTTACCTAAAACTACTGTCTTCTTCATCGTATTTATGTATATATTATGCCACTTTTAAGGCATAATGTCAAGTATTTTTGCTCAAATATTTAAAATGAAATCGCAAGACTCTTTTAAGTTATTAAAAATAAAATCTGCACCTGCATCTTCAAGTTCATTTTTCTCCGCATAACCGCAACGCAACCCAATTGAAGCAATTCCGCATTTTTTAGCACCTAAAATGTCGTTTTTCCTGTCCCCAATCATAATTACTTTTGACAAATCATCTTGTTTTGCAAGGCGCAGAACCTCGTGTATAACCTCGTCTTTATATCCGCGTCTTCCGTCAAGTTCCGCACCGACTGTATAATCAAAATAATCTGAAATTTTAAAATGCTCTAAAATTCTTTTTGCATAAACGTAAGGCTTTGAAGTTGCAAGTGCTACTTGCTTTCCTGCTTGTTTAAGCCGAGCAAGGGTATTTTCCGCGTCGGGGAATATTCTGTTTTCAAAAATTCCTACATTTTGAAACCGTTCGCGGTATTTGGAAACGGCAAGTTTTGCATCATTTTCGGAAAATCCGTATAATCCTCGAAAAGAGTCATAAAGCGGAGGTCCTATAAACTTTAAAAGTTTATTTTCATCCTTTTCGGTTATACCAAAACTCTCAAGCGCATATTTGACGCAATTAGTTATTCCCTCTTTCGGGTCGGTTAAGGTGCCGTCAAGGTCAAATAATATAAGCTTAAACATTTTATCTCTCCAGATATTTTTTAAGGTACTTTCCTGTATGGGATTTTTCTTCTTTTACTATATCTTCAGGTGTTCCAAAGGCAACAACTTCTCCCCCGCCGTCTCCACCTTCAGGGCCTAAATCAATTATATAATCGCAGGTTTTTATCATATCGAGGTTATGCTCAATAACTACAACACTGTTTCCTGAATCTACAAGTTTTTGAAGAACTTCCGTGAGTTTATGAACATCTGCAGCGTGAAGTCCTGTTGTCGGCTCATCAAGGACATATATTGTCTTTCCCGTAGCCTTTTTGGAAAGTTCTGTTGCAAGTTTTACCCTTTGTGCCTCACCGCCTGAAAGAGTTGTTGAACTTTGCCCTAATTTGATGTATCCAAGTCCGACATCTTTTAAGGTTTCAAGTTTTCTTTTAAGAGGCGGCAGGTTTTTGAAAAATTCATATGCCTCGTCTACCGTCATTTCAAGTACATCATAAATATTTTTACCCTTATACTTGACTTCAAGTGTTTCACGATTGTATCTTTGCCCTTTACAAACGCTGCACGGAACGTAAATATCGGAAAGGAAGTTCATTTCAATCTTTACTATTCCGTCTCCCGAACACGCTTCACATCTTCCGCCCTTTACATTAAAGCTGAATCGCCCAGGCGCATATCCTCGCATTTTTGCGTCATTGGTAGATGCAAAAACATTTCGTATGTCATTAAAAAGATTTGTGTATGTTGCAGGGTTTGAACGCGGAGTTCTGCCAATTGGCGACTGGTCTATATTTATAATTTTATCAAGCTTTGATATACCTTCTATTTTTTTGTGTTTACCGGCATACGTCATAGCACGGTTTAAATCCTTTGCAAGCTGTTTATAAAGTATCTCATTTATTAGCGAGCTTTTCCCGGAGCCTGAAACACCTGTAACGCATGTAAATACGCCAAGCGGAATTTCTACATCAATATTTTTTAGATTATTTTCACAGGCACCGCAAATTTTGATAAATCCTAAAGGTTTTCTGCGGTTTTTCGGTATAGGAACGGATTTTGTACCGCTTAAATACTGTCCTGTAACAGATTTTTTTGACTTTTTTATCTGCTCTGCCGTACCTGTCGCAACTACTGTACCGCCGTTTATACCTGCACCCGGACCTATATCCACAATATAATCTGCGGCATACATAGTATCCTCATCATGTTCAACAACGATTACGGTATTTCCTATATCCCTAAGGTGCTTGAGCGTTCCGATAAGCTTGTCATTATCACGCTGATGAAGTCCGATACTTGGCTCATCAAGTATATATAAAACGCCCATAAGACCTGACCCTATCTGGGTTGCAAGGCGTATTCTCTGTGCCTCGCCACCTGATAATGTACCTGATGCACGCGAAAGGGTAAGATAATCGAGTCCTACATCAAGCAGAAATTGCAGTCTTGCCTTTATCTCTTTTATAATTTGCTCTGCAATCAGCATTTCACGTTCGGAAAGCTTTAAATTTTCGATAAATTTCAGTTCGTTGCGTATGGACATACAGGTAAATTCATAGATATTTTTTCCGCCTACCGTAACGGCAAGTATCTCGTCATTAAGGCGCTTTCCGTGACAGGCAGGACACTCAATCTCATTTACAAACTTTTCTATTTCATTCCTTGAATACTCTGAGGTTGTTTCGTGATAGCGCCGCTCCAAATTATTTACAATGCCCTCATAAGGTGCATTATACGTTCCTGTTCCGTAATTACGTGTATATTTAAACTTAAATTTTTCACCGCCCGTTCCATACAAAACAGTATCCTGAACATTTTTCGGAATATCTTTCCACGGTGTATCCAAAGCGACTCCAAAATGTTCCAAAATGCCCTTAAAATACATATGCGCCATAGTATCTGCAATACCGGGCGCTGCCCAGCCCATACAGTTTATTGCCCCCTCAAAAAGAGTTCTGTTTTCATCAACAATTAAAAGTTCAGGGTCAATTTTTGAAAGTGTCCCGAGTCCCTTACATTCAGGGCAAGCACCTATAGGATTATTAAAGGAAAAACTTCTCGGCGCAAGCTCCGTTAAACTTATTCCGCAGTCATCGCAGGCAAGATTTTGATTGAATTTAAGGGTTTCTCCGCCCAGAATTTCAACCATAACAACATCACCGCTCAGTTTTAAAGCGGTTTCGATTGAGTCGGTCAGTCTGCTTTCAATCCCCTCGCGGATAATGAGCCTGTCGACAATTATCTCAATGTTATGCTTTATATTTTTTTCAAGGTTAATAGTTTCGGACAAATCATACTGTACCCCGTCTGCCTTTACTCTCACATAGCCCGAACGCTTTGCATCCTCAAAAATCTTTTTATGTTCACCTTTTTTGCCTCTTATAACAGGAGCAAGTATATGAATTTTTGTGTCATGCGGAAGTTTTAAAACCTTATCAGTTATCTGGTCAATTGTCTGCTGCGAAACAACTTTTCCGCATTTAGGACAGTGCGGAATACCCACCCTTGCATATAAAAGTCTTAAATAATCATATATTTCCGTAACCGTACCCACAGTTGAACGCGGATTTTTTGAAGTTGTTTTCTGGTCAATGCTAATTGCGGGAGAAAGTCCTGTAATGCTTTCAACGTCAGGCTTGTCCATCTGGCCCAAAAACTGACGGGCATATGAAGAAAGCGACTCGACATACCTACGCTGTCCTTCCGCGTAAATTGTATCAAATGCAAGGGAGCTTTTTCCCGATCCTGAAAGACCTGTTAAAACTACAAGTTTTTCACGCGGGATTTTTATTGATATATTTTTAAGGTTATGCACTTTTGCGCCTTTAATTGTAATGTACTTATCCATTATTCTCTCCGTCTTCCGTTAATTTCTTTATTCGGTCGCGAATTTTTGCCGCGCGTTCAAATTCAAGATTTTCGGCTGCCAGCATCATCTCATCTTTAAGGTTTGCAATAAGAATTTGCAAATCTTGCGGTTGCTTATCGGATTTTGTACCAACAGACTTCACAGCCTCAATTATACCGCGTATATCCTTTTTAACTGTTTTTGGCACAATGCCGTGTTCTTTATTGAATTTTTCCTGCAAATCGCGCCTTCTTGCCGTTTCCGATATAGCACGCTGCATTGAGCCTGTAACAGTATCTGCATACATTATAACCATACCGTTTTCGTTTCTTGCAGCTCTTCCTATAGTTTGTATTAAAGATGTTTCGCTTCTTAAAAATCCCTCTTTATCTGCGTCCAAAATCGCCACAAGCGACACTTCGGGAAGGTCAAGTCCCTCACGCAGAAGATTTATACCTACCAAAACATCAAATTCGCCCATTCTTAAGTCGCGTATTATCTCGGTGCGCTCGATTGTTTTGATCTCAGAATGCATATATTTAACCCTGATGCCGTTTCCTGCAAGATAATCGGTCAAATCCTCAGCCATTTTTTTTGTGAGGGTTGTCACTAATACCCTTTCATCACTTTGCGCACGGCTGTTTATTTCCGCAATCAAATCATCAATCTGATTTTTGATAGGTCGCACGCTAACAACGGGGTCCAAAAGTCCTGTAGGTCTTATAAGCTGTTCCACAAATTCGCCAGAGTGTTCCCTTTCATATTCCCCGGGAGTTGCAGAGGTGAATATGACTTGATTTAAACGCTGTTCAAATTCTTCAAATTTAAGCGGTCTGTTATCAAATGCAGACGGAAGTCTGAATCCATAGCCTACAAGAGATTCCTTTCTTGCGCGGTCGCCGTTATACATAGCTCTTACCTGCGATACCGTAACATGGGATTCATCAATAAACATCAAAAAATCGTCAGGAAAATAATCCAAAAGCGTATATGGTGCAGAGCCCGGCGCACGCCCGCTTATCAATCTTGAATAGTTTTCAATTCCCTGACAAAAACCTATTTCCTGAAGCATTTCAACATCATAAAGCGTTCTTTGTTCAATCCGCTGCGCCTCAATCAGCATATTATTTTCCTTAAAATAGCGTATTCTTTCGGAAAGCTCCTCCATAATGCCCGCAATTGCAATTTTCATTTTATCGCCCGTTGTAACATAGTGTGACGCAGGCGAAATCACAATATGATTTCTCGTCCCCGTCACTTCACCCGTTACAACGTCAATTTGGGATATTTTATCTATTTCATCTCCAAAAAATTCCACACGCACAGCATATTCCCTGCTGTTTGCGGGAAAGATTTCCAAAACATCGCCCCGAACACGGAATTTGTTTCTGACAAAATTTATATCGTTCCTTTCATACTGCATATCAATAAGCTTTTTCAGGATTTCATCTCTGTCCTTTCGCATTCCGACACGGAGTGAAAGCATAAGATTTTGATAATCTTCGGGGTCTCCGAGACCGTATATACAGGAAACACTTGATACAATTATAACATCGCGCCTCTCAAAAAGAGCAAATGTTGCGCTATGCCGAAGTTCATCTATTTCTTCATTCATCGAGGAATCCTTTTCAATATAGGTATCGGAGGAGGCAATATAAGCCTCAGGCTGATAATAATCGTAATATGATACAAAAAATTCAACCGCATTATTTGGAAAAAAGTCCTTAAACTCGCTATAAAGCTGTGCGGCAAGCGTTTTATTGTGCGCCAAAACAAGAGTTGGTTTATTAACCTCGGCAATAATGTTTGCCATAGTAAAGGTTTTTCCCGATCCTGTAACACCCATCAATGTCTGAAATTTTTCGCCGTTTTTTATGCCGTCTGAAAGTTTTTTAACCGCCTGCGGTTGGTCACCCGACATTTTATATTCCGACACAAGCTGAAATTTATCCATTTTCTACCTCAGAATTTATTTATATCGCCTATTTCATACATAATCATTGAAAGTACCGCTTCGCCTGCGGTTTCTGTTCTCAAAATCCGTTTACCCAAGGATATTACAGCTATTCCGCTATTTTTTAAAAATTCAATCTCCGATACATCAAATCCACCCTCAGGTCCAATCAGAAAAGCAACCGTTTTGGGATTTTCTTTAGATAAAAGCACATTTTTTAAAGTATTTTTATCTTCACATTCATATGCAGCAAAAGAAATATCGGATTTTTTAAGGATTTCTACTGCCTCTTTTAGGTTTATGGTATTATGAATTATAGGGACAATTCCGCGCCCCGACTGCTGAGCCGCCTCTTTTGCGATTTTCTGCCATCTGTCTGTCTTTTTATCCTTTTCTGTTTTGGAAATACATCGGTTCAGACTGCAAGGATAGATTTCCGATATTCCAAGCTCAGTATTTTTTTGTATAATATAATCCATTTTAGCTGCTTTTGGAATGCCCTGAATCAAGGTAACCTTAATGGGCGGTTCGGTATCGGATTTTTGTTTATCTATAATATCGCAAACTACTTCTGTTTTTGAAATACCGGCTATTTTAACGTAATAATCAAATCCCCTGCCGTCACAACAAGTAAAAAAATCGCCTTTTTTAAGGCGCAGGACTTTTGAAATATGTAATACATCTTCACCCGTTACCGTTATTTTATTTTCCGCTATATTTTCCTTTGGTATAAAAAATCTGGACATAAAAAATCTACAAACTGCACTTAAATTCAGCCCAGTCTGCACTCCTTTTTTCTGAAATAATACTAAAACCTGCGGAGAGAATTTTGCCCTTAACCTCCGCCGTCCTGTCAGCAATTATTCCCGAGGCAATAAAAATTCCTCTATTTTTAATTACTGACTTAACAAATGGCAAAACTGCAATTACAACATCTGCAACAATATTCGCATAAACAACATCATATTGTGTTTTTGCTATTTTCTCCCTAAGCGACATATCTTCCAGAATGTTTCCGATATATATATTGCACTTGTCATCATCAATGTTATTTCGCCTTAAATTTTCCAAAATTGTCTTTTGGGAATTCACATCAATATCAACCGCCACTGCATTTTTGGCGCCAAAAAGAAGAGAAACTATAGCCAAAATTCCGCTTCCTGAACCAAGGTCTAACACGTTTTCTCCGCCTTTTATGAGATTTACAATATCTTCAAGGCACATTTTCGTTGTATGATGTGTTCCTGTACCAAAGCTAAGACCCGGATTTATCTCAAAAATCTTTTTTTCGCAAGGCTGTACCTCTTCCCAATACGGCTTTATAATCAGCTTATCGCCTATACTGAAGGTATGAAAATGCTTTTTCCAGCTATTTTCCCAATCTTCGCCGGATAGTTTCTCACATTCTAAGAAGAGTCTGCCGAAATCCCCATTTTTATCGCTTAATTTTAGCTTTTTAAGTTCTGACTTGATGTCCCGAACAAGTTCAAGCTCATTTGATTTTATATAAAAGTCAATATGCGTTTCCCCTTGCATACTTCTTTCAAGTTCTTCGTCCACATAGTCCCACGCAGAACGGTTTTCCTCTAAAAATGCACTAAATTCACTCTCGTCGGTTACTTGCGTACTGTCAATTCCAAAATTTAAAAGCAACCCTAAAACAGGCTCTATCCCATCTTTAGATGTATAAACAGTTACCTTTGTCCAATCCATTTTTCGCCTCTTAATCAAGATAATCTTTTAGCTTTTTACTTCTTGACGGGTGGCGCAGTTTCCTCAGTGCTTTTGCTTCAATCTGCCTTATACGCTCACGGGTTACATCAAATTCCTTACCAACCTCTTCCAATGTTCGCGGCCTTCCGTCTTCAAGTCCAAAACGCAGTCTTAATACCTTTGCCTCTCTTGTTGTAAGTGTTTTTAAAACGTCTTCAAGCTGTTCTTTAAGCATAACAAAGCTTGCAACTTCTGACGGAGCGGGCGCATCATCATCAGGAATAAAGTCACCAAGATGGCTGTCCTCTTCTTCACCTATAGGGGTTTCAAGCGACACTGGTTCCTGTGAAATCTTTGATATTTCGCGCACCTTTTCAACTGACAAATTCAGTTCCTTTGCAAGTTCTTCTGTGGTTGGCTCTCTTCCGAGCTCCTGCACAAGCTGACGTGAAATTCTAACTAACTTATTTATCGTTTCCACCATATGCACAGGTATTCTTATAGTTCTTGCCTGATCTGCTATTGCACGGGTTATTGCCTGCCTTATCCACCATGTAGCATATGTGCTGAACTTATAGCCCTTTGAATAATCAAACTTGTCCACAGCCTTGATAAGACCTAAATTACCCTCTTGAATAAGATCCAAAAACAGCATACCGCGTCCGACATATCTTTTAGCAATACTTACAACAAGCCTTAAGTTCGCCTCTGCAAGTTTCTTTTTTGCCTCTTCATCGCCCTCGGACATTCTTCTTGCAAGTTCTAATTCCTCATCCGCGTCTAAAAGATCGACCTTTCCTATCTCCTTTAAATACATTTTAACGTGGTCGTCAATATTTATACCGTCAGGAACGGATAAGTCCTCCAAGTCCTCCTTGGATACCTCGATTTCTTCAAGCTCCTTTTCAAGGTCGTCCACAATTTCAACACCCTCTTTTTCAAGGGCATCGTAAATTGTTTCTATTTCTTCAGGGGTGATTTCAGTATCAAAAAACGAATTGACAATATCGTTACTTGACAAAACACCCTTTTTTTTGCCCTTTTCAATAAGGTCTTTTACCATTTGTTTTTTTTGTTCCAAATCTGACATTTTTTTATTCCCTTCCAAGTCTTAGTCTTAAATCAAGAAGTTCCTTTAATTTCAAGACGTCGCCTTCTTTTTTTGCCTGCTCAATTTTTATATCCAAATTATGAATTTTTATTTTATTAACAAGCTGGGCAATAGTATTCTTTTCATCGGTATAGGTTTCTAAGTTACAGAAAATTCCCGACACATAATCTGCCTCATCACTACTGAATTTTGACGTTATAACAGCCGAATCAATCGGCTCTCCCCTCTCGTAACAGCCGTACACAATTTCGGCAAGCTTTCCTAAGAGTTCATTTGAATAATCAGACGGCAAGAAGTCGTTTTTAACGGCATTATAAGAGGCTTTGCTTTCAATTATGAGGCTAAGCAGTTTTCTCTCCGCCTCTGCGACTATTCCGCTCTCCTGTTTTTTAGCAGTGAAGTTTGTCCTTACTGTCCTCTTGGGACCTCCTGCAATCTTTCCCGATGATTTGTGTTTTCTGATTTCTGCATATATAGCTTCCTTTGAAATCTCAGTTTCATCGGATATTTTCTTTATATAAGCGTCTGTTTCAATAGCATTTTGAAGTTTTGAAAGAACCGTTGATGCCTCTTCAACAAACAGGATTTTACCGTCTTCAGTATCAAGATTATATTTTTTTCGTATAAGACTTATAAGATATTCTGTTGACGCGAGCGAATTTTTAATAACTTCTTTAAACATTGCAGGACCGTTTTTGTTTATGTATTCATCAGGGTCTTTTGCGCCTTTTAACTGCATAACACGGCATTTTCCGCCAACGGAAGTTATGACATCTATGGCACGCCTTGTCGCAGCTTGTCCTGCCTCATCGCCGTCATAGCATAATAAAATTTCATCTGTGTATTTCATCAGCAGTTTTGCCTGGTCTTCGGTCAGCGCTGTTCCCAATGTAGCTGTGATATTTGTAATTCCTGCTTTATAAACAGAAATCACATCCATATATCCCTCACAGAGAATACAGTTTTCGGAACAGTCCTTTTTTGCAAGGTTTAATGAGAAAAGATTTTTGCCCTTATTAAAAACAGGAGTATCCGGTGAATTGAGATATTTGGGCGGTTTATAACCGTCTTTTTGTATATTCTCAATAATTCTTCCGCCGAACGCTATTACATTACCCCTCAAATCAATAATAGGGAAAATTACTCTTGCACGAAATTTATCTACTGCCTTGCCGTTTCGTAAAACTACAAGTCCTGCGTCCAAGAGCTCGCTGTCGGTAAATCCAAGCCTGTTCATATATTTCTTTAAAGCGTCGAAAATATCGGGCGCATACCCAAGTCCGAATTTTGTTATAGTATTTGAATCAATAGCGCGCTTTTTTAGGTATTCAAGACCCGCTTTTCCCAAATTATCCTTTGTTAATATTTCATAATAAAACCTTGCAGCGGTTTTATTTATTTCAAGGATTCTCTTTTTCTTGCGGTAGAGCTTGTCATCTACAGGTTCATCATTTTCAGGAAGAATTATTCCTGCTCTGTCAGCCATAAGCTTTAACGCCTCTACAAAGTCCAACCCTTCGGTACGCATTACAAACTGAACAAGGTTTCCGCCTGCACCGCAACCGAAACAGTGAAAAAGCTGTTTTTCCTGATTCACGTGAAAAGAAGGTGATTTTTCTTTATGAAACGGGCAAAGTCCCGTATAATCCCTGCCGTTTTTTTTGAGCTTTACATATTGAGATACATAATCCACTATATCATTCTGCGAAAAGATTTCATTTATAAGCTCATCTGAGTATTTTGGCATAAAATCCCCCTTTCTTTCACATTTTAGTACTATTTCCAGTAATTGTAATTTTATTCATATTATGACTACTGCAAAACCTCTGAGGAGATTCACTCCTCAGAGATTCTTGCTTTATATTGATTCTATGACTGCAAAATTGCCGTCTTTTCTTTTATATACAACGTTCAGCTCGTCAGTATCCTGATTTTTGAAAACGTAGAAACTGTGCCCCAAAAGGTTCATTTGCAGGATTGCCTCCTGGACGCTCATCGGCTTTAGCGAAAAGCGTTTTGTTTTAATTACCTTAAATTCGCCGTCTTCTTCATCGGAAAACACCTCTCCGCTTAAAAGCTCGTTATCTGAAACAGCCTCACGTTTAATCTTCTTTTCAAGTCTCGTCTTATTCTTTCTTATCTGACGTTCAATAATATCGGTAACCTTGTCTATTGCTGAAAATATATCATCCTGCTCAGACTCAGCACGAACGATAAGTCCGTCTGAATATATTGTAGCCTCAATATATTCCTTATCTTTTTGAGAACCGATTACAATTCGTGCTTCAGGTTCGGTTTTAAAAAATTTGTCAAGTTTTCCGATTTTTTTAGTAATATAATCGGTTTTCTTTTCACTAACGGACATCTTTCTTCCAATGACATTGAACTTCATACAAACATCTCCTTTTTAGCATATGAGGTCACCCTCAAAGTATTATATACCCATTTTGCAAAAGAATAAACATTTATATTGAAAAAAAAGAAAAATAATGTTATAATTACGCATATATTTTAGCAAATTGCAATTTATAATGAAAAAATGTTACTAAGGAGAGGCAAATGAGAAGAATATTATCCGATAAAATAACAGATGCAGTTAAAGAAATGTGTATTTTGGCAAACTGTAATCTTGATAATTCAATTCTTGAAAGTCTTGAAGATGCAAAACAAAAAAAGCAATCCTCTTCTGCTTTAGGTGCGCTTGACAGCATTATAAAAAATGCGCAGATTGCAAAAAACAGACAAATTCCGATTTGTCAGGACACTGGTATGGCTGTTTTCTTTGTAAAAATCGGCAAAAATGTATTTATTGAGGGCGATAATCTTGATTTGGCAATAGAAAAGGGTGTTTCCGCGGGTTATACTGAGGGTTTTTTAAGAAAATCAATAGTAGCAGACCCACTTTTCCGCGAAAATACTAATGACAACACTCCGCCTGTCATTCATTACAGCTTTAATGACTCGGACAAAATTGAAATAACCTTCCTTCCAAAGGGATTTGGCAGTGAGAATAAATCGGCTCTTAAAATGCTCAACCCGTCAGACGGAAGAGACGGCATAATAGATTTCGTCACAGATACCGTAAAAAAAGCAGGTGCAAGCCCTTGCCCGCCTATAATTGTCGGTGTGGGTATCGGCGGTAATTTTGAAAAATGCGCAGAACTTTCAAAATTTGCTCTTGCCAGAAGTATTGACATTCCCAACCAAAATCCCTATTATGCACAGCTTGAAGGCGAACTGCTTGCCCGCATAAATGACTTGGGTATAGGACCTCAGGGGTACGGAGGCGAGACCACAGCTTTGGGCGTAAATATTGAAGTTTATCCCACTCATATAGCGGGACTTCCCGTTGCAGTAAATATAAGCTGTCACGCAACAAGACACCAGACTGTTATAATTTAGTCAAAGCCTTGATTTTTCATGTTATTTATGCTAAGATAAGACCGTTAAAAAATAAGGAGAACGAAAAATGAAAGAAAAAATTATTATGAAAACACCGCTTGTCGAGATGGACGGCGACGAAATGACAAGAATTATATGGAAAGAAATAAAGGATATATTGCTTCTTCCATATATTGATTTGAAAACGGAATATTATGATTTAGGCTTAGAAAACAGAAATGCAACTGACGATAAAGTTACTGTAGAATCTGCGATAGCAACAAAAAAATACGGCGTTGCTGTAAAATGTGCAACAATAACCCCTAATGCTGACAGGGTTAAGGAATACAATTTAAAGGAAATGTGGAAGTCACCGAATGGTACCATACGTGCTATTTTGGACGGTACAGTGTTCAGAACCCCGATCCTCGTGAAAGGCGTAACTCCCTTTATTCCAACCTGGACGAAGCCTATTACTGTTGCAAGGCACGCTTACGGCGATATTTATAAAAATACCGAAATGCAGGTAAAAGACGGCGACAGGTGTGAACTTTTGGTAACCGACAAAAACGGCAACGAAACCAGAAAAACTATTTTTGATTTTGTCGGAACTGACGGAATAATTCAGGGACTTCATAACAAGGACAATTCAATAAGGAGTTTTGCAAAATCCTGTTTTAACTATGCATTAGAAATAAATCAGGACGTATGGTTTGCGTCAAAAGACACTATTTCAAAGCAGTACGATCATCACTTTAAAGACATTTTTGCGGAGGTTTTTGAAACTGAATACAAAGAGCGTTTTAAAAAGGCCGGAATTGAGTATTTCTATACACTGATAGACGATGCGGTTGCGCGTGTTATACGTTCAAACGGTGGCTTTATATGGGCGCTTAAGAACTATGACGGCGATGTTATGAGCGATATGATTGCGACAGCCTACGGTTCGCTTGCGATGATGACCTCTGTTTTGGTTTCGCCTGACGGAATTTACGAATTTGAGGCAGCACACGGCACTGTACAGCGTCATTATTACAAGCATTTAAAAGGCGAAGAAACCTCTACAAACAGTGTCGCGACTATTTTTGCATGGAGCGGAGCATTGAAAAAACGCGGTGATTTGGATAATTTGCCGGAGCTTTCGCGTTTTGCAGAAAACTTAGAAAAAGCTACAATAAAAACAATCGAAAGCGGAATTATGACAGGCGATTTATATGCCCTCTCCACTCTTCCCAACAAGAACAAGGTGAACACAGAAGACTTTTTGAGGGATATAAACGAAACGCTTAAAACGCTGATTTAATATGGATAGATTTGAAAGAACACAAAATTTAATCGGCATAGACAATTTAGAAAAACTAAAAAATAAAAGCATAATAGTATTCGGTATAGGCGGCGTCGGCTCATTTGTAGCAGAGGCTGCTGCAAGGTGCGGAATAGGTAAAATCACGCTTGTTGACGGCGATAAAGTAACCAAAAGCAATATTAACAGACAGCTTGTTGCCCTAACCTCCACAATAGGAAAACCAAAGGTTTCAGTTATGGCTGAGCGTATCAGGGACATAAACCCCGATTGTCAAGTAACTGAGTTTAATATTTTTTATAATTCCGAAAACGACATAAATTTGTCTCAATACGATTATATTATTGATGCTATAGATACCGTAACGTCAAAGCTTATCCTCATCTGCGAGGCAAACCGCTTTAATATCCCCATTATAAGCTGTATGGGAACAGGCAACAAACTTGATGCCTCAAGATTTGAAATAGCAGATATTTCAAAGACATCAGTATGCCCCTTAGCCAAAGTTATGAGACGCGAACTAAAGAAAAGAGAGATTTATCATCTTAAAGTTCTATATTCAAAGGAAGAGCCAAAAAGAGCAGACGGAATGGAAAACCCGCGTGTTCCGTCAAGCATTTCTTTTGTTCCGCCGGTTGCAGGTATGCTGATTGCAGGAGAAATGGTCAGAGATTTAATAAAAAGCAGTTCATAACGAACTGCTTTTTTCTGTTGCTTTGCACAGAGCAAAAACAACAACGCTCTTTGCCCCTGCTCCAATTAACATTCTTGCACACTCGTTTGCCGTTTCTCCCATTGTATAAATATCATCGACTAAAAGTATTCTCTTTCCGCTAACCGCACCTTCATCGGCAATAAATGCGCCCTTAACATTTTCAATACGCCTGTACCCCGTAAGCGAACTTTGATGAAGGGTATCCCGAATTCTAAAAAGTGCATTCGTATCCACATCTTTATCAAGTGCTTTTGCCAGCCTGTCTGCGATTATCTCCGATTGATTATAACCGCGTTCCTCAAGCCTGTATTTATGAAGAGGTACCGGTATAATTACATCACAGTCATTTAATAAGTATTTATTTTCCAAATACTGTAAGGCAAGCGCCGTGAGAAAAGTGCCGTACAATTTCTGCCCTGAAAACTTAAAAGCACGTACCGTTTCTGATATAACACCGCCGTATAAAAACGGTGCTATTACAATATCTATAAATTCCTTTGTTTCAAATGTCATATCCTTTGTTAAACGAATACTTTCTTCACAATCCTTGCAAATACCGATATTTCTAAAAACAGAATACATATATCTTTTCGGTTTGTTAAAGTTACATCCTACACAAAAATATCTTTCTAATTCCAGCATTTATTTTATATGCCTCGAAATTCTTTTGTATATAAGCATTGTAATTGCAGATAAAACAATGCCTTTTACAATATTAAACGGCGTTATTGTGCCAAGAGTAAGTTTCAATTTATCAGCAAAGCTTGCATCTTTCATATAGAGCGGAAGCATTATGTAAAGATTTACGAAAAATGCAAATACTGCAAGGACAACCGTGGCTGTCAAAAGTGCAATAACCGCATTCTTTTTGGTTTTGTTTTGCTTGTATATCATACCCAAAGTAAAAACAAACGCTCCGTTTATCACAAAATTTGCGAGCTCGCCTATTCCTCCCGTTCTTGTAATTAAAAGGTGTATCAAATTCTTGATTAGTTCTGTTAAAACTCCCGCCAAAGGTCCTTCGGCAAAGGAAATTATAATTGCCGGCAAATCGGAAAATTCAATATCCAAAAATCCACCCACTTTGAAGAACACTACCATTTGGAGCACAAACGCAAATGCTGAAAATATCCCGATTTTTACTACCTTACTGTTTTTCATAAAATTACCTCCCATAAAAAAATGCCCGAAAATATTCGGACAAAAGAAAAAAATACTTCTTCCATCCGGACTTTACCGTCGGTTTCGGAATTTCACCGAATCAACCCCGTAGGGCTTGCGGACTATACCGCCGGTAGGGAAATTAACCCTGCCTTGAAGTTTATGTGTGTATAATACACCAAAAAATCAATTTTGTCAAGAAAAATTTTTATAAAATAAAAGACTGCCATATCTATGACAGCCCTCCATTGTTGCTTATTCTTCCGACAAGAGTGTTTCGTTATATTTGGCAATAATTGCATTTTCCAACTTTGCACGCATTTCAGAATTGATGGGATGAGCAATATCTTTGAATTCATTTTCAGGAGTCTTGCGTGACGGCATAGCAGTAAAAAGTTTTTCCTGACCTTCAATAATCTTTATGTCGTGAACAACAAAAGCATTATCAAATGTTACTGAAGCAACCGCCTTCATCTTCCCTTCGCTTGCAACTTTTTTCACTCTGATATCTGTAATTTCCACAGATTCCACCACCTTCCGGCATAATATATGTACTGTCCGCCCAATGATATGGATATATACATCTTGATTATATATCTCAAATGTCGATTTGTCAATATATTTTAGTCAGGAAGTGACTTTTTTTGTGTATTTTGAACAAAAATGAACCAAATATTTGTCTTTTTAAGACGTTTAATATTTCGTTTTATTTACATTTGGCATAAACTGGTTTATTTTTTTTTGAAAATGTATATAATAATAGTTATAATATTATAGGAGTGGTTCTGCATGAATGCATTTAGTATATCTTCTTTAAAGCCTTCCTCACATATACATTTTATAGGTATAGGTGGAATAAGTATGAGCGGTCTTGCCCAGATTATGTTGAAAAAGGGATTTGCTGTTTCCGGCTCCGACCGTTCAAAATCAAACATAACCGATAAACTCGAAAAACTTGGTGCAAAAATATTTTATGAGCATAACGAAAAAAATATTACGGGTGCTGACGTGATTGTTTATACCGCAGCGGTTCACAGCGATAATCCTGAATTTGCTGCCGCGCAAAAAAGTGGGGCAATTCTTCTTTCGCGCGCAGAATTTTTGGGAGCAATAATGCAGCTTTACAAAAACGCACTCGGTGTTTCCGGTACGCACGGAAAAACCACGACAACGGGAATGATTGCATATGCTCTTTTAGCGTCACATTTTGACCCTACCGTAAGTATCGGCGGTGAGCTTGATATTATCGGCGGAAATATAAAAACAGGTTCATCCGAATATTTTATTACAGAGGCATGCGAATACACAAACAGTTTTTTGGAATTCTTCCCCACTGTCGCTGTTATTACCAACATAGATGAGGATCATCTTGATTTCTTTTCGGGAATTGATGAAATAATTGAAAGTTTCAGGAAATTTGCGCTTTTAACTAAAGACAAAGGATTTGTAGTTGCCTGCGGAAACGATGAAAATGTCATAAAAGCACTTGACGGCACAGGTCTTAATATCAAGTTTTACGGCATTGGAGACGAATACGAATACAGTGCAAGAAATATTGATTTTGAGAGCGGTTATCCTGTTTTTGAAGTGTGGCATAATAATGAATTCTTACTCAAACTGCACTTAAGAGTCCCGGGAGAACATAATATTTTAAATGCACTTGCAACTATATGTGTATGTGATAATTGGGGTGCAGACCTATCGCTTGTAAAAAGTGGAATAGAAAGTTTTCGTGGTGCTTGCCGTAGATTTGAGAAAAAGGGCGAATTGAACGGTGCATTGGTTATTGACGATTATGCGCATCACCCTACAGAAATACAGGCAACCTTAAAGGCGGCAAAGCCTTTTGTTAAAAACCGTCTTTGGTGTGTATTTCAACCGCATACCTATTCCCGCACAAAAAAACTATGGAATGAGTTTTGTATGAGCTTTGACCTTGTTGATGAACTTATTATCACACATATATATGCCGCGCGTGAAAAATTCGACGGCGTCACAAGTCCCGAAAGACTCGCTGAAGATATAAAAAAACGAGGCGTAAAAGTTAGGTTTGTTGAGAAATTTGCCGATATTGAAAATTTGTTAAAAGCTGAACTTAAAGAAGGTGATACACTCATTACAATGGGTGCGGGCGATGTGGTTAACATAGCCGATAATATTTTAAAACATTAAAAAAAGCAATACACTATGTATTGCTTTTTTTATTACTTGATTTCTTCAATTTTCTTTACTTTTCCTGATGAATTTACATATTTAGTAGCTATCGAAATATCGGAACCTACCGAAAGCACGGTATCATTTCCTACAAAATAGCCGCTTTCAGATTCCTTACCGTCCGATAGTATAGTTACCTCTACAGAATACTTATCAGGTACCTCTGCATACACCATATTACCATTGGAATCAAACTGTTCCATAGTCTGCTGCTGTGAAGAAACTTCCGTAATTTCGCCTATCAGACATTTTTGTTTTGGGTCGATTACCTTTCCCCGCTTATTTAGTGCGTTCACAGTAAAATCTCTTACACCGTTTATCTCAACAACATACGAAAGTTTAACTCGCTGTCTTGCACTTTTTGACGGTACAGAGACGAATCTGAAGGTTATTCCTATAACAGCAACAACTACAATTATAACTGCAAAAAGGTCGATTACGCTGACTTTACCACCGATTTTTCCGTTTTTATCAATTAACACAAAATCACCCCCATTAATCCTCTGTTTCCTCTGCAATAACAAT
>JAIKVQ010000102.1 GCA_024685565.1 Bacillota bacterium
GCAGGCATCGGCGTATCAGGCATTAAAAGCCTTGTATGGGAACGCTCGCAAATCATTATCCCAGGTGCATTTGCTCTTATTGCGGCTATTGTTTCAATTGTCGTAAAAGAGCTTATGTTCCGCTACACAGCATCCGCCGCAAAAAAGATAAGCTCAGGCGCTCTTATGGCGGACGCGTGGCACCACCGCTCCGACGCATTGTCCTCTATCGGCAGTTTTGCGGGAATTTTGGGTGCAAAAATCGGCTTTCCCGCGCTTGACCCATTGGCAAGCGTTGTAATCTGTGTTTTTGTTTTAAAAGCCGCTGTGGAAATCTTTATAGATGCAGCAGGCAAAATGACCGACCGTGCGGCAAGTGCCGAAACGGTACAGAAAATCCGTGATATAACGCTTTTACAGGACGGAGTTACTGAGATAGACGATTTAAAAACGCGGAAATTCGGTGATAAAATCTATATTGATTTAGAAATCTCTGTTGACGGAAATATGCCTCTTTTTGAGGCTCATGCCATAGCCGAGCGGGTACACGACAGCATTGAAGAAAATGTCCCGTTCGTAAAGCATTGTATGGTCCACGTAAATCCTGCATCAACGCACTAACCTGATATTTTATTTAAAATCTGAGCTTTTGCTCAGATTTTTTTGTTTTCACATATTTACATAATAATCATATTATGTAAACAAAGACATATGTTAATGTGTTTTTGTTATGCTGTCCCTTATTGCCCGCTAAAGGGGCAATCCATAACAGTTGGAAAACTTGCGGGCAGAAAGGCTATAAAGTTTTATGGAAAATTCATCTTATTGTGGCTGCGTAGGTTACGGATATGTTCCCGTTCAGCAGTTAAAATCCGTTTACAGTCCTGCCGAAGCGCTTTGTCAGGGTTCGATTTTCCCTGAGCTTGTGCTTACGATAGAGGAATACGGAAAAATTTGTAAGAGCGGAGGAAAAGCATAATGGACAGAAACGATTTGAAACTTGAAATTCAGAGATATTGCTTTGCCGCACACGATATGCAGCTTTTTTTAGACACTCATCCAAAGGATGAGAAAGCATTTGCCCTTTTTGTATCTCTTACAAAAAAGGCAAAGGAATTAAAAAAGGAATATGTAAGAAAATACGGGCCTCTTTGCGTGTCAGACGCCGCGGAATATGACACGTACAGATGGACGGAGAACCCTTGGCCGTGGGAAAAAGGAGGTAACGCATAATGTTTTCATACGATAAGTTTTTGCAATTCCCGATTAAGTTAAAAAACAAGAATCCAAAACTTGCAACGATAATTGCAACGCAGTACGGTGGACCAAACGGAGAGCTTAGCGCATCACTCAGGTATCTTTCCCAAAGATACGTTATGCCGGATGAGGTCAGCAAATCGCTGCTAACAGACATCGGTACAGAAGAGCTTGGACACCTTGAAATGGTAGGAACGCTCGTTTATCAGCTTTCGGGAGGCACAAGCGGAAAGGATTGGCTTGCCGGCAATTCTGCGGAATACTATGCCGACAACGGCGCATCGGTATTCCCGCAAAACGCTCAAGGTTCACCCTTTAATGCAGCTTCAATCGCCGTTACGGGCGATGCGATAACAAATCTTTTTGAAGATTTGGCAGCAGAGCAAAAGGCCCGTGCGGTTTATGACAATATTTTAAGACTTTCCGACGACCCTGATGTAAACGAGGTAATAAAATTTCTCCGTCAGCGCGAAGTAACACACTTCCAGCGTTTCGGTGAGGCTTTAGACAGACTCCAAAACTTAAAGGATAAGAAAATCTATCCTGCAAGTATGACAAAACAGTAAAATGTTCCTCTGCTGCCAAATGGTGGCAGAGGAACATTTTTAAAACGGATTGACTAAATTTTTTTATCTTGGTATAATATGTGTAGAAAATGTCAAATGGGGGTGGTTTTTTGCGTTTTTTATCCTTTATTTTAGCTGTTATTGTTTGGTTTTCTTCCGTTCCCTTGGCTTTTGCGCGAGGGTATGTGACTATGTATGCCCCGGACGGCAGGACTCTGTCGGTTGCCGAAAGCGAGGTTGCTCTTTACGGCAGTGTCGGTTGGTATGAACACATTTACGATGTTGTCGTGCCAATGTATGATACGCGCGGGAATATTAAAAGAGTTTACACAGACAACGCGCCGCAAAAGTTAAAAGAGGGTTATACATACGCAAAAAGCGAAACTACCGAGCTTATGTTTTCCGATGACGGACGGTTTATATATGTTCCCCACGCACAGGTTGGCGCATACCTTAGCGTAAATTGGTACAGGGGCGGTGGCAAGCTCGATCCTTCGCGTCCAATGGTTGCCATTACATATGATGACGGACCTGCAAAATATACCGATTCCATTTTGGACTGTCTTGAAAAATACAATGCCCGGGCTACCTTCTTTGTTCAGGGAAACAGCGTTTCAAAATATCCGGGGGTTGTAAAGCGCGCAGTTTCAATAGGCTGTGAGATAGGAAATCATACAAAAACTCACGCAAATTTATCAAAGCTGACAGCGGCGCAAATATCGGCTCAACTTTCCGATACAAACAACGCCGTTTATAATGTTGCCGGCATTTATCCAAAACTCTTCCGTCCGCCGTACGGTGCATATAATAAGACAGTTTTGGAGGCGGCAAAAATGCCTGCAATTATGTGGTCGGTTGATACTCTCGACTGGAAAACAAGAAATGCCACTAAAACTCTTGAAAGCGTAAAAAAATCAACCCGCGATGGCTCAATCATTCTTATGCACGACATTCACGCACCAACTGCCGACGCGGCAGAAAGCGTTATTAAGTACCTCTTGAAACAGGGGTATCAGTTAGTAACCGTAAGCGAACTGCTCTCTTGCCGAAAGGGCGGCGCCGAGGTCGGCAAATCGTATTCAAACGGATATTGACAAATTTTAAGGAGTGCCAATGGCACTCCTTTTTATTGCAAAAACTTCTTTATTTTCTGAAAATCTTCAACTACTTTAAACTTATAGGTCACATTCTCGCTCTTGAGTATTGTACTTAGGCTTTCCCCGGAAAGCCTTGCGGCAAGCTGTTTTTTTGCCTCATCGCTCATTTCTCCCGTAACAGCCTCAGTAAAGCAAAGCGGTGGGTATGCGATACACCACCAGTTTTCGCCCGCACCACGTCCCAAAACCACATCAATGCAGGTATATACGCCCTCGGGAAGCGCTATGTTTTTATAGCTTTTTTGGGGAACATACCTCTTTTTATAGGTAACGCTTGCGCCGTATCCGGCATTAAGTTTTGATAGCTCGGCATTTGCGGTTTCACAAAGCCTATCCTTATCATAACTGCCCATACTGAGCAATTTATCCCGTATATCGAATTTTATTTGCTGGTCTTTATTGCTGTTACTGTTCGCAATAATATGGAGCCTCAGCAGATTATCCTGTAAATTTTCTTGAATTTCTTCCGTTTTTACCATTTCTATTCCTAAAGCACATAGCAGAAATATTATAATTATTCCCGTTTTTTTCATATACTCACCTCTTCAACAGATTGTCGCCCTAATTTTCAAAAGTTATACATAAAAGGCATTTTTTCGGTTATGCTATAGGCAGAAAATTTTTTAAGAGGTGATTTTATGAAGCATATAAAAATCATTATTGCAGTCTTTTTAGCGGCTGCCGCAATTTCCTTTGCGGCAGTAAAGCTTATGCCCTCCGATACCGTTGCCGAAACCCAGCGTTCCGCAAGCGACGTTCAGCTTTTGGCAAGATGCGTAAACGGCGAGGCAAGAGGCGAAATTTACGAAGGGCAGGTTGCCGTTGCGGCGGTAATTTTAAACCGTGTAAAGCACCCGTCATTCCCGAACACAATTTCAGGTGTAATCTATCAGCCGGGTGCGTTTACTGCCGTTGCGGACGGGCAGATAAACGAGCCGATTGCAGAAAATTCCACCGTTTACAAAGCGTGTGAGGACGCTATGAACGGCTGGGACCCAAGCTATGGTGCAATTTACTATTTTAACCCCGAAACCGCCACAAACAAATGGATTTGGTCAAGACCTTTAATTATACAAATAGGCAGACACCGTTTCTGTAAATAGGAGGAATTTATGAAGAGAAAAAATTTATACTGGTTATTCTCGGTAACGGTGGTAGCGCTTGCCGTTTTCGGAATTTATGAATTTTACAATGCCAAGGCATACCGCCGAGGTCTTGAGGACAGCTACAACCGTGCATTTTTTGAACTTACCGACTATGTTGACGATATAGACACGCTACTTGCAAAAAGTATGCTCGCAACCTCCGCGGGAGAAATGGCAAGCCTGTCGCAAGAGCTTTCCGTTCAGGCAACCGCGGCAAAATCCTGCCTTGCACAAATTCCGCAGACAGATGTGCCCCTCGACAAAACAGAAAAATTTTTGGCTCAAGTCGGCGATTATACCTACACTTTAAGCCAGAATATAATAAATAAAAAGGCAATTTCCGAGGACGAATATGAGAGTCTTGCCGCTCTTGGCTCATACGCGGCAAGTCTTAACAACGCACTCGCAGATATTGAACAAAGGGTATACCGCGGCGAAATTCACTTGGGACAAGATGCGAAAGTCGGGCGAAACGGCGTTGTTTATGCCGCAGACGGCGACGCTTTTTCGGCAATAGAAAAGAAAATCGGCGAGTACCCCTCTTTAATTTATGACGGACCTTTTTCTGAGCATATAGAAAATCTAAAGCCAAAGCTTTTGGAAAACAAGAGCGAAATATCAAAGGATGCAGCAGCGAAAAAACTTGCTGAATTTTTGGGAACGGACGCGGCATTTTTAAACTTTTTAGGAGAATCTCAAAACTCCAGTGTCCCCGCATATATGTTCCGCGGTATGCGCGGTAAAACCCAAATCTGTGCATCGGTTTCAAAACAGGGCGGATATCCCGTATATTTCTTAGGCACACGCAGAATTCGCTCTGAAACGCTTTCTGTAGAGGACGCTATTGCAAAAGCAAAAGCTTTTCTTAGTGAAAAAGGATTTGACAGCATGAAGGAAAGCTATTATGAAAAAAAGGACGGCGTTGCCACCATAAACTTTGCTTATCAGCAAAACAATGTGATATGCTATTCCGATTTGATTAAAGTAAAGGTTGCATTAGACGACGGCGAAATTATCGGTATGGAGGCATATGGATATGTTATGAATCACCATCAGCGCGACATAAGAACGCCTGCCCTTGCAAAACAGGATGCGAGAAGTAAAGTGAGTAGCAGACTTTCCATTGACACGGTAAATATTGCCCTTATCCCAAAGGACTCAAAACGCGAAGTCTTATGCTATGAATTTAAAGGCACTTTCGGGGACAAGAATTTTCTCATATATATAAACGCCGAAACAGGCGTTGAGGAAGATATTCAGATTTTGATTGAATCCCCCGACGGGATTTTGACGATATAATAAACAAACACCACAGGACTTTTGTCCTGCGGTGTTTTTATGCTCTCGGGTGTGCTTTTTCATACACCTGCTTTATTCTTGAGTCCAAAATCTTTGAATAAACCTGCGTTGAAGATATTTCATTATGCCCCAAAAGCTGGCGTATTGCCTCCAAGTCTGCGCCGTTCTGCAAAAGGTGCATAGCAAAAGAGTGCCTTATTGTATATGGTGTAATGTCCTTTTTTATGCCTGCACTTTTCCCATATCCCTTTAGTATCTTCCAGAATCCCTGCCGTGACATTTTTGCTCCGTTCCTGTTCAAAAACAGACACTTTGTCCCGTCATCAAAAAGAAGTTTTGGTCTTGCCTTGTCAAGATACTGCTTAACTGCCAAAACTGCCGCTTTTCCGACAGGCACAACTCTTTCGTGCGTTAGCGTGCGGCAGCGCAGAAACCCTTGCTTTAAGTTTATATCATCTAACGTAAGTTCTATTATTTCCGAAACCTTAATGCCTGTTGCATACAAAAGCTCAAGCATTGCTTTATCCCTTATTCCCTTTGCCTCATAATCCTTCGGCTGAGCCATTAAAAGCTCGGTCTCCTGAGCAGTTAAAAACTGTGGCTGTTTTTTATCGGCAGGAGGCGGTATAATATTGGCAGTAGGGTCTTTCATTTTCTCTCCGCTTGCTATTACATACGAATAAAACGCCCTTATTGACGCCAAACTCCGCGAAACGGTAGCTGACGCCTTTCCGCTCTTTTTCATTTGCAGAAGATATGTAACAACCGTCATTCTGTCGGTTTTCGAGATTTTTTCAATCCCGTTTTCTTTCAGGTACTCTATATATTTTAAAATATCCCTTTTGTATGACACAATCGTATTATACGATTTTTCTTTAGCTCCTGCCATATATAAGACAAAGGAATCCAAAAGCTCCTGCATAAAAAATCTCCGTTCCTATTATTCTCGGTGAGGTTATTATATCACAAAAATTCTGTTTTTCAAGCATTTTTGTTAGCCTGATATCAAGAGCTTTGACGCCCATTTTATAAATATTGGGGAGGACGCACCCTTTATAAAGGCATCGGCACAAAATATTGCGCCCAAAAAAATTGTCACAGCAAAAAGTTTTCTGTAATATATGCGTTTTTCATCGCCCAAAATCAGAGATTTTGCATTTATACTTCCATAATAGCTTGCCGCGGGTATCAACACCGCCGCTGACGCAAGGCTTGAGATACATATTAGCGCCCCTCTCATGCCGTAAAGTCTCAGCGCC
This sequence comes from Bacillota bacterium, assembly GCA_024685565.1. Lineage (GTDB taxonomy): Bacteria > Bacillota > Clostridia > UBA1381 > UBA1381 > UBA1738. The sequence continues at coordinate 6,663 of JAIKVQ010000102.1, forward strand.
GCCATTACGGAAAATCCTGCTACGTACCCCTTTATCAGCATCGCTGCACCCAAAAGCCACACAAGAGGTTTAAAAACACTTCCTGCTATTAAAAGCGCAAAAAATTTCATATTTTCCTTTGCGGCAGACTTTACACCGCTTGCGACGGCAGTATCATATGTTTTTACACCGTCTTCAAGGTATTTATACATCTCCGATTGATCGGAAACATGCACCTCTTTCGCCGCTCCCGCCAAAACACCCGCCGCATATATTGAAAACATTAAAAAAAACAGCAATTTCCGCAGATTATTCACAAAAAAATCCCCTTTTGCAATTAGTAGTACATACTATTCGCAAAAAGGGGATATAATTCCTCTTTTAGTCAAGCTTTGCTAAGAATTTTTTCAGTCTTTCAACGCCCTTTTTGATACTCTCCATATCAACAGCATATGACCATCTCACATAATTCGGCGCACCAAATCCTGTTCCCGGCACAATTGCCACCTTTTCCGCATCAAGGAAAAGTTTTGCAAAATCGTCTGCATTCCCTATCTTTTGCCCGTTATAGGATTTTCCTATAACTTCGTCTATGTTCATCATAATATAGAACGCTCCCTGGGGCTTTTTGCAGGAAACACCGCTCAAAGAATTGATTGCATTTACCAGAAAATCGCGTCTTTTCTTAAATTCTTCGCACATTTTTTCTACTTCCGAAAGTCCTCCCGAAAGCGCCGCAACAGCTGCCGACTGTGCAATTGAGTTCGGATTTGACGTTCCGTGCGACTGAATGCTTGCCATAGCCTTTGCTATTTTTTCATTCGCTGCCGCATAGCCTATGCGCCAGCCCGTCATCGCATAAGTCTTGGAAACACCGTTAATTGTAACTGTACGCTCCTTTATATCTTCGCCCAGCGACGCTATGCTTATATGCTTCCCCTCATAGATAAGATGCTCATAAACCTCATCGGATACCACATATAAATCATTTTTTACGGCAAAATCAGCTATCGCTCTTAGCTCTGCCTCGCTATACACCATACCCGTCGGATTTGAGGGACTGTTCAGCACTATTGCTTTTGTTTTTGGCGTCAATGCCCTTTCAAAATCCTCTACACTTGCCTTAAAATTGTTTTCTTCGGTTGTCTTGACCTCAACAGGGACTCCGTCCGCAAGTTTTACCATTTCGGGATAGCTTACCCAGTAGGGCGCAGGTATCAGCACTTCGTCTCCTGCGTTTAATAATACCAAAAATGTATTCATAAGCGAATGTTTTGCACCGTTTGAAACAACCACTTGGGTAGGTCCATATTTAATCCCGTTTTCGCGCAAAAATTTTTCCGCAACTGCACGTCTTAATTCCATTGTACCTGCTGCAGGCGTATATTTAGTCTTTCCATTAAGCATCGCCTCAATGGCGGCATCCTTTATGTACTGCGGAGTATCAAAATCAGGCTCGCCACAGCCAAAACCGACAGCGTCCTCGCCCTCTGCAATCATACTTTTATACTTTGCGTCTATTGTAAGTGTTGGTGACGGCGTAATCCCTTGCGCCTTTTTTGAAATCATAATTCCTCCATTTTGAAATTTCTGAAAACAAAAATTTCATTTTTTAATAAATTTCCTACTGATTATACTACTTTTCATCAAAAAATGCAACAAGCATTATATGGAAATTTCAAAAATTGGTATACAAAATATTACTTGCCTTTATGCATTTTACTGTGCAGTTTCAACAATTATACGCTTTTATCACTCTTAAAAAGTTTCTCTCTGCCAGTTTTTCCCGTATTTGCGTGCTATAAGGCAGTTTTTTTATCAAACTTTCAATATCCTCAATGCCGCATATCCCGTTCGGCAGTTCATTAACCCCGTCAAAGTCACAGCCGAGCCCGATATTATCCTCTCCGCCAAGCGCCAAAAATCTATCAATATGCGCTTTTACGCTTTCGCCCAAGAACGGCGGATACATATTTATCCCCGCCACTCCTCCGCTGTTTTTTATTATCAAAAACTGTTCGTCTGTAAGATTTCTGGGGTGGTTTTCAACCGCCTTTAGATTTGAATGGCTGGCACAAATCGGTTTTTTGAAAATTCTTGCGGCATCATAAAAGGATTTGGGGCTCATATGCGATACATCAAGTATTATTCCGAGCGTATCCATTTTTGCGATTATCTTTTTTCCAAACTCCGAAAGTCCCGTGTCCTCATTTTCCATGACTCCGCAGGCAATTTTATTTCTAAAATTCCAGACAGGCGCTATCATAAAAACACCTTTTTCCTTGAGGCGCAAAAGGTCATCTTCCTTCGTTATTCCCTCCGCGCCCTCTATGCTCAAAAAAGCCCTGTACGGTGTTTTTGACGTCTCATAATCGATGTAATTCTTACATATGCAAACCCCGTTTTTTTGCATTTCAGAATAAAACAAATCTATAAGCGTCTCTTCATATGCTTTTGCTCTTTCGCGCTTTTCGGGATCTGTAAAGATTGCAAACACCTGCGTGTATGCGTCATATTTTTTCATTCTTTCAAAATCTATGTGCAGGCCGTTTTTGGAAAAAGCCTGCCCTTTTTCATACATTTCGGAAATCGTATCGCAATGCGCGTCAAAAACCCTCATTAAAACGCTCCTTTTATGTGGTTTATCTCTGTTACAAAAAGCTCTTCGCCTCTTTTTTCATACATCACTTCAATGACATCAAAGCGCATATCTATATCATCGCTGCCCAAATAACTTACCGCTGTTTTTATGATTTTTTCCTGCTTTTTACAGTCCACAAATTCCGCAGGCACGCCAAAGGCTTTCGATATTCTTGTTTTTACCTCAGCAAAAACTATCGTTTCGCCGTCCTTTGCTATTATATCAAGTTCTCCGCTGCGCTCGTGATAATTACGCTTTAAGACTTTAATGTTTTTGCCTTCAAGATAACGGCACGCCGCATCTTCTCCGAAATCACCGATTTGTTTCGTTGTCATTTTCCGCCCTCCAGAAGTTTCTTCAAAAAGGTTTTTCTGTGTATGGGAGTTACGCCGTATTTTAAAATTGCATCGGTGTGCTCTTTTGTTCCGTAACCTTTATGCTTTTCAAAACCATACTCCGGATAGACTTCTGCCATTTTTGTTATATACCTATCACGGGCAACCTTGGCAAGAATTGACGCCGCAGCAATTGATATGCTCTTTGCATCGCCTTTTACTATAGTTTCGTGCGGATATATCATATTTTTAATGCTGTTTCCGTCTATTATGACATAGTCAGGCTTTATAGAAAGCCCGTCTGCCGCCCCGTTCATTGCCATATGTGTTGCGTTTAATATGTTAATTTCATCTATTTTCTTTTCATCTACCGAAAAAATTGAGTAGCAAACCGCCTTTCCGGTAATTTCATCAAAAAGCTCCTCGCGTTTTTTTGGCGACAGCTTTTTTGAATCGTTTATTCCGTCAAGGCGTATATCTGGCGGCAAAATCACGGCTGCCGCATATACAGGACCCGCCAAAGGGCCTCTTCCAGCCTCGTCAACCCCTGCTATGTATTTATATCCCTCTCTTACGAGTCTTTTTTCTGTTTCCTTCATCTTTTCCTGACGCAAAAGCTCCTGTTCATCAGAAAGTTTAGGCATAAAAACACCTTCTTAAAAAAATTTTATTTTATTATATCATTTTTTTAAAATATATGCTATAATATTATTGAAATTTTTTGAGGAGGCAAAAACATGTATATGCGCGAGATAGATGACCCAATTACAATACAATATATTATATTGTTCACGCTCGCCAAAGCGGACAGGCGTATAACACATTCACAGCTTACCTGCCTTACTCTTGACAGATGTAATATAAATTTCACCAATTTCCAGATAGCTCTTGATAATCTCGTGGGAATAGGCTATGTTGAGCGTCTTCCGGGCGCTGTCGATGAGAGTATGCCCGTATATTCACTTACCGAAAAAGGGCTTGAAGCAAACGGTTTTTTTGAACACTCCATTCCCGTATATATCCGTGACCAAATTGCAGAGCATATTGTACCTTTTTTCGAGGCGGAAAGCCTGAAAAAAAGTGTAAAAGCCGAACTTAAGCAAATAAGTGACAGGGAATACTGTGCCGAGCTTGCGCTTTTTGACAGCAATTCGGCACTTTTAGAGCTCACAGCATACGGCGGAGACCGAAAAACCGCCGCAGGCATGGTTCGCAATTTCAAGAAAAATTATGAGAAAATCTATACTGAAATTATGCGTATTCTTTCAGAAGATGAGGAGAACTAATTCTCCTCTTTTTTTATCTCTACACCTGTATAGTAAGTTTTCAAAATCTCTTTATATGTCTTCCCTTGCTGTGCAAGATAGTTTGCGCCGTATTGGCTCATTCCCACACCGTGCCCAAAACCGGTAACGTCAAACCTTACATTTTTCCCGTTAATAGTTATCTCTACATTCGTTGACCTTAAGTCATAAATTTTGCGAAGAACCGTTCCTTTTACAGTTACTCCGCCGATTTCTATTGTAAGTATTCCTCCTGCATCGCTCCTTGCAATATTTCCGATAATTCCTTTTGAAAAATCAATCCCCTCTATATTTTGCCTTGCGATTTTTTGAAATTCGTCAAGACTCATTTCCTTTTCCGATTTATATTTCGGCGAAAGCGTATCTCCGGGGCTTTCTACGCTTACAAGATATGGTCTTTCACCGCCCCATACATCTTTTGAGCTTTCGGTTTTTCCCGATGATGTAGAGTGGAAAACTGCAGAAATAACCTCGTCATTATAGGTTATGACTTCTCCGTTTGTTTCGTCAACCGCCCTTGATACCTTCTCCCAGTTTGCGTCCGCATCTGCGCCCCAGCTTTGGCGCCGCTCCTCCTCTGAAATCCACGCCTTACAATGCGTCGGGTCGGTACACATATCCGCTCCCTTATGTTCTGCTGGAACTCCCGATATTTTATATGCATTTTGTCTTGACCTTAAATAACTACGCGCGGCAACCGCCTGAGCCTTAAGCGCCTCAAATTCAAAACTTGCGGGCATTTCCGCCGATACCACTTCTTTCAGGTATTGGCTTTCTTTCATTTCGGTAACTTTGTCCTCTTTCTTAATATAAACCGACACCGTCCTATCCTCTTTCTCGTCAGGCGGAGAGTATCTTCCATATTTCAAAAGCATAACAAGCGGTATTAAAAGTGTTATTAAAAACGCCGCCGCCATCGCCAAAAAAATCTTCTTCATAAAAAATCACCCGCTTATCTATATGAAAGCAAGGTGATTTTTATTACTGTATCCTTTTTGCAAGTTTTTCGGTGTTCTCTCTTCTGAACTCCTCAAATCTGTCCTCTTCAATAGCCTTTCGTATATTTGCCGCAAGCTCGTTATAAAAATACAGGTTGTGCATAACAGCAAGCCTCATTCCAAGAATTTCCTTTGCTTTAAAAAGGTGCCTTATATATGCGCGCGAATATTTTTGGCAGACAGGGCAGGTACATTCTTCATCAATCGG
>JAIKVQ010000123.1 GCA_024685565.1 Bacillota bacterium
TGCTGTTAATAATAACGGAGATATAACAGGAATTGAAGACAAGATCAGGAAAGAAGCAAAGAGCGGTGCTAATCTGCGTGCATCCGGCTGGGCGTCGGGATATGCCAATGATATCGTAGATAATATAGTTAAAATTGGATATAAAAGCGGTGAAAATTCCGAAGCTTTGTTCTACTTTAATTCAAGTATTCCGGTTTTGGTATTCAATACCCAAACTGAAGAGGCAAGGGTAGGAAGCATTGCGGACATTAAGCCTTATAAATCGGCAGGGAACAGATGTTCGATTGTGTTTACAAGTCTCAAAAACGGTGTTCCGCTCGTTTATGTTGTTTATGAGTAAGAGGAATGGTGCTATGAGAACGGACAGAATTGTAACGATAACCGATGATTTGTACGAATATACGGCAGGGTACTATGTGACAAATAAATGGATAGATAATGATACCCTTGTCGGTATGCGCGCGGCGGATAGAATAATGGATGCAAATCAGGAGGTTGCCGATGATAAACAGCTTGTAAAGATATCGCTTACAGATGGCAGCATTGAAGTTATTGATACGGGTGTAAAATATGCGACCTTTTCTGAGGTAAAAAACGGTAAGCTCTATTATAACGATAAAAAAGGCATAATAGAACTTGACCTCAAAACCGATAAAAAAAGATATGTTTGCGAAACTGATGCGGGGTATCTGCAGTTGACGGCGGACGGAGCGTATGCATCTGTTTTTACAGGTAGGGAAGGTACTCCCAGCAGATTTTACAGAGTTGATATTAAAACGGGTGAAATTGAAAAGCTTATGGAAATAAATTTTTCGGAGCCTTTTGATGTTGCAAATCATCTTATGATTTCCCCTCAAGATAAAGACTTATTCTTTTTTGCACACGAGGGCGATTGCCGATATATAACAAACAGATTGTGGTTATATAATGCAAGAACAAAAAAGCAATGGAATATTGCAAGGCAGACCTTAAGTAGTGATGGAGCTCTTGGAGACTGTTTTGGACATGAAATGTGGGCGCCGGACGGAAAGGGTATCTGGTTTGCTAAATATGCGGTTTCGCCGGAGCCGCCGAGAGGCATTTGTTATGTCGATATTGAAACGGGGAAATATAAGCTTTTGTATTCAAAGTATAAATATTGGCATGTCGGCGTATCAGCTGACGGAAGATATGTGGTGGCTGATACACAATATGATCCGCATCAGAGCGAGGTTGTGATTGTCGATAGGGAAACAGATGAGGAAACGGTGATAGATATGCCGTATATGACAGGAAAGCATCCGTGCCATCCGCATCCGCAGTTGTCGCCCGATAATAAAAAGGTGGTTTATACAGCTCTTGATAAAGAGGGCGGAAGAACCTGTATAAAGGTTGCGTATTTAAAGTAATTAAAAAATATTATAAAAAATCAGGAGGTATTATTATGAATTGTTCCAAAAGAAAAATTGCGGCTCTGCTGGCGACTGTTATGGCTGTTTCTGCTTTAGCAGGCTGCGGAGGTAAAAATTCTAACGCAGGACTGACAGAAGACGGAAAGGTGTTGCTTGAAATTACAACGCAGCAGAAAGAGGTCAACGAAAAGGCATATACTCAGGCTATGGAGAAGTATGCGGATTTTGAAAAATACTATGGTGAGGCACACCCGGACTCTAAGGGAGTGCATATTGAGCCGAACTATTATGTTTACAGCCCTAAGGATTATGCGGCAGTAGCACTGGGAGGGGAGCTTCCCACATACTATTCCGTACACCTGACAGAGTCAAAAAGTATAATGGACGCGGGATATGCAAAAGACATCACAAAGTGGATGGAAAAATACAATTATGTTCAAGGTCTTGACGAAAAAATGAAAAAAGCAATCACAAGAGACGGTAAAATTTATCTTATGCCGATAGATGTCTACTCCGTTGGTATTGCAGTTAATTTAGAAATGCTTGAAAAGGCAGGCTATGTTGATGAAGACGGTACGCCACATCAACCCGAAACCTTTGAAGAGCTTGCCAAGATGGCAAAAAATATTAAGGATAAAACCGGAAATTCCGGATTTATGTTACCTACTATGTCAAATGCTGGCGGCTGGAGATTTACACCTGTTGCATGGGCGTACGGAGTTACATTTATGAAGCAGGATAAGGATGGAAAATGGCAGGCAACCTTCAATACCCCTGAGTGTGTTGCTGCACTGCAATGGATAAAGGATTTGAAGTGGAAGTATGATGTAATCCCCGAGAATGTACTTATGGATGAAGGAAAGGTAAGAAATGCATTTGGTGCAGGTGAAGCGGCTATGACTTTTGCTGAAGGTGCACAGGCCGCAACCTTTGTAACGGCAGGAATGAATAAGGATAATATAGGATTTATTCAGTTGCCTGCAGGCCCGAAACGTCATGTGACGCTTATTGGCGGATCATATAATGTATTTAACAGAGATGCGACAGACGAACAGATTGATGCGGCATTTGAGTATATGGACTGGTCCGGTTCGGGGCGTATTCTGAATGATGAAATAAAAAATAGAATTAAAACATCTCTTCAGACAAAAGAAGAAGAGGGAAAATTGATAGGAATTCTTACGGCATCCCCATATACTAGTGATGATCCCAGAAGAGCGTACGAAATTCAGTTAAATACAATAGAAATGGCAAACATAAACATGAATCACGTAAAGCTGTATAATGACCAATCAGACATTGAATGGCAGCAGGAGGAACCGATCGAAGCACAGGCTTTATATGCTGTTTTGGACAACGCAATACAGGCTGTTTTAACTGATGAAAATGCAGATTGTAAATATCTTATTGAAGAAGCCTGTAAAAACTTCCAGGCAACTCTTGATGTTGTAAACAATTCTTGATTTGAATATTAAATCCCTAAGACTGCTATTTTAGTAGTCTTAGGGAAACAGGCACTATAGCCCTATCGAAAGGTATGAAAAGAATGTTTAATAAAAATAATTTACAAAAAAGCTCCAAAAGTAAAAAAGGAAATGCTTTTGTAAGATTTATGTCACGGGATTTCAGCGCATGGGTGCTGCTTATACCCATGATTTTGTGTGTGTTTTTCTTTACATTGAGACCACAAATTCTGAGTGTTTATTGGTCTTTTTATAAGATGGTTATGTATCAACCACAGGAATTTGTCGGACTTAAGAACTACATAACCGTTATTTCCCGCCCTGATTTTTTACGAACTGTAAAAAACACATTACTATATGTTTTTTATTCGCTTATTATAGGCTTTCCCATACCATTTATTCTGGCATTGGTAATGAACGAGCTTGTGCATTTTAGAAAACTGACTCGTGTGCTTGTTTATTTTCCTAGTATTATGCCGGCAATGGCAATATCGCTTTTGTGGGTGTTTATCTACAATCCCTCGCCTGCAGGACTGATGAATTTGATTATGGGAAAATTTGGAATAGAGCCGTATCAATGGCTGCAGGATTCAAGATTTACAATTCTGTGGATTATTGTTTCTATGACATGGAACGGCTGCGGCGGTACGGCAATTTACTATTTTGCGGCAATGCAGGGCATAAATCGGGAAATATACGAAGCCGCACTTATGGATGGTGCGGGATACTTCAGAAGGGTTAGGATTGTGACAATTCCTTATATGTATGGAATGTTAATTTTATTTGCTGCGAGGCAGATTATCAGTGTATTCAATATTATGGAACAGGTTTTGCAGATGACGGGAGGCGGACCTAATAACGCATCTGTCACCTTGGGACTCTTGAATTACAGATACGCATTTGAAAATGGCGGTCAGAATGCTCAATATGCATTAGCACTTGGTGTAATGATGTTTATATTCCTGTCTATAGTTGCCGTAGGCTACTTCAGACTTGATAAAAAAATACAGGAAAATCAGATGTAATAGGAGGTGCAGCTATTATGAAAGTTA
>JAIKVQ010000095.1 GCA_024685565.1 Bacillota bacterium
TCAATATCCATTTCTGTAAATTCATCAAAATCTCTCATATTTTTCCCCTCTCTTTGATAAAAAAACAATCTATTTTAAAGTACAAGACATAAGATAAATATTATAAGCGATTTTTATTGCATCTCGTGGATTTGCCGTTGCATACGGATTTAATTCATCGCCAAATGCATCCTCAAGCAGTCCTGCATTCTGCATTTTTAACACATAGCTATAAAACCAATCTGTCGTATTTACATCACTGAAGATAACCGGTGCATCTCCCTCCTCGATGCTTATTCCTACGCTTTGAGCAAGAAAATACATATAGCATACAAGCTCACAATTCATCATTGTACCGCGGGGTTTAAATGCTTTATCCTCATATACTCTCATTACACCTATTTGATATGCCTTGGCGTCATCTTCGTTTTTGGTATCAGTAAATGGGTATAAATTTTCAGGAATGATTTTTTTGCCTGTTGCCTTTTCATATGTGCTGACACAAAGCTCAGCCAAATCCTGCCGTGTAGCTGTTTCTGCCAAAGCAATATTTTCATCAAAATTTGCCGGCAACATAACCGAATTATACGCATCAAGCAATTTCTGGTCGCCAAGCTCCGCTATTTTATTCATATTAACCACATAACATTCCTTTGGTTTGCTAAGATAGCTTGGAATGCTTATAGGTCTTAAATCATTTCTCCAAATAAACAGCCTCACATAATTTGTATTTTCCACATCATTATCAAAATACATAAGTTGATAAGCCGGGGATCCTATCTCTGATGATGTTGCAGGTGAGCTCACATTTGTTCTTGATTTTATATCTATCATTTCTCCGAATCGGTTAAAATAAGCTAATAATACCGAAAGATTATCTTCATTATATTTTGATGTTATTGTAGCTTCAATTTGGTCTACAGAAACATTCATTGAGGCTTTTACAGTAATTTGCGGTATTCCGTCTAAGAATATAAAGTTAATTCCATTTATATCATCATTAACAGTCAGTATTTCCGCTTCATTAATATTCTCGGTAAGTCCGTCACTACAATAGTAATATGTTTTTTCACCCAGTTTTGCTGAGACAATATATTCATCCACTTCGTCAGGAACATTAAATTCATATTCACCATCGCCGTATATTGTCGTTTTGTCAAAATTTATCCAGTTTCCGGTTATTCGGCTTCTGTAAAGCAGATAAACCCTGTTTTCGCTGTCATCAAAGCCTTTTATTTCACCGCATAGAGTATAGCTACGCATAAGTGTAAAGGAAATATCATCATCTTTTGTTGCCAAATCTGCTATTGCTTCAAAAACAGTTCCGCCATTCTTTGTATAATACAAGGCATCAGTATACATTGATGGGCTTATTCCACTTAGTTTAAAGCAGTATTTATAACCTGCTATATCCGGAACCGTAACTGTTGCCACTCCGCTCGATTTACCTGATTCAATAAGCATTGTCATCGGAGTAATTGAGCTAACACCGCTTCTCAAATTATAATCGCTGACTATTCCGAAGCTACCATAGTTTATAAGCGGTAGATTTATTTCCGTATCATCATAAATCACTATCGGGGAATTATCCGCTATGACATATCCTCCATCGCCTGTAAGATCAAGCTCGTTTACTTCCTCATTTTCATTGTTTACCAGATCGTTGCCGTTCACTATCGCCATATTACCGCTGTCATTCATTTTTACTACATTTGCTGTCAAAAATCCGTAAACAGCAAAAATGTCTGTTCCATTATTTGGGCGGTTAATATTAACTGACACTTTTTTGCTCTTCAAAAGCGGAATTTGTATTCCGTTTGTTCTATAAATTTCATATGCCTTTTCAGCTTCGCATACCGTTCCGTCTAAGCCGTAATGCCCAAAATTATAGTACCCGTCATATGTTCCGCAAAGTATATACCATACAATACAGCCCTTTTCCTGATAGATATCATATAATATCACACTTGCCTCTGATTCTCCTTTGGGAATTGTTACCATTTCTCTGTCAATTATGCTGTGATTGCTTGTATTTTGCAAAACAACTTCTATGTTAATATTATCAGCTGCAGCCTCGCCGTTTGGAAGCGTCAATGTTACAGGGACTGTATCGGCATATGAAATACTTAAATCATTTGTATCATCATAAATATCAATTTCTTGTGCATCTACTCTTTCATATTTCTTATTTTGAGGCAAAACATATGCTGCATATCCTTCTCCGGACTTAACATATAATGAATATGGTGCACTTACTTCACCTTCGGAAATTGTAACACTAGTTTTGTAGTAATTATTATAATCAGTTATAATAATATCAAAAGAATTATCCTCAGTGCAAGGATTTGGCAAAAGAATACTGCCTGATACATTTTTATATTCCTTTAATATAAACTTATATGACTCCTGATATTTGTCATAGTTTAATGTTTCAGTAACCTTTGTTCCGTCATAATCTACAGTATATCCTACCACACAATCGTTCGTAAAAGAAATATTTGATGTTATATAAAAATCCTTGCTGTTTTTGCCCTGTTCAATTACAATGTTGGTTGAAGCAATAATCGAATACTCTGCCGCTTGCGTCCTTTCTATCTGTCTTTCAAAATCCGGGAGCTCACCACCGATATATCCTGCGCTAAATCCGTTTGCTTCAAAATCGGATGTCCCGCTGCCGCTTCCGCCACTCCCTCCGGATGATGCAGAGTTTTTTGCATATGCGACAAACACCTTAACACTTATACCGCCCTCCGGTGCTGTTCTCCCTGTCGGAAGCGACACAGTTCCTACTGCAATATTATCGTCATACCCCGATCTTCTTATCCATAGTTCTACACTACTTGCATTTTTATGATAATATACTGAAAAATACTCGGCTATAAGATCTAATGAAACATACCTCAAATCATTTTCAATAATACTCGGAGATTTATAAGCGACTTTTCTGCCATCAACACATACCTCATCATCTTCAATATAGAATTCCATATAATGAAAATCATCTGAAATTTCAAAGTCATTTCCGATTGTCCTTATGCCAAGATTGAGTTTTTTTATATCATTAATGCAGACATAGTATTCATCATTATTTGTTATAACATCATAATCAAAAGAGACAATTCTATTACGGTTATAAACCGTTACGACTGATTTCGCATATGTTGAAAGCGGGAATATTAAATTGAAAACTATGACTGTGATTAAAAAAACAATCTTTTTCTTCATATCCCTAAATCTCCTAAAAAAATAAAATAATTCTATTGGATTATATCATAATATATCAAATAATGCAATTGTTGATAATTAAATGCCTTATCAAAAAAAGACACTCAAATGGGTGTCCTTAATAAAACAGTAATATTGTTTTCGTTGAAACGGCATAGATTTTCTATGCCGTTTTGTCGTTTCCGTTTAGTAATGATAATGGCAATATTCCCACCATATCATAAACAATTTCAATGTCCTGTGTTCTTTTTCCGTCAATCTTTTGCGGAGTGTGAACATATACACGCTTTACCAAGTCATTTAAGATTGACGGTGTTAATTCCTGTAAATCCAAATATTTATGTACCTTTTTAATAAATCTTTCCACATTGTCTGACTGCTCTTCCGTTCCGGATATTTTAGCAGATAACTTTTCGATAATTTGCTTTAATTCTGCCTGTTCATTTTCGTAATTTGCAGACAGCATTTCAAATCTTTCGTCCGAGATTTTCTTGCTGACATTATCCTCATATACCCCCAACAGATGAGAAAATGCAAAAATTTTGAAAAATTATATAAATAAAAAAGACTATCAAAGATCCATTTCTTAGATACTTGATAGTCTTCAATTGAATGAGAACTTTAATATGTCCTAATTAACGCTAATTATCGCACCCTATCCATTTGTCCGCAAAACGCATCAGAAAATCTGCCCCGGAAGTTTCAGTTTCTCTTTATGCGGGAAACCTTTGTCAAATTCCTCAACATCGGCATCATCTACATAATAACCTTGCGGTGTCTGATAAACTCCTGTAACACCGTCAAGGTATCCCGTAATCAGTTCTTTACATAGGAAGAATGAGGAATCGGCATCTTCAGGTAGGTCATGGTATCTGATACCGAACTTGCTGGAATAATCAAATCCGCATTTGCCGTAAAAGTCAATGTTTCCTTCAAATAATACAGCTCCGAAGCCGAGTGCTGTGGCTTTTTTCAAAGAAAAGTCAAGCAGTTTTTTTCCATATCCTTTTCGTTTTAATTCGGGTGTAATGCAGATCGGTCCCATTGTCAGAACTGGAATTTCCCTGCCGTCATCGGCGTTAATTACCGTCTTCATAAACATATTCTGCCCGATAAGATTGCCATTTTGCTCCATTACAAAATCAAGCTGTTTTACAAATGCCTGATCGTCCCGAAGCATATGTATTACATAATGCTCACTGCAACCCGGGCGGTATACATTCCAAAACGACTCTCTGATAAGGTTTTCCACTTCTCTGTAGTCTTCTTTTTCCTCTAAACGAATATTATAGTTATTTTTACTCATTATTTTTCCTCCTGAATAAATTATATACTCATACATCATTACAAGTCCGCCGCTCAGCAAAGTGCCGCCGATAATATCGGAAACCCAATGCACCCCGGAAAGCAGTCTCCCAATTACCATAAAAGCAGTAAAAGCACAAAGTGCCCAAGAACAGCATCGACTAAGCCCTCTGTTTTTTATACGATCGTTTAGCTGCATGATAGCAGTCGGCATAACACACATTACGAGCATAGTTGTTGATGATGGATAAGATGCTTCTAAAATTCCGTTTATCAGTATTGGTCTGTAATTTACAACGAAAATTTCAAATAAGACGTACGCCGCCATCACAACAATATAGAATCCGCCAAGCGTGAGGAGGCTGTAATCAACCCTAAAAAGATTTCTTCTCTTAATCCACTCATAAAGTCCAAGTATGCCAAATCCCATTATAAAGCAAATCGGAATAAGCCCAAGCCAATCCGTAATGGTATAGAGCGACATATGCACTCCTGTAATGTTGTGAATCGCCTTGTTTAGTGTTGCAAAACCGACACTTGAACCTTGCGGTCCGATTGCTCCAACATCAACAAACCGAAGAGCTACTGTCCAAATAATGAATAATACAAGCGACTCTAACCCCATGTAAAAACTTTTTCTTTTCATTTTTTAAAGCCTCCTGATTTGTATTTGACTTTCGTCTGAATACACTTTACAGGAAGGTGTTTAAAATCTCAAGAATCGCACCGTCACATCGGTGATACTTTCCGTATCATTACCATTTTATAAGCATTAACGCCTTTATTGCAAGGAATATAAATAAGAAAGCTCCTGCATAGACCTGAGAACTTATAATAAACAAAAGCACCGCAATAGCATTTAATATGAGCGATATTTTATCTCTGTTTTTCAACCATAATACCTTTTGGCAGTTTTGAAAAGCAAGAGTAACGATACCGTATGCAATAATAGCAATTACAACAGTCTTGTAAGCAACACTCAAATAAGTCGCAATACCGTTTAGGGATAATAGTGAAACTTCCTGCACGACTCCATTTGCTTTTTGTCCGAAAAACGGCAGGAAGAAGAACATCAAAGCACTTATATCCAAAAGACCAAAGACAAGGCTACGAAAATGTTTTTCTTTTTGTTTATTATCTTCTTCAGCAACACTCAGGACCTCGTTACTTGAAAGAAGTTCATCTATCGTTACCGAAAAATACTTTGCTATCTCTTTAAGAGAATCTATACTCGGATATCCTCTGCCTGATTCCCATTTTGAAATTGCTGTTCGGGAAACATATAGAGCTTCTGCAAGCTCCTCCTGCGTCAGTCCTTTTTGTTTTCTTAAGTTCTGTAATTTTTCATGAAATTCCATAACACGCTCTCTTTCGTGCATTTGCTATCTGCAGTATAACTCTATCTCTTTTTGTACATAATCAATTCTGGATTTTCGCCATTTTCCTCATAAGTACAGATAAGAATAAACTCCATATTACATACAATGCCAAAACACCTGTTTCCTCCGAATTCGCATTCCAACTGATTTCCTAAATAGGTTGATCCGTCATCTAAAAACTTCACACCGTTTCCATTCGGAAGTCTGTATTCAAGATTGACAAATCCGCCAACCAGGGCATTCAGCTTTTGAATCTTTGGCATTCCTTCAATATTCAACTCATTGATTTCCGTAATCAAAAGTTTTTTGAATTCTTCAAAAGCTCCATCACCGCCAAGTTCTTTATATCGCTTCCAATAATCTAATTTCGGTAGCGTTTCCTGTAAATAAGAACGCACTTCTTCCTCCGAATGTTCTTCATTTGCCATATGCTTTACGCAGATCTCAATTAAATCATCCAAATTATGATACATATATTCTCCGTCCGCATAACACCATTTGCAGTATTCTTCATTAAAGAAACCGTCTGTTTCCTTACTGATATTAGAATCTTCCAAAGGCATACCGCAACATTGACATATAAGCTGTCTTGGAGAACCGAGAAGCGTATTGATCGAAACATCAAAAAGTTTTGACAGTAGCTTTAATGTTTCGGTATTGGGTACAGTTTCTCCTGTCTCCCAGCGAGAAACTGCCTGACGGGTTACAAACACTTTTTCCGCAAGTTCTTCTTGCGACATTCCGTTTTTAGTTCTTAACTCCACGATAATATCTTTTGTTTCCATAAAACAATCACCTCACTACTTATTATATTGTGCGAACACAAAGTAAACAAGCAACCCGTTGTTGCTGTCAGTTTGACATCTTGGTATTTGTCGCTGTGTCAAACTGAAATTTTACTTCTTCAATACTTTTTTACACCAAGTGCGCTTTTCACATTTCGGACATTTAAGGTAACGAGTGGTACCTCTATGCATTGCCCGCAGCGCTTCCGAATAGGTAGGCACAATCTCGTGACCGCAATTTTTGCATTTGTAGGCACCCACACTGACTTCAAGTTTTAATGCATAGAAGCATGGCATTAAAAATGCAACGCAAATACTGAGAATGGCGACAAGCTGCCACACTCCTTCGGGTATCAAAAATGCAGTAACAAATAGGCCTGCAATTAGTGCTGTAATACATACGGTCATAATTACCCACATAGAAGACCAGATTATTTTATTCTTCTCATCTAATTCTTTTGCCATTTCAAGCAAAATCTGTTCGTTTTTCTGATTGTTGTTTTCCATACTGATTTTCTCCCCATTTAATAATTCGTTTACCTTATATAAATTATGATTTTTTCTGATATATAATGTAGAATATCAAATAAATCACTATCAAAAGGCATAAAGAAAATGCAATCCACTTTGCCGCTTCGTGCATACCTATAAATGACAGAACAATTACCGCCGTGCATAAAATTAAACTATATACAGCAAATGCAGCACTTTTTGCCTTATGAATAATTGAAATATTTCTTTCGTCTGTTTCAATTATTTGTTGTTTTCTAATTGTATCTTCATCTTTGGTAATCATGCGATAATTTCTGATACGGACAAGCCCTATTATTATCATCGCAAAACCAAATGAAGAAATAAAATTATTCTCTGTTTTAGTTATAAATGTTGCGGCTATAAACAGTATTCCAAGTACTATATAAGTAATTGAAATATTTAGTCTTAATCTGAGTTTCTGTTTATAATCCATTCTTATTCCTCCTCAAAAATAAAAATATCTTCAATCTTCATAACGGGATATATATAGCTTCTGCAAGTTCCTTCTGCATAAAGCCTTTTTGTTTTCTTAAGTTTTGTAATTTTTCATGAAATTCCATAATATTTTCTCTTCCTGAAATAATAGATACATGCTAAACGTTTTCATGTTCACTTTCAAATCTGCACCCAATCCAATTATCCAGAAAATGTATCTGTTCCTTTGTATGAAACCAGTGTTCTCCGTTTTCCATGACAGTCAACTGTGCATTATGTTTTTGTGAAAATTTGGCGATTGTATCGTATGCGGTAAGGTAATCCTTGCCGCCATATAAAATCTCAGTCGGCACATTCCATTTTATCGGGTGATTTCTTACGTACGATAGGTATTCCCATGATAATTCTTCGCCAAAATCTGTTTGAACGATACCTTTTTCTTGTAGTTCTAACTCTGTAATATTAGCCCGAACCATCATATCCAAAATCAGTTTTTCCATATCTACTATCGGCGAAATAAAATATGCGTTAAAAATCAACTCATCAATATCCGCGTTCATGCAGAAAAATGCTCCGATACTGTTAGCAATTAGAATCACTCTGCCATACCTTGCTTTTAAGGATTTGGCCGTCTCTTTTATTTCCGTTTTTATTTCCCATGGCGTATCACTCTTGTAATCAAGACCGACCACATCACAGGAAGGGAACAACGGCTTATAGTGTTCTGCTTCAGCCGCACTGCCGCCCTTTCCGTGTACATATAAAACGACATTCATGCGTTCTCACCGCCTTCTTTTAATGTCCTCTGTGCTTTTCTTTGCGTTTTTGCTGTTTTAAGTCAAACTGCCTCTCTCGTTCGGCTTCTTTTTGCTCTTTGCTGATGAGTTTGCGTTCAGTTTTCATTTCCTCATACTGCTTTCTTAAAGCCTGCTGCGACTTTGTTCCGATGCCGTTATTTTCAATCATTTTCTTTGCGTTTCGCAGGCGCCTTTTCGGACTATCCGCTTTTTGCTTTTGCTCTGTTTTTATAGGGCGGCTAAATTGCAGTTTATTGTAATGTGACATAAGAAAATCATATATTTGGGCATCGGTAGGCTCTGCGCCGAATGTAACCTTGCATACAGACAACTTGTCACCTTCAAGCCGTTCAAATATGCCTACCCAAAACGGATCGTCAAAAAGCACTGTAAATTTTGATTTATTTAACGGTTCCATTGACTATTTCTGCGTACTGTGCTTCCGGTATCATAGGTGTTCCGATTTCGTCAAGTAGCTTTTCGCTTATAATTCCGCTCTCTGCATACTGCCGTCCTGCTTCTTTTATCAGCGCAAGGCGCGGTACAGTTACCTCCGCCGCCTCAGGCGCATTAAACATAGGACTTTCGGGAATTGTAATAATCGTGTGATTATTCGGAAAACACAGCTTAAACTGTGCCACCGCAGGCTCAAAATTATGCTTGCTGTTCGGGAAGCCACAGCCGCAAATCATCACATATCGAAGGTGCGAAAAATCCGCCTGTCCGACATGTTCGTACCTGTCGCCAACTTTTTGCATCGCCATAGAGGACAGTGGCAATGTGCGGTCAAGCAGTGCTTTTAAGGACGCAGGCATACCATAGCAGTAAAGCGGGAAATTAAAAATCAAAAGGTCGCTTTTTAGTATTTCTTCCAAAATGCCGCGCATATCGTCGTTATGTATACATTCGCCGCCATTTCGCATACAGG
>JAIKVQ010000177.1 GCA_024685565.1 Bacillota bacterium
TGGGTGAATACTTGTTATGGATGGATGCGTTATATTAATGCTCTTTTTCAGAGCCGGTATTTTTTATTTTGCGGATCATATTACTATGATATAATCTATATTAAACGATATAGCGACGGAGGCTTCTCATGAAGAAAAAAATCATCATTACAATCATTGCTCTTGTGGCAATAGGTGCCGGAGTATTCGGCGGTATTAGATATAACCAGATCAAGGCCGCTCAAAAGCAGGAAGCTTATGAGGCTGAACAGGCAGCTATAGAAGCTGAGCAGGCGGCTCTTAAAGCTGAGCAGGAACGTCTTGAAAAAGAAGCTTTGATCGAGGAATACAAAGCCGAAGCCCGTACCTATTACGATGCACACACGAAAGACTTCATATTTGAGCCTGACATGACGCGTGAGCGGTTCACGGATGAATATGTGACCTTAAGGCAGGCAGGAAGCACAGGTGACGAAGCAATTGAGTCAATCAGAAATGCATACTGGGCAGTTACTTATTTTGAAAATCCCGAAATTATTTATTGTTCAAATGAAGATTGGGCAGATTACTTCGAAACACCTACATCTGAGGAATCTTTAGGAAGCTTCGGATATTGTGAAGAAGTGGAAGCAATTGGTTTAGCAGAGAAGTATAACAAAGAGACAGAACTTAAAGATGTAATGTACGTTATACCAAAAGAGGTTGGCGAAGATTTACAGAAGAACGTTGTTTCAAGTATCAGTAACTTTGTAGCAGAAAAAACACCTCAGATGCTTGAGAGAGAAAAAGCGTTAGCAGAGCAGAAAGAAGCAGAGGAAAAAGCAAAAGAAGAAATGCAGGCAAATGCAAGCGGTGACAGTTCAACATCAGAAGTACCTGCGGCACTTGCAGACAGAACAGTTCCTTATAAGCCCGGAGCAATTACAGATTATGCAACAGGCAGAACTTATAACATCGGAGAATATGTAGGTGATGGGTACTACGGTGGCGGATGTTATGCAGTAAAAGGATGTTTAGATGGCAAGTTATATGTGACAGATAAAGAGGGATACGAAGAATATTTGCAGGTACTTGAAGATAACAAGACAGCAGTTCGTTATCCTGACCAAGGACAGAATCGTACAACTGAAAGCTATGATGTAGAACACGGTAACGGTTGGTAAAGCATAATAATAAGACAGATATGAATTAAGCTAATAACAATGGAGAGGATGATATCCTCTCCATTCAGCGTTTTAGGAGACAAAATATGAGAATTAAAAGACTGTTAGTTTCAGCAATAATAGTAATAGCGTGTGTAGTAGGACTTTCTCAAACAGCATATGCAGATACTATTAATGCAGATGGAAGTCCTGCAAGTACAGGTTTTATGTTAGAGGGTATCACAGTTAATCAAGGTGGAAGTTTAGTATATCTTGTAGACACAGATGGAAATTATGTAGGGTATTCAGAGAGTTTATTATATGGAAACTCTGGTGCATTGAGCACCATGGTACATGACGGACAAAATATGGTTTGCATACAAGCTAGAGTTAGCGGTATATCAACCCCTTCTAGTTGTAAAGCTGTAGCACCTTGGGGACCTTCATATGCATACGATGGTAAAGATTGGCAATCTACGGTAAATACAATTAGAGCATTTTTTAAAGAGACAGGGTCAAACGGAAAGAGCAAAGGATATAATTTTATAGCTGATAAGTGGGGTGCAGACGCAGCAAATAAATACGTTAACGGAGAAATAGCAATCGCCATTGAATTAGTAACATCTTGTAGATTCGGTTATCAATGTGTTTACAGGGATTCAACTTCTAATACTAAACCAACACCCAAATCAGCAAGCGAAGTAGTTATAGAAGCAATGGAAAAATATATAGATACGTGGTATAGCAAATTTGGTGGTGAACTCGATGAATACGACGGAACTCATTCGGCTCTTATAAGCTATTGTAGGGCTAACCGAAGTAAGAAAGTAACTTATGAAATCAAATTTAAAGACAGAGTCATAGCTGTTCACTTTTCACTTAGTCTTTTAGAAGATTATTTGACAAACGGTTATAGTAATATACATTCAACAGAGAAGGAAGAACTTGAAGAGAAAGTATATCAAGATATGTATGCAGGTGGTGGTGAAGGGTCATACAATTCAGATTATACAGGACAGGTATATCATTACTTCACAAACGGAGTTAAGAGAGTAATCGGAACACCTAGAAATATTGAAAAATACTATCGTGATAATGGTGGTATGACAAAGGAAAGAGGTAAATTCGGATATAGGTCATATAAAACAGTAATGTCAGCAAATAATGCAACTGTAAAAGGTTTTCCTGCTGATACACTTGCAGTAGTTAGTTGGTTTGGCTTCTCAGATGGAAGACTTGGTTCATATTCTTGGGAAATTGTTAACAACAATGGCAAAGTAATAAAAGTTACAGATACGAACGGTTCAAAATTTACACATGGATTCAATGGTAGTGGTGGTTGGACAGCATTATTAAAAACATTTCATTTGCAAGAAGCCGTATCAAATTTAAGTTTGTTTGGTAGAAGTTCATATGACAAATATGGAAATGCACATAGTGCAGAGGGAATAATACTTATAACGGCAACAGATGAAATCCCTACTGAAGAAGCTGAAGTCTATGATGGAAACTTTGTAATACATCAGTCAGAGTTAATTAAAAAGGTAGACCTTTTTAATGACATACACGGAAACGCTTTGGTAGCGGGTACATACAAATGGAAAAAGCCGAAACAGTCATTCTTATGTTCAGACGTCATAGACAAAGATGATGAAAAGGTAACACATGGTGTTTCTTCTGATTCTAACCATTCCCATAGCTAAGTCCCTTCCTGAATGTTTATACTTTTTTCTTTTCATATTTTACCATTTCCCCATCGGTGAAGTAAATTTCACAATTCATCAGTATACCGAATTCCCTTTATCCCCCACTTTTTTTCTCATAATCCCCGGCTTGTGCTGTCGGGCGATATCAACAGCTTGTTAGCCACTTGACCATAGCATGGATCAGCTCCTAATGGACGCAAGGACTACGAAAACTTTTACTAGGCGCTATGCTTAAAACTTTTCTTGCAAGTGCCTGCGGCATCCTTGACGTCCGGCGCATACCATGCAGGTCTTAACGTGTCAACAAGCAATAGAGTTGATATCGAACCTTGACAACTAAATCTCAACCGGAGCCTAAAACGCAAAAATCACGGGCGGTAAAGCCACAGGAAGGAGTCGCAAATGACAGTAGAAATCACAGGTTTCCAGTTCAAAGACGGTGAGTTACATCTCTTTGGTACGGATGCAGATGAAAGACACCTGCAAATGATCGAGAACAGCAGGTGGGATGACGGAATGGAACGCGAGCTTGAGTTCGTTTTCACAACAAAGTCTTATAAATACTTAATGACTTGGCTAGCAAAGCAAAAAGCAGTAAAAGCTGTAGAGCCAAAAACCTTAAAAGAAGCGGTACACGCAGTACTTGGTACCGTAACAACAATATCCGGTAAATATCTGGAGCTCGCGTAAGCGGGCTCTTGATTTTTATATGCTTAAGCCCAAGGGGCAGAAAGGAAAAATAAGTTATGGAAAAAATAATGATATCAGCAAACACAATGGAAGCTCGAGTAAGTGCGATCAATAGCATCCTCGAAGAAAACGGTGCGGAATTCACAGCAGAATTTGTGAAGGTCTGGAAGAACAACCATGAAGTTGATGGCTATTGCCTTAGATCAGCAGCTCATAACTGCTCTCCTACCATTTATAGTGGAGAGTGGCTCAATGCAGATGATGAGAGCGTTGCAGCATATCTCATGGATGTTTATAAAGATAGTTCCACAGACTTTGACTTAAACGCTGTTCTTTCATGGGATTATATCCTTGAGAATGTTAAGCCTAAACTTGTTTCAGTTTTAAATGCTGATGGCTTAAAATCAAGGGATATCGTGACGATTCCATTCCTTGACATGCTCATATCATTTTATATTCCCATTTCAGGGCTCCCAGGTAATGCAATGGGCTCTATTCAGGTTACGGAGATGCTTCTTAAGAATGCTGATATATCTGTAGAAGAATTACATTCTATGGCTCTAAGAAATCTTGAAAAGGATGTTACTATACAGAGCCTAAGCGAAGCTCTTGCATCCCTGATGGGTGGTGAGCATGAAGCCTCAGTGATAGATTTTCCAATGATTGTTGTAGGAAATAAGTCCATGCTTCACGGGGCAGCTGCTATTCTGTCTAAAAATGTGCTTGAAAGGCTTATTGCAATCTTAGGAGATAAGGTTGCTATTCTTCCAAGCAGCATTCATGAATGTATTGCTATCGGGTATCGGACAGAGGAAGATCTACAAAACTATATCGATATGGTAAGGTCTATAAATGCCACTATGTTAGATATAGAAGATAAGCTCACAGACAACGTATATGTTTACACCGATGGTGAGCTTGAAGCAATAGGATAAATTATTTAGGGGAGCCCTAAGGCTCCCCTTTCTTCCATGATTTCATTATTATTCGATCATATCAAATACGCTAACAAGCTTATATTCGGCTTGATTCTTCTTACTATATTGATTTGGCTTGTGTCCCCTTTCTTTTAATGATCCGTTTGTGCCTCGCTGGTATTCCATGTCATGTATGAGATCCATGTCAAACAGAAGTATTGAAGAAAGTCTACGATAAAGTTGTTCGCCTTTGTCAGCACCGGATAATTTATACTTGCTATAAAAAGAGCTTGGGCTATAAGGTGTGGTGACAAAGATTGTTTTACAAGCAAGGGCCTTATTAACATACCTTGATGAAACGGATATCTTGCCTCTTGAAAAAGGATCAAACAGGGCAAGAAGTTCGGAATAAGGTATAATTTCGGGACGGAGCTCATCAAGGATTATTATGGGTTCAGCCTGATAAAACTGAAAAGGATCCTTTGATGTGGTTGTCTTATAATACGGAACACCCATTTCTTTTGCAAGAGTTTCAGCCAAATAGCTCTTGCCTGTTTCGGATTCACCGTAAAACCAATGAACTGCAACGATTTCATCGTTTACAACCATCTGTGCATGCAATTCATCTGATTTGCGTTCAAGGAATAATTCGTGTGCTTTTTTAAGCTTATCTGCCATTTTCGCATATTCTGAGCCTTTAAGCCTGCTTTTTGCTTCTATCAGACTTATTTCACCTGTGCCAACCATGTCTAGCAGTGCGTTTTCCCTGACTACGCTTAAGAGGGTGATCTTTTCTGCTGTTTCTTTGATCATGGCTGCATAATCAAAATTGGCTATTACATTATCAGCGGAATATCGGTATTTCTCACTTGCGTTTCTGGTTTCATGGATGAGATATGCGAAGCCATTTTGGTACCTATCATTGAATATTTCAAATCGTTGTGGTTCATCCCCAATATAGTCAGCCAGACTATTAACAGAACGGGCATTCTCGAAATGAATCATCAAATGAATATGCGGTTCGGCAGGTGTTTTTCCATCTGGCTTTAGATCTTTATCATGAACAATGTATGCAACTTTAATCTTAGGCTCAGCTACATTATTATCATCAATAAGGCCCAAGAAACGGTTGTATACGTCTTCTGGTGTCATATTGTTAGGAAGATGAGCTAATTGTTGCGTATACATAAAATTTCGACTCCTAACTTTATCTTTCTGATGTGCCATTGTGTTGACCTCCCACGTATTTATCAATGCTGCAAATGAAACTTTGACACAGATTTTGAAATGTGTCGGAGAAAACAAGCCCCCTCCGCCACGCGTAACCGCTACATTTTATACAACTCGACACTGACACAGCACGAGGGCTTTCCGCTACGCTCCAGCCCTCGTGCTAACAGCAGTAAACGAGTTGAAATTAAAACTTTATCCCGGGATAAGACGGGTATACATTGACCCATACCACAATTAAGATTTCCGCAGCTACTTCCCTTGCACCTTTGACAATTACGCCAGCGGATAATGCAGGATAAAGAAACGCAAAATCTTTGCCTGTAGCTCTACCGATACCGTATCGGACATTAGTATTGATTCTTGAATTCATCATAGAAACGATTTTATCCAAAACTTCAGGAACACCGTTTCTTTCTAAATACGACTTTTGAATGCCAAATAAGATCTTCGTACAATGATACGTCGAATCAACGGAAATTCTCTTTGTTTCGAAAGAATCAGGTCCTTTTATAGGAGCACAGAGCGGGAATGTCTGACCGCAGAAGATTTGTCCGAGATCAACTGCTACTTGGAAGGCAATGTCATGCAATATGCTGTCGCGAATTGTCTTCCGGGTATTCTCGTTCTGCACCCTGTATTTTTCATTGATATTGTGCAAATAATCCTCAATAAACGTGAAAAGTTTCATTTTTTATCCTCCATTTTTGGATACAGGGCGGGTCATTCCCGCCCCTCCATTTTTCAGTTTTTTTTCGCTTGTGAGCTGGAAATCGCATCATTACCCAAAAGGATATCATCCTTTAGCCGTACATCCGCTGCCGATCCTGAAACGCCGGAATTACCATTCAATGCCCACGCCTTAAACTCTAGACGGTCAAATTCGACTTTGACCACTGGGTCCTTGCCTACCTTGGCTTGTCGCAGCAGCTCCGTCTTAATCTCGTCCAAAGCGCTGAGAGTCTTTGCCTCGGGATTTTGGAGTTTTACTCGCACGGTGGAATGCCCACGTGAAAGGATCTCCACGGAATATGTACTTTCGCCGGTTTCGCGATTTGTGAAATTCGATACGGAAATTGCTTGGAACCCATTACTGGAATTAGCAACAACGCATTCAGGTGTTAAAAAAAGATCTTTGATTTTCATCCATTGCACCTCCTTTCACCACATATCATCCCACACGAATTGTTCTCAACTGAGTGCAGAAAAACTATTTTTTTGAAAAATATTTCATAGAATCTTTCCTTAATAAAATCTTAAGAATTGTAAATAGCCGCCGTACTTCAATGTTATGTAAACTATACGGCATACAGTCAGCTTTCATTGGCCTATACAGTATCTAGGAAAGAAGACAGTGACCGCGTTCAATAAGCAGTAGTAACGACTATACAGTGTTCGTAGAAGTGTACTTTTAAAAATTTTTCCTTTAGGGAGGTACACTTCAAATGAATAAAAACACGAACGGGCTTGGAAATGCAGGGACAGATTTAAAAGCAAAAAAAACACGATTTGATCGTCAAGGGTATATACATGAGAACTTTTCCGAGAAGGAGATCGTGTATTTTGGCTACCTATTTGACCATGCGATGCGTAATATGTACATTGAAGAACTTAAGCAACTTGAGAATGCAAAAGATGCGCCGAATACACTCGAACAAATAAGAAAAACCCGTATTGCGAGAAAAAGGAAGGATCTACTCGGAAAGTATCTTGATTTAGTCGCGAGTGACTATTCCCCTGACTATTTAGAACAACTTGAGATTAACGATCATTATGCAACAGATATATACGATTTTTTTCGTTATATCCAAGAATTCCCGGATGAAATTAAAGGATTAGCGGATATTATTCGTAAACATTTGCGCGCAAAGTTGTTGGATCGAAATATAAGAAAACCGGGAGGGCATTAATATGTGTACTCCCCTCTTAAACAATACATTATCCGTTTCGGAAAGAAACCTGTTGTCCGAAGCCTTAAACCGTGGCATAATCAAGTTGGACAGCGTGCACACGGAGCTTATCGCAAGTAAATTATCCGAAATAAAGAAGTCTCATCCTTACGCGGTAACTCCTCCCAATACACCTACGGGAAGATGGGGCACATATTATAAAGACCCCATTACCGGTAAACGCATTAATATCAAGGGCAAAACGGAGGACGAACTATACAGGAAGCTTCTCAACGTTTATTGTGCACAACAGAACCTTGACAATATCACATTTCATAATCTCTTTGAAGAATGGATAGATTATAAGACATATATGAGTAATAGCCCCAACACGGTGTTGAGGCATAAGCAACGTTTTCAAAAGTACTTGGAGACATCATCGCTTGATCCGATGAGAATACGACAGATTTCTGTTACTTCCTTGG
>JAIKVQ010000012.1 GCA_024685565.1 Bacillota bacterium
CCGTTTCTGATTTGGTCAATCCAAAGCGGAATAACCGAACCGCGGCTGCACATAACATTTCCGTATCTTGTACAGCATATTTTTGTTTTACCTGAATTTCTTGATTTTGCCACAGCAACCTTCTCTTCAAGTGCCTTGGTAATTCCCATGGCATTTATGGGATATGCTGCCTTATCAGTTGAAAGGCATATTGCTGATTTAACACCCGCCTCAATGGCTGCCGTTAAGACATTATCCGTGCCGATAACATTTGTTTTTACCGCTTCCATAGGAAAAAACTCACATGACGGAACCTGCTTTAATGCTGCGGCGTGAAAAATGTAATCGACGCCTGCCATAGCACTCCTGCAGGATTCTATCGAGCGGACATCTCCTATATAAAACTTTATTTTCTCGGAAACCTCGGGCATTTTTACCTGAAATTCGTGACGCATATCATCTTGCTTTTTCTCATCACGTGAAAAAATGCGTATTTCTCCTATATCTGTTTTTAAAAACTTGTTCAATACAGCATTTCCAAATGAACCTGTACCACCTGTTATCATCAATGTTTTTCCAATAAATGCAGACATAATGCCCTCCTGTTTATAGATATTTTATAAACTAAAACCCGAAAACATATAATAACCTTTATTTCTTGGTTTTTATACTTCTTGCTACTTCCTCTATCATAGCCTTAATTGCCTTTCTGTTTTCTTCAAACATTTCAGGCGTATAAGAACTCAGCGACTGCTCAAATGATCGAAGTTTCTCCATTTCTGCCTTAAAGATACCCTCAATTTGTCCGATATCTTCAGCTTCACTTGCATTGCAGAAACTACGCGACAGAATTGCCCTTTGAGAGCCTAACCTGTAATGCTCCATAATCACCATTTCGGCTGGTATTATCCCTTTTCCGAGCCTAGCTACACCGCCAAAGCCATAGCGTATTCCTGCCCTTTTCATTTTTTTACATAGCTCCTCTACACAGCCGTTTGCAAGAGGTTCAAACATAAAGTTCATTCCATAACTTAAGTGCAAATCGTTAAGTCCTATATGTATTTCATCAAGCAGTGGATTTTTCAGCACTTCGTCAAGACATTCCACCGCCTCTTTGGTTTCAAGCAAGAGCGTTGTGTTTACACGCCTGTTAACCTGCTTAAGAAAACGTCCTACTTCCTCAGGTGTTTTCCACATAGGCAGCATAATCCTTTGTGCACCTGCAGCTATAACCTGTTCTATTTCCTCTTCCGAATTCGGATTCCACGAATTAATTCTTACAAGCATTTCGGACTTTTTAAGAACTTTTGAAATAGTGCCTACATCTTCTATAGTATGATAGGATTTTACGGTATTCATACTTTGCTGACGCTCTTCCTTGCCAAGAACTTCAAGGTCCACCCAAATGCTATCTACGCCACAGTTTTCCGCTATTACGGCAATCTCTGGATTATTTGTAATATACATCAATTTTATTGACATACTTTTACCTCTCTTTATGCAATTATCTTATTTCTATCAATTGTTGTATAACTTAGCAGGTATGCCTTTATATATGCCTGGTTTTTCAATATTCTTTACCACAACCGCTCCTGCGCCGATAATACATTCTTCACATACAGTTATATTATTTCTCACGCTGGCACCTATGCCTATATGCGTGCTTTTTCCGATTTTTACTGTACCTCCGAGCTTTGCGCCCACCGATATATGAGCAAAATCACCTATTTCATTATCATGCTCAACCGCAGCCGATGTATTTATTATGGCATGACTGCCGATTTGTGCATCTGCATTTATCACAGCATTTGGCATAACAACCGTGCCTTGTCCTATTTTTGCAGAGGGCGAAATTACAGCAGACGGGTGAACTGCCTTATACCATCTGCACGGCAATTTGCTTATTTTTTCTCTGATTTTCGGATTACCTATCCCTATTACGAAAAATGTGCCCGCATACTTCTCATAATCAGCAATCTTTCCCAGAGTCTTTTTGCTTTCATCGTCATCTAAAAAACCCAGAAAATTATCACCGCTCGCCGTTACAATGTCTGCAATCACTTTACCGTGACCGCCTGCGCCGATTATTATTACATTTTTCCCCAATTTTATATCTCCTTTTATCAGCCTGATGTACCAACAAATTCCTCCATAGTTGCCTCACCCTCCTGATTTATACCTTCACTTTTCACAAACGCTTTCCAAACGGTAAGCGCAACTATTTTCACATCAAGCCAAAAGCTCACTTTTTGGGTGTATTCAACATCAAATTTAAACTTTTCCTCCCACGAAAGCCCGTTTCTTCCGCTTATTTGCGCCAAGCCTGAAAGTCCCGGTCTTACATCGTGCCGATGTCGCTGCTCTTCGCTGTAAAGAGGCAGATATTTTACCAAAAGCGGTCTCGGCCCTACCACGCTCATATCGCCTTTCAATATATTAAACGCCTCTGGAAGCTCATCAAGCGATGTTTTCCGCAAAAACCTGCCGTATCCGTTAAGGCGCACGCTGTCAGCAAGCAAATTCCCTTGTCCGTCCCGCCTGTTATCCATCGTACGAAACTTAATAAGTTTAAAAATTTTTTCATCTTTCCCTGGGCGCGGCTGCGTAAAAAACGGATTTCCTCGCATTGCCACGCTTCCAATGATTGTCAGTATTACATAAATCCATGAAAAAACCGTAATTGCTGCAAAAGCACACATAATGTCCAAAAAACGTTTGACATATTTTTTATAAATCATACAAAACAAGTCCTTACTGCTTCAATAATTATATCTTGTTCCTCTTTTGTCATTTTGTTATCACTTGGAAGACATAAACCTCTCTCAAATATATCCATACCCACATCTGTCATCTCGTTCTTTATGTATGCATCGGTTTGTCCTCTGCCGCTTCCGCGCACTGTAACAAAAGGATTATTTCTGTATATAGGCTGTGCGTGCATAGGTTTCCAGATAGGTCTTCCCTCCGTATTAAGCTTTGCAAGCACCTCCAAAATTTCGGTAGGGCAGGTCTTTCCTTTCTCTTTTACATAACACGCCTCACTGTCTGAACGCACCTGCTTGCACATAGCACTTTTATCAATCAGCATACAAGAAAGCCAAAAATTCGGCTCACAAATTGTCTCATCGTAAGGATTCATAGTAACAGGCAGGTCTGCAAATCCGTCTTTATACCGCATATATATTGCTTTTTTACTTGCTATATGCTCCTCAAGATACGGAAGCTGTCCTCTTACAACGCCTGCAATTACATTACTCATACGGTAATTGTAGCCAATCTCCTCGTGCTGATACCACGGCGCATCTTCACGGCTTTGAGTGGACCATTTTCGTGCTTTGTTTGCAGCCTTGCAATCATCAGTTAAAAGCATACCGCCCGATGAACCTGTTATTATTTTATTACCGTTAAAGCTTATTGCGTTATATCTGCCAAATGCACCTGTCTGTCTGCCTTTATAGGTTGCGCCCAGAGATTCTGCAGCATCTTCTATCAAAATCGCATTATGTTCTTTGCAAATTTTTGTAATTTCGTCCATTTTAGCAGGAGTTCCGTATAAATTTGCTACTACCACAACTTTTGTATCGGGATAAAGCTCAAATGCCTTTTCAAGTGCTACAGGGTCCATATTCCAGGTGTCACGCTCAGAATCTATGAAAACAGGAATACCGCCTTCATAGACAATAGGATTTACCGTTGCATCAAAAGTCATATCGCTTGCAAATACATAATCGCCTTTTTTTACTCCTGCAAGTTTCATACAAAGATGCAGTGCCGCCGTTCCGCAGGAAAGCGCAACAGCATATTCTGTGTCAATCTTTTCAGCAATGTTTTTTTCAATTTCGTTAATGTTTTTACCTACTGTGGACATCCAGTTTGTCTCAAACGCCTCGGTCATATATTCCAGCTCCTCACCATGCATTGTTGGTGAAGAGAGGTAAATTTTTCTTTTGAATGGTTTTATATCCATATCGAAATACCTCTTTTAAATTACACTACTCCAATCTAGTTTATTATATCTCATCATATACCGTTTGTCAACACAAATTCACATATATAAACCATATTGGCAAAAGATATTTTTTGCAAAAAAATAATTGGAAAAATATTTTAGTAATATTTTGTGAGTTATATCAAAAAATAAACCTGTAATCGCTTTAATTGCGATTGCTTTAGATAAAAAAATATGGAGGAAGAAAACTATGTCAAGATCAAAGATCAATGTGCCTGAAGCAA
>JAIKVQ010000045.1 GCA_024685565.1 Bacillota bacterium
CCTGAAATACTTAATCTTGGCGGAGGCTTTGGCGTAAGATATGTTTACTCACAGCCTGACCTTGATATTGAGAACAGCATTAAAGAGGTTGCTGAAGTTTTAACTCAAAAATGCAAGGAAGTCGGTATAGCAAAGCCGAGAATAATGATGGAGCCGGGAAGAAGTATTGTAGCAGATGCAGGTATGACGCTTTACACGGTAGGAACGGTTAAGCAGATAAAAAACTTCAAAAATTATGTTGCGATTGACGGCGGAATGTCGGATAATCCCCGTTTTGCTCTTTATGACGCAGAATATACCGTAATCACAGCCAATAAAGCAACATTTCCTAAACATTACAGATGCAGTATTGTAGGAAAATGCTGTGAAAGCGGAGACATTATTCAGGAAGATGTGCATATTGCAAAGCCTGAACAGGGCGATATAATTGCAGTGCTTACAACGGGTGCATATAACTATTCTATGGCATCAAATTATAACAGACTGAGAAAACCGCCTGTTGTAATGCTGTCAGGCGGAAAGGATTATGTTGCCGTAAAGCGTGAAACGCTTGATGACTTGATAAGAAATGACATATAACGAGGTTGACATAAACGGCTCATAATGCTAAGATAAACATAAAGAGTAGTTTTAATTATAGGGAGAGATTTTTGTGAAAGAAAGTTTTAATGTTGGAATAATAGGCGCTACAGGTATGGTAGGTCAGCGCTTTATAGAGCTTTTGGCAGACCACCCTTGGTTTAAAATAACGGTTCTTGCTGCTTCGGGAAGAAGTGCAGGTAAACCTTACCGTGATGCTGTAGGCTCAAAATGGGTTATGGAGGGAGAAATCCCCGAAAATGTTGCGAATATAGTAGTTATGGACGCGACGGAGGACGCAGAAAAAATTGCAAAGTCGGTTGATTTTGTGTTCTGTGCAGTCAATATGAAAAAGGACGAAATAAAAGCACTTGAGGAAAGATATGCTAAACTTGAATGTCCTGTAATCTCAAATAACTCTGCACACCGTCATACTCCTGATGTACCGATGATTATACCTGAAATAAACCCCGAGCATCTTGAGGTAATTGATTTTCAGAAGAAAAGGCTCGGAACGAGACGTGGATTTATTGCAGTTAAGTCAAACTGTTCGATTCAAAGCTATGTTCCGGCACTTCATCCGCTTAAGAAATATGGTATAACAAAGGTTTTGGCAACTACCTATCAGGCAATTTCGGGCGCTGGAAAAACTTTTGAAACATGGCCTGAAATGGTTGATAATCTTATCCCTTATATCGGCGGAGAAGAGGAAAAATCTGAACTTGAGCCGCTTAAGGTATGGGGAAAAGTCGAGGGCGGAAAAATTGTCGATGCAAAAGAGCCGTCAATTACAACGCAGTGCCTTAGAGTGCCTGTGTCAAACGGTCATACTGCAGCAGTATTTGTAAGCTTTAAGGATAAACCCTCGATTGAGGAGATAAAAGAGGCTTGGAAAAACTTTAAGGGAGAGCCACAGGAACTTGAGCTTCCGCATGCACCCCGACAGTTTTTGTATTATTTTGAGGAAGATGACAGACCTCAAAGCCGTCTTGACAGAATGCTTGAGGGCGGAATGGCGGTATCTGTGGGAAGACTTCGTCCCGATACGCAGTACGATTATAAATTTGTAAGCCTTTCGCACAATACACTGCGCGGCGCAGCAGGCGGCGGCGTACTTTTGGCGGAGCTTTTGGCTAAAAAAGGATATTTGGATTAAGAATTGCTCACTTTTAATATTGTGAGCGGAAAGGCTATGGTGTTATTATGAAAAAATTGCCGTTTACAGGCTCAGGCGTTGCACTTATCACACCGTTTAATGATGATTTTACGCCGAATTATGAAAGACTTGATGAAATTCTTGAAATGCACATAAGAAATAAAACTGATGCTGTAATAGTATGCGGAACAACGGGTGAGGCGTCTACACTTCCTGATGATGAGCATCTGGAGGTAATAAAACATACAGTGAAAACCGTGGCAGGCAGAATGAAGGTTATTGGCGGAACAGGAAGTAACTATACCGAGCACGCAATAGATTTTTCAAAAAAAGCGGAGGAGTATGGATGTGACGCCGTTTTGTGCGTAACACCTTATTATAATAAAGCAACATCAAAGGGGCTTGTGGCGCACTATACGGCGATTGCAAACGCAATTTCCATACCGGTTATTATGTATAATGTACCGTCAAGGACTGGTGTTAATATCCCGATAGACGCCTTAAAAGAACTTGCAAAAGTTCCGAATATCGTTGCTATTAAGGAAGCAAGCGGCAATATGAGCTATGCAATGAAGGTAAGAAGCGAAGTTCCTGAACTTTATATGTATTCGGGAAACGATGATTTGATAGTTCCTATTATGTCAATAGGAGGCAAAGGTGTAATTTCGGTTGTTGCGAACATTTTACCTGAGGAAACGCATAATATCTGCGAATATTACTTAAACGGTGAAATCGAAAAATCTGCAAGACTGCAGCTTGATATGCTCGATATAATCAATAATCTGTTTATTGAGGTGAATCCGATTCCGGTAAAGACCGCTATGAACATTTTGGGCTACAATGTCGGAGGGTTAAAACTTCCTCTTTGCGATATGGAAGAGAAGAATGTTGAAATTCTTAAGAAATCACTTAACAATTTCGGAGTAAAAAAACTTTAAGAGGTTAAAACAAATGACGAATATAATATTAAGCGGCGTAAACGGAAGAATGGGCAGGGCGATAAGCGAAAAAGCAAACGAAAGTAGTACCTGCCGTATTGTTGCGGGTTATGATATAAATAATTTTTGCGAAACCCCATATCCTGTATTTACCGACATCTCAAAATGTGATGTGGAAGCAGATGTGATTGTTGATTTTTCGCACCCTTCCGCATTTGGCGCTGTGCTTGAATTTGCAAAAAAGAGAGAGCTTCCGCTTATTGTTGCAACAACAGGACTTTCTCCTGAGCAGAAGGAAGAGCTTTTTGCCGCAAAATCGCAGATTCCTGTATTTTATTCTGCAAATATGAGTCTTGGCGTAAATCTTTTAATAAATCTGTGCAAGAAAACAGCATCTGTATTAGGAGATAAGTTTGATATTGAAATAGTTGAAAAGCACCATAGGACAAAGCTTGACGCACCAAGCGGCACAGCACTTAGTATAGCGGACGAAATAAGCACAGCTCTCGAAAATACCCCTGAGTATGTCTATGACCGCCATAGTGTGAGGCGCGAACGTGGGAAAAATGAGATAGGTATTCACTCTGTGCGCGGCGGGAGTATTGTAGGCGAACACGAGGTTATTTTTGCAGGAAGTGATGAAATTATTTCACTTTCTCACAGTGCGACTTCGAGGGAGGTTTTTGCAAGCGGTGCGCTTGCGGCGGCTGAATTTATGAAAGGAAAGCCTGCAGGACTTTACAGTATGAATGACCTTATCGGAGAAATGAAATGAGCTTGACTCCGAAAACTTGCTTTTTTACGGGGCACAGATTTATTGGTTTTGACGAAACGGCAGAAATAAAAAGCCGCTTACATGAGGAACTTTTAAACGCCGTAAATGCGGGATATACACGTTTTATAACGGGCGGAGCTGTCGGTTTTGACACCTTGGCTGCCGAGCAGGTGATTTCTTTGCGTGAGGATTATGATATAAGACTTGTTTTATACCTTCCCTGCATAAATCACAGCAGAAATTGGCGTGAAAATGACAAGATAAGATTTGAACGTATTTTTAGTCTTGCGGACGAAGTCTTTTATGTTACAAAAGAACCATATAGAAGTGGATGTATGAAAAAACGCAACAGCGCTATGGTTGAAGTGTCGGATTTGTGTATAGCATTTTTGAAAAATATGAGGAGCGGAACGGCACAAACTGTAAAAATGGCAGACGACAAAGGAATATATATTGTAAATATTGCGGACATCATTGATTTATAGCATTCCTTTGCATATTTTAAGTTATACGTAAGATAATAAAAACAAAGAGAGGCGTATACAATGTTTAAAGGAAAAGCGGTAATAGTCGGTGCCGGAGCAGTAGGCTCGACAACAGCATACACGCTTATGCTCGGCGGACTGTTTAAGGAAATTGTTTTAATAGATGTAAATAAAGATAAAGCAGAGGGCGATGCGCTTGATATGTCACACGGCGTTTCGCTTGTAAAGCCTGTTATAGTAACTGCGGGTGATTATAGTGAATGCACAGATGCGGATATTATAATAATAACAGCAGGTATTGCACAAAAGGACGGTCAGACCAGACTTGATCTCTTAAAGGAGAATGTCGGGCTTTTTAAAACAATTATTGGAAGTATAATGAAATATGCTCCAAGTGATGTTATTTTAATGACTGTTTCAAACCCTGTTGATATTTTGACTTATGTAACCTATCGTTTGTCGGGGCTTAAAAAGAATCAGGTTTTAGGCTCGGGAACGGTACTTGATACATCACGTCTTAAATATATGATAAGCAAAAAAACCGGCGTTGATGCAAGAAATTGTCATACCTATATTATAGGCGAACACGGGGACAGCGAAGTGGCTGCATGGAGCGTTACCAATATCGGCGGAATGACTATGCATGAGTTCTGTAAGTATACAGGCAAGTGCGACATGAATGATCTTGATAAAATGTATCAGGATGTAAAAAATGCTGCATACGACATAATAAGCAAAAAGGGTGCAACCTACTATGCAATAGCGGTTGCGGTGTCAAGAATATGCGAGGCAATAGTGGGTGACGAAAATTCGATTTTGACCGTTTCGGGCATATTTGAAGGAGAGTACGGCATACACGATGTAGCCCTTTCAGTACCCACAATGGTGGGTAAAGGCGGAGTTGAACGCATTTTCGAGGTGCCTTTCGGCAAGGAGGAAATGAAGGGGTTAAATGACTCGGCGATAACGCTTTCAGACATTCTAAGGCGAATAGGAATGTAATTTTTAAAATCCGACGCATTTGTCGGATTTTTTTGTGAAAAAAATCTTATTACCCTATTGCAAAATAATGTAGAATATAGTAAAATGTATAATGAGGAAAATTTGGGATTATTTAGAAATTTACTCACGAAGCACTGGAAAGGAGAACATTATGGAACCATCAAATTGGCTGGTTGTGTGCCTTGGAATGGGAACGGTTTTTTTCGGGCTCATATGCCTTATTGCAATATGCAAAATAACAAGCTTTGCAGTAAGAATGATTGAAAATCAAAAGCCGAAAACAGCTGAAAATGAAACCATTTCAAACAAACAGGAGATTTTAGCCGCTGTTTGTGCTGCAATTGCAGAAGAAACAGGCGCTGATGCAAAAAATATAAGAGTATTGTCGTTTAAAAAGATATAAAGGAGAAGGAAAATGAAAAAATATAGAGTTAATGTGAACGGAACAAGTTATGAAGTCGAGATAGAATTAGTCGACGAAATCAATACGGCTCAATCTGAAAGGAAAGCCGAAGCTAAAGCAGCAGGAGAGGGAGAACAGGTTACAAGTCCTATGCCCGGAACTATTTTAGATGTTAAGGTAAAGGTCGGCGACAGCGTTAAAAAAGGTCAGGTACTTATGGTTTTGGAAGCAATGAAAATGGAAAATGAAATTATGGCAGGAACTGACGGTACCGTAACCTCTGTTGCAGTTTCAAAGGGTGCGTCTGTAGGAACAGGCGATATGCTTTTGACAATAAAGTAATCGGGGGAAAAACATATGGAAGCAATAACGAACTTTTTTGGACAGACGGGCTTTGCAATGCTTGCTGTGGGCGATAACTGGCAGACAGTTATAATGATTTTAATTGCCTGCTTTCTGCTATACCTTGCGATTGTAAAAAAGTTTGAGCCTTTGCTGCTTTTACCAATAGCATTTGGTATGCTTTTAACAAACCTTGTCGGTGCCGAGATTTATCACGAGGCACTTTTCGAGGGCGGTCATGTGCATTGGGATATGTTTGGAGGCTCAGGCGATATAACCCCGGGACTTGTTGATTATCTTTATCTTGGTGTAAAGCTGGGCATCTATCCGTGTCTTATCTTTATCGGAGTCGGTGCAATGACAGATTTCGGACCTTTGATTGCAAATCCGAAAAGCTTGCTTTTGGGTGCTGCAGCACAGCTCGGAATATTTATAACCTTTTTGGGAGTAAAGGAATTGTTTCCGATTGTAATTCCCGCTTTAGATTCATTTTTGGGCGGAACACCGCTTCAGAATCTTGCATCATCTGTCGGAATTATTGGCGGTGCAGACGGACCTACAGCTATTTTCGTAACATCTCGATTAGCTCCTAATTTTTTAGGACCGATTGCAGTTGCCGCATATTCATATATGGCGCTTGTGCCTGTAATTCAGCCTCCCATTATGAAGGCATTAACAACAAAAAAGGAAAGACAGATAGTAATGAAGGCGCTTCGTCCTGTTTCAAAGACGGAAAAGATTATTTTCCCGATAGTTGTTACAATCTTTGTTGCATGGCTTGTACCGTCGGCATCTCCGCTGGTAGGCTCTTTGATGCTTGGTAATCTTCTTACCGAGTCGGGAGTATGTGACAGACTTTCAAAAACCGTTCAAAACGAACTTATGAACATCGTTACAATATTTTTAGGCATTTCAGTAGGTGCAACGGCAACGGCAAAAACCTTCTTGTCTCCTCTTACGCTATGCATACTTGCAATGGGCATAATAGCATTCAGCATGGGTACAGCAGGCGGTGTGCTTTTGGCAAAGTTTATGAACCTTTTCCTAAAGCAGAAGATAAATCCGCTTATCGGAAGCGCAGGCGTTTCAGCCGTTCCGATGGCGGCACGTGTATCCCAGAAGGTGGGACAGGAGGAAAATCCGAAAAACTTTTTACTTATGCACGCTATGGGTCCCAATGTTGCGGGAGTTATAGGATCTGCAACTGCCGCTGGCGTACTTTTGGCACTCTTTGCTAAGTAGGAAAGGACATCTTTTATGAGTAAATTATGTATAACTGACACTATATTGCGTGATGCGCATCAATCTCAGGCGGCAACAAGAATGAAAACGGAGGATATGATTCCTGCGTGCAAAATTCTCGACAGTATCGGATACTGGTCGCTTGAATGTTGGGGAGGCGCAACATTTGACGCTTGTATGCGATTCCTAAATGAAGACCCTTGGGAGCGCCTTCGTACATTAAAGGCTAATTTGCCGAACACAAAACTGCAAATGCTTTTCAGGGGTCAGAATATCTTGGGTTATAAGCATTATGCTGATGATGTGGTTGAGCAATTCTGCAAAAAATCCATTGAAAACGGGATAGACATTGTAAGAATTTTTGACGCTTTAAATGACCCAAGAAACCTTGAGGCGGCAATAAAATTCGTTAAAGAATACGGTGGTCATTGTGAGGCTGCGATAAGCTATACAGTAAGCCCCGTACACAATATCGACTATTTTGTGAAGCTTTCGGAAACTCTTGAAAAGATGGGTGCAGACTCGATCTGTATAAAGGATATGGCAAATCTTTTATTGCCGTATGATTGCTACGAGCTCGTTAAAAAATTAAAGGAAAATATCAGCGTTCCGATACATCTCCATACACACAATACGGCAGGTACGGGAGATATGACAAACCTTATGGCTGCACAGGCAGGCGTTGATATTGTTGACTGTGCTCTGTCACCTCTTGCAAATGGAACATCAAATCCGTCAACCGAGGCTATGGTTGCAACTCTTAAAGGAACAGACCGTGATACAGGACTTGACCTTGAAAAACTATCCGGGGCAGCAGCTCATTTCAGAAAAGTTGCCGATAAGTTAAAAGCAGACGGGATTTTAGACCCAAAGGTGCTTAATGTTGACCCGAATGCACTTTTGTATCAGGTACCCGGAGGTATGCTTTCAAATTTAATTTCTCAACTGAAACAGCAAAATGCAGAAGATAAATACTATGAGGTTTTAGCAGAAGTTCCGAGAGTACGAAAGGATTTCGGTTATCCGCCTCTTGTAACACCTACCAGCCAGATTGTAGGAACACAGGCAGTTTTGAATGTGCTTATGGGAAGATATAAGATGATAAGCAAAGAGTCAAAGGGAATACTTCGCGGCGAATACGGGAAATTACCGGGAGAAGTAAATGAAGAGGTACGCCGTATGGCAATAGGCGACGATGAGATAATAACCTGCCGTCCTGCCGACCTGATTGAATCTGAACTTCCAAAATACAGGGAGGAGACCAAGGATTTCGCAAAATCTGAGGAGGATGTATTAAGCTACGCGCTTTTCCCGCAGGTTGCAAAGAAATTCTTTGACACAAGAGATTCACATAAGGAAGTACAAAAGGAAGAAAATAGCGGGAAAGTAAGAGAAATTTTTGTTGAGGATCTATCATAAAGGAGAAGAAAGATGACGGAAGAAAATGTTTTTGACGTCTTAAAGGAACGAGGACTTATTGCGCAAACAACTCACGAAGAGGAAATACGCGAGCTTTTGGGAAAGGAAAAAGTCACATTCTATATTGGATTTGACCCGACAGCAGACAGCCTTCATGTAGGACACTTTTTGCAGATGGTTGTTATGAAGCATATGCAGGACCACGGTCATAGACCTATCGCATTGATAGGTGGCGGTACTGCGCATATTGGCGACCCGTCCGGAAGAACAGATATGCGTCAAATGATGACAAAGGAAACTATAGACCATAATGCAGAGTGCTTTAAAAAACAGCTTTCCTGCCTTGTTGATTTTTCTGACGGAAAGGCAATAATGGTAAACAATGCCGATTGGCTTTTAAACCTCAACTATGTAGACTTTATCCGTGATATAGGTTCGCAGTTCTCGGTGAATGCAATGCTTACGGCAGAGTGTTTCAAACAAAGGCTTGAAAAGGGCTTGTCCTTTTTGGAGTTTAACTATATGCCTATGCAAAGCTATGACTTTTTGATGTTAAGCAGGAAATATGACTGTAAAATCGAGCTTGGCGGAGATGACCAGTGGTCAAATATCCTTGGCGGAATAAAGCTGTGCCACAGGAAAGATAATAAGCAGGTTTACGGTATGACATTTACTCTTCTGACTACATCAGAGGGCAAGAAGATGGGTAAAACATCAAAGGGTGCGCTTTGGCTCGATAGAGAGAAGTGCACACCGTACGATTTTTATCAGTACTGGGTAAATGTTCAGGACGCAGATGTAATAAAGTGTCTAAAGCTCTTGACCTTTATCCCTATGGACGAGATACGTGTTATGGAAAAATGGGAGGGTGCCCAGCTTAATAAAGCGAAGAAAATCCTCGCCTATGAAGTTACCAAGATGGTACATGGTGAGGAGACTGCAAATCAGGTAAAGGCAGCTGCTGAGGCAGTATTCTCAGGCGGCGGAGTAAGCGATGACATGCCGACCAGCGAAGTTGATACAATTGACGGAAAAGGAATTTTAGACCTGCTTGCAGAAATAGGAATAGTTTCCTCTAAAGCCGAGGCGAGACGCTTGATTCAGCAAAACGGGCTTTCGGTAAATGACAAAAAAATAACCGATGTAAATCTCGTTTTGGACAGCAGTTTTATGGGTGAGAACGGAATGATAGTAAAAAAAGGTAAAAAGGTTTTCTATCGCGTTATTTTAAAATAAAGAATACAAAAAAGTTGTTTCGAAAAAACGAAACAACTTTTTTATTCGGTTTTATTATGTCCTAAAAGCTCACGGCGTTTTTTTCTGCGCTCCAGCTTGCTTGTCATAATAGACATGTTTATTTCTCCGCCAACTAAAAAGATAATCATGCAGCAATATACCCAAAGCATCATAAGTACAATTGCGGCTAAACTTCCGTATATATACGAATAATTTGCAAAATTCTCAATATAGTATGAAAAGATGAATGAAAACAGCATCCAAACAGACGTTGTAAAAATTGCGCCGTGAACATGATTTTTGGGACGTGTTTTTTTTCCTGAAAATGCCATATAAATAAGCGAAAACACGGCGGTAAGAAGTATAAATGTGAAAATCCACTTAAACCACGCTGTACGGCTGAATATCCAAAGCCAGACACCTGATTTTAATTCAAGAAAGTTTACAATGGAGTTTCCGAATACAAAAACCATCAAGAACAGAATCATAATAAATATAAAAGTGACGGTGTAAAGAATACTTGCTAAAATATCCCATATAATTAAAGATCGTCCCGGCGAATGGTAAACATTTCTTGTACCGCGTTCAATTGCCTGAATACCGCGAGACGCTGTCCACATAGATGATATGGCAGAAAATGAAATAACTGAACGGGATACCTTATAAAAAATCTCGTGTATAATGTTTTCAACAGAGGGCAGAACTACCTCAGGCAAAAACGGAGCGGCTATTATCATAATATCGCTTTCACTGACGGGCAGTATAAATCTTGCAAGTGACAGAAGCATCATAATAAAAGGTATCGAGGATATAATGATGTAAAAAGATGCTTGGGCTGCGTACATATAAACATTGTCACGCGCAATAGCACCTGCTAAATTAAAAATTTTAGTCTTAAAGTTCATAATACTCTCCGAGTCTAAATCTTAATACAAATAATATTCAAATCAAACAATAATATACCCATTATAGCATAACAAAAAATGTCTGTCAAATCAGGTAAATATAATAAAATTCAAAAAAAGTATTGACATATCAAAAAAAATGTGTTAATATTCTTTTTGACAATTATAAAAAGCTGTGATGAAGACGGTCGAGAGGAGCGGTTTTCAAGAGAGTTGGCGGTTGCTGCGAGCCAATAAAACTCCCTTTCAATGACCCATCGCTTCTGAGCTGAAGATGTGAAACTTAAGTAATGTCTTTCGTGATTGCTGCGTTAATGCATAGGGCTTGTT
>JAIKVQ010000050.1 GCA_024685565.1 Bacillota bacterium
AAATCATCTTCTTTGCAATAAAATAGCATTTCTCACATAATCAACATTATGTTAGAAATGCTTAATAGAATTTGCTGTTTTTAGACGGTTTTGTAAGCAATTTTTAACGATTTGCAGACCAATGCAAGTTAGGTTATTCCATTGGTCATTTTTGAATGTATGAATTTTGGAATTTTGAGGGTTTTCAGTATTTTCGGCTATGATTTATTGACGATTTTGATATTTTAAGGTATAATCTCTGTGTTACTTGCTTACATAATGTTGATTAAGTACGCATTTTTTATGCCGTCAAATGCACAAGCCCAAGCTTTTGCATTTGCCTTCGGTGTATTTCTCCGTCCTCGATTGTATAAATTCTTGTGGTATTTATACTTGA
The DNA here is from genome assembly GCA_024685565.1 of Bacillota bacterium. Taxonomy (GTDB): domain Bacteria; phylum Bacillota; class Clostridia; order UBA1381; family UBA1381; genus UBA1738. The sequence continues at coordinate 377 of JAIKVQ010000050.1, forward strand.
ATGTCCGAGAATATCCGCAAGTCTTACAATATCCTTTTGAATAGCATAGTAAGTTCTTGCGAATAAATGCCTTAAATTGTGCGGAAACACTTTCGCCTTGTCAACACCTGCTGTATTGCATAATGCTTTCATAGAACGCCAAATATCGTGTCTTGAGAGGGGGTTACCGTTTCTTGTTATGAATACAGGACCTGATTTGATATTCTGTTCTTTAATATACTTTGAAAGAAGTTTGCAAAGCTCTTTGGGAAGAAGTATTATCCGTACCTTGCCTTTTAAGTTTACTGTAGTCTTATGATTTGCCACAGCTTCGCAAGTAATGAACTTTAATTCCGACACCCTTATCCCTGTTCCGCATATAGTCTGCATAATTAGATACAGCCGTTCATTCCTTTTTGATTTTGCTGCTTTTAGCAATCTCTCATATTCAGCCTTTGTCAATTCCTTCTCCTTTTTGCAGAATAACTGCTTTTGGATTTTTAGGATTTTGATTTTCAAATCGTACAGTTTATGGAACATAAGAAATCCGTTAATTGATGCTATGACAGAATTTACACTTGCCGGGGCATAATCTTCAATCAATTTTGCTTTGTATGAGAGTAATTCCTGTTTTGTAATTTCTCTCTTGCCAAGCCATAGGGAAAGAGTTTTGATGTCCCGTATGTACTTTTCAATTGTGACCTCGCTTTTTTCTTCTGTAATTAGATAATTCTTGTAATTTCTAATCATTTCATCTGTAATTTTCATATTCGACAACTCCTCGTTTTTTAATCTATTATACCATTTTAAGAAATTGTCAATCTATCTGCCGACTGAAATTCACCTCAACTTTCAACAGCACAAGATACCATAAGATTTTTGATAAATCTATCACCAAAAGCAACAAAAAGACTGCATAAAGCAGTTTCTGTTTGATTTACATTTCACCTACCATCTTGTTAATATCCCCGTCCGATGCACCAATTATGGCTGTTGGCGGTTCGGCAGGTTCCACATATCCGAATCCGTCAATATATACCTTATTGCTGTTAGATTGTTTGTTTTTTGTTGAATCTTCTTTCTCATCAGAGGTTTTCGCGGTTTTGTATTTGAGTTTTGTCTTTTTAGTATCATTCTGAAGCCATTCTTGAGGCTGATCATTTTCTTTTTGTATGTTCTCTGATTTCTGTTCCGAAGATAATCGTTCTTGTATTCTTATTACATCTTCCTTGTAATATGAGAATGGTGCTATTTTGTTATTTCCCTGATTGACAATATTAGGGCTGTAATCCTGAGTTACCGCAAGTAATGCTACTGCGATAATTATACGGATAAGTTTTGTTTTTACCATATAGAGCACACTCCTTTTTTGATTACAAACTACCACATAATAAATGGAAAGTCTATTAAAACAGAATAACTTTGACATAAGTAATAACAAGATGATGATAAAATATTGCATTACTGACAAAAGGAAAAGATGTGTCCATTGTTTTTTTTATAAATCCATTGACAAAAGAAATCAACAGAGTTAATATTTCCAAAAAATATTATGCAGGAGGGAATGTATGACTGAATTTAACACAGATGTATATGCAGATGAAGATGTTGCGAAAGTAACAAAGAGTGTTAATGAGTATGAAAGGCGTAATTTTACTAATCTTATACGGTATTTTTTGGATATGCCAACCGAGCCGAGAATATGTATCATATATGGTTTTCAAGGAACGGGCAAAACAACAGCAATTTTTCAGGCAATACAAGATATGACCGAAGATGAACGCAAAAAAGCGGTATATATACAAGTAAAACCTGATAATACTATTGATAATCTTGGTAAGGATTTGGATATACTCTGTGATATGGGGAAAAAGATTATCTTTGTTGATGAAATAACCGCAATAAAGGATTTTATAGATTCAAGCTCGCTTTTATCGGATATATATGCTGCTATGGGTATGAAAATAATTGTTACAGGAGATGATTCCTTTAGTTTCTCGCTTGCAGAAAATGACCAATTATATGACAGAGCCTATGAAATTCACACAACACCTATGCCGATTGAAGAATATGCACGAATTATAGGTAAAAATGATATAGATGAATATATAAAATACGGCGGATTACTGGGCGAAAAATCAGAATATGAAAATGCCATTCAGGATTATGTTGATAAAGCGGTAATCAAGAATATG
>JAIKVQ010000052.1 GCA_024685565.1 Bacillota bacterium
CCATATTGTATGAGGATTAAATTCTCTATAAGTTCTATACATATGGTTTAATAACTTTGACGCCAAAATATGTGCATCCTCATAAAATCCGTAATTCACCAAGCCTTTTAATGTGGCATACGCAGTAGGAAGCCAAACAGAACCTCTCCAATACGCTCCGTTTGATTTAAAATCGTTATCACTTCTCGAAAGCGATACAAACGGCACAAAACCGCCGAAACATTTTGAATTTAAAAGATGTTCTGTAAGATATTTCGCCTGTTCCCTTGACGCCACGCCCGCCGTTAACGCCCAATATGACGCAATAGTCATAACTTTACAGAATTCACCTGTTTTGCAGTCAATATCATAGTAGAAGTTGTCGGATTTATCCCAATATAAGCTATTTATAATTTTCTTTTTTTCTTCAAATTTTTTGATCCATTCCGTCTCATTATCGCTATCCTTTATAATGGCAAACATTTTTGCAATTAAGCGTGCTGAAAGCGCCTGCTGACATATAGCATCTATCCACAGCAAATCAGGATTGTTGGGGCGCGCTTTTTCTGCATGCGGAGTTTTCCTGCCTCTCGGAGTATTGTCCATTCCGGAGCGGCCGCCCTCCCATCTATATCCACTTTTTTCCGCAATAAGACAAGTAGGATTTAACACTCCGTCCGGCAATGTTGCCCCACGTAAACCTTCTATCCAATCATAATGCTTTTGCAAAACTTTTTTATCATATAAAAGCTGTTTAATGTATTCTATATCACCGTTTATAAGCGCATTTTCATACTCTGCCCACGCAAAAAGCGGCGGATTGTCTGCAATATGCACTTTTATCTCATAAGGCTTACCGGGAATTGCCCCTGTCCATTCGGGCTCTTTATCCGTAGGAATTATTTTTGGAAGCTTTTTACCGTTATACAGTACCTCATAAAAATTATTTAATGTTTCAATTCCCGGAAATATCTCTTGAGCATATTTGCAGAAAAGTGACATAAAACAAGAATCCCATATCCAAATTTGCGTGTCGCAAAAAGCCTCGTCCATATATGGAGATTGCGGCATACCGTCAATTTCCTTTATATGAGTTTTGGCAATTTCCCATGTTTTTTTATAAAACTCATAATATTCCGGAAAATCGTCGCAAATAGGCTCAGGTATGTTTTTTCCCCAATTATCTGTGCCAAAGTTTTTTTTCATAATTTTTACCCCTTCTTGGCTTTGCATTATGAAATTATGTTTGATATGATTTTTTTTACCATTTCAATCTTTCTGTCAGCATTTTCAAGGGTATCGGCCTTTGAAAGATAATACAATTTGATTTTTGGTTCTGTACCCGATGGTCTTATCGCAAAATGAATATCATTTTCGAGTTCAAAATATAAAACATCGGACTTGGGCAGGTTTGTTGTTCCAAGATAATCAACGATATTTGTAATTTTGAAATCTCCTATCTTTTCAGGCGGATTTTTCCTCAAATTTTTCATAATATTGCTTATTCTCAAAAGACCGTCAGCGCCCTCTAAGGTAATGCTTACAAGTTCTTCGGAAAATGCACCGTGTTTTTCATAAAGCTCTGCCAATGCGTCGCACAATGTTTTCCCTTTTTCCTGATAATATGCTGCCATTTCGGAAATCAGCATACTCGCAATAACCGCATCCTTATCCCTGCAGTATGTTCCTTTGAGATAGCCATAGCTTTCTTCAAATCCAAAAACAAAATCATGGCTTTTTTCCATTTCAAATTCATGTATTTTTTCGCCAATATATTTAAATCCTGTTAATGTTGCAAAATAGGTAACTCCATAATAATCTGCAACAACTTTTGCCATTCTCGTGGATACAATTGTCGAAACTACGGCGTCCTTTGATGTGCAATTCATTGATGAGAGGATATAGTTGAGCAGTAATATTCCCACCTGATTTCCTGTTAATGGTTCATATTCCCCTGTTGCATTTCTTACGACAACACCTACTCGATCACTATCAGGATCCGTTCCTATTATCAAATCGACATCGTTTTCCTTCGCCAACTTTATAGCGTATTCAAAGCATTCTTTATTCTCAGGATTTGGTGATGCTACAGTCGGAAAATTACCATCAGGTTCTTCTTGTTCTTTAACTACAAATACATTTTTAAAGCCGGCACGCTCTAAAATTCGCCTTACCGGCTTATTTCCGCTTCCATGGAGCGGCGTATAAACAAGCTTAAAATTCAATTTATGAACATATGGATTCACCGACTGTGCATATACACTTTCTATATATGCATCATCAATGCTTTTCCCAATTACTGTTTGCAATGAAGTGTTCAAATCGAATGTAACATCGAAAAAGTCTATTTTAAGGATTTCTTCAAATATTCCTGATGCTATGTCAGGCGGTACTTGTCCTCCGTCACTCCAATAAACCTTATAGCCGTTGTATTTTGCAGGATTATGCGATGCGGTAATAACTATACCTGCGGTTGCTGACAGATGTCTTACTGCAAAAGAAAGCTCAGGAGTTGGTCTTAAATCATCAAATATATATGTCTTTATCCCATTTGAACATAATACATTGCTCGCGGTATGAGCAAATTCTTTTGAAAAGTTTCGGCAATCATACGCAATAACTACACTTTCGCTTGAAAGATTTTTACTGTTTTTTTTAATAAATTCTGCTAATCCTTTTGTTGCACGAGCAACAATGTATTTATTAATACGATTTGTTCCGGCACCAATTATCCCTCGTATTCCACCAGTGCCAAATTCAAGCTGTCGGTAAAATCTATCTTCAATTTCTTTTTTATCTGTAATTTGAGAAAGCTCATTTTTTGTTTCTTCATCAGCGTTTAATAGCCATCTTTTATATTCATTTATATAGTTCATATTTATTCTCTCTTCAAAGTTTTACAAGTCAAGTATGAATTCTTGCATTTTCAACTCCACAA
>JAIKVQ010000114.1 GCA_024685565.1 Bacillota bacterium
TATGAACGTTTAATAAACGGCGAGGTCGATATTATTTTTGCATCGGTTTACCCTGCAAGCGATATTTTAGAGCTTGCAAAAGAAAAGGGTGTTGAGCTTGAACTTATACCGATTGCATATGACGCTATGATTTTCTTTACAAACAGCGATAATCCTATAAAAGGTCTTACAAAAAAGCAGATTTCCGAAATATATGTGGAAAACAAATACAGCAATTGGAAAAATCTTGGCGGAACATCATCGCTCTTGTACCCCTACTGCCGTAACAATGACAGCGGAAGCCATGCACAGATGGAGCGCTACTTCCTAAACGGCAACGAAATAAACGAAAAAATAAGAAAAGAAAACACTTCTGACGAAATGGCAAATATTTTAACAGATGTTATGGGCTCACAAACCGACGACCCGAAAGGTTACGGCTTAGGCTACAGCATTTACTACTATTTCCGGAATATGGACGAATTTTACGGCACAAATAAGTATTTAAAACTTCTGGAAATTGACGGCGTTTACCCTGATGATGATACAATAGCAAGCGGAGAATATCCTCTTTCAAACAACACATATGCTGTTTTAAGAAAAGACGAGTCCGAAAATTCGCCTGCGCGTAAAATGGCTGAATTTATGCTGACAAAAGAGGGTCAGGCTTGTGTTGAAGAAGCGGGTTTCGGTGCGATTTATCCTCCCCATCCGAAAAATTTTACAATAAAAGATTTTTCAGATTACGAGGAAATTACTGCAAAAGACGGAACTTCCTTAGTTTCAATCTCAACCGAATATCCTCAAATTTCAGTAAAAAGCGAAACAAATTTTATTAAAAAATTAAATAATTTATTCCTTGATAAGCAAAAAGAGTTTATACAAGATGTCAGAGAAATAGCAGAAGATATTGCAGACTACTACGAAAATGAAGAAAATGAGGAAGATGATGAATATGGATATGAAGATATGTATCCTTATGAAAATTATCTTACCTATACCGTACACAAAAACACCGACGATATTTTATCTTTAACATTTGAAACTTCCTTTTACACAGGCGGTGCACATCCATTCGGCGCAAGGGAATCCTTTACCTATAATGTGAAAGATAAAAAAGAGCTTTCACTTTCCGATATTTTAGGAAAAACTAAAGAGGAAACAAATAAATTCGTAATTGATAAATTTACAAAAGAGTATGAAGGTTATGAACTTTGGGATTTGGAAGAAGAAGCTCCTTATGTTTCATTCTATTTAAATGATTTTGATTTGGTAATGTATTTCGGTCAGTATCAGATAGGGCCGTATGCAATGGGATTTCCTGAAGTTATAATACCTCTTGACGAGATAAAATAAAAAAGAGCCGAAAGGCTCTTTTTTACTCTGTTATGTGGATCATAACCTGCTCAACTATTCTTTTTACGTGCTCATCATCAAGCGAATAAAAGGTGTTTTTTCCGTCACGACGCGCCTTTATAAGCCTTGCCTGTTTCAAAATGCGAAGTTGGTGGCTTACCGCCGACTGGCTCATATTCACGCGTTCTGCAATCTCTGCGACGCATATTTCCTTATCAAACAAATTCCACAATATCTTTATTCTTGTTCCGTCTCCGAAGACCTTAAAAACATCGGTTAATTTCCCGACAGTTTCTTCGGAAATCTGTTCATTTTTCAGTCTGTCAACAATTTCGGTATTATATCTGCACTGTTCGCATTTCAAATTAAATCACCTCTTTTATATTTCCTATTATATATCATTTCGTTTTTTTTGTCAATTAAAGTGATTTTTACATAATCTCCAAAAAAAATTTCTTTTTTCCTTGTAAAATATCATTTTTTTTGTTATTATAGAAGAGGAGTTTTTTACGGCTTTTAATTTTTTAATAGGGGGATAAAAATGGATACAAAACAAATATGGTCCGCTGCTTTAACTTACATCAGAAAAGACATAAATTCTGTTGTTGGATTTAATACATATATAAAGGATATAGTTCCTGTTTCTTTTGACGGGGAGATTTTTATGGGAGGCGTTTCAAATCTCATCTGTAAATCTATGGTAGATATAAGATACAGAGAAACTATTGAAAAAGCGCTTTCTAAAATAATGGCGCGCCCTGTAACCTTTTTAGTAGTATTAAAGGACGAAGTTAAAGAACCTCAAAAAGAGGAAGTGCAGGATAATAACAGCTATGCAAAAACTCATCTGAATCCCCGTTATACCTTTGATAATTTTATAGTTGGTTCATCAAATGAATTTGCTACCGCTATTGCTATGAGTACAGCAAAAAATCCGGGACAGGAAATGAATAATCCGTTATTTTTATACGGTGACTCAGGACTTGGAAAAACGCACCTTATGCAGGCAATCGGAAACGAGATTTTTAAAAAATCGCCTGAAAAAAAGGTCGTTTATGTTACAAGCGAAAGATTTACAAATGAAATGATTGAATCCTTACATATAAAGGATATGGGCACTTTCCGTCAGCTTTACAGAAATGTGGACGTGCTGTTGATTGACGATATTCAGTTTATAGAAAACAAGCAGGGCGTTCAGGAGGAATTTTTCCATACATTTAACGAACTTCATCAAAACAATAAACAGATTGTTCTGACAAGCGACCGTATGCCACGTGAACTTGCAACACTTGACCAGCGCTTAAAAACCCGTTTTGAATGGGGCCTTAGCATAGATATTATAAGACCTGACTATGAGACAAGAGTAGCTATTCTTAAAAAGAAAGCAGAAAGTCAGAATATTTACATAAGCGAAGAGGTTTTATCCTACGTTGCCGAACGTATAGACTCAAATGTCCGTGAACTCGAAGGAGCAATGCTTAAAATTATTTCTTATGCAGGTATGAAACATACCGAAATAACAAAAGAAATTGCAGAAATGGTTATAAAATCAATTATTCCCGACGACGGAATTATAAAAATAACACCCCAAAAAATAATAGACTGCGTTTGTTCATATTATAATGTGACAGAGGACGAGCTTTTAGGTAAATCAAAACAGAAAAACATAGCTTTTTCAAGGCAGATTGCGATGTATCTTTGCAAAACTCTGACAACAATGAATTTTTCAATGATTGCAAGGGCGCTCGGAAACCGCGACAGAACAACTGTTATGTACGGTGTGGATAAAATAATGGCGTCTTTAAAAAATGACAGTGTTTTAAAAGCTGATATTGACGCCATTACAAAGGATATTAACAGTATCTGAAATTATTAACAGTAATTTATGGAATTTTTGTGTATAAATTTTTTATAAAAAATACGGTGTTTATAACTTTTAAAAATCAACACATTATAAACTTTAATATGATAATAAAATTTTAGCATAATTGAGTTTATTTTCCGTATTTTCCACATATTCCACTTTACTACTAATATTACTACTATATAATTTATTATATACGTACCTACCAATGCGAAAAAGAAAGGAAGAAAAATTTATGAAATTCACATGTCATAAGCAACAGCTTTTAAAAATTATAAATACCGTTCAAAAGGCAGTATCCGCAAAATCGATAATGCCTATTTTGGAGTGTATTAAAATAGATGCAAACGCTAACGGAAACCTCACTGTATATGGCAATAACCTTGATATTTGCATTGAATATAACGATATTGCAAATATTTCAGAAGGCGGACAGATTGCCATTTCTTCAAAAATGTTCGGTGAAATTATAAGACGCCTTCCCGATACAGATGTTTCAATTTCTGTAAATGAAGACAATAATGTAATGACAATAAAATGCGGAAAATCCGAGTTCAATATTCAGGGACTTTCAAGCATTGAATACCCTGCCGTTCCTGAAGTTTCAGAGATTTATAAATTTTCCGTAAAACAGCCTGTTTTAAAAAAGATGATTAGAAAAACAATATTTTCTGTATCTCAAAACGAAGCAAGAAAGCCTGTTTTGACAGGAGCTTTATTTGAAATAGAATCAGGCGTTTTATCTATAGTGACAACCGATGGATACCGTCTTTCAATTTGCAAAGAAGTAGTCGATTCTTCATTAAGCAGTGTAAAATTTATCGTTCCCGGTCTTACTCTCCGTGAAATTTTTAAGGTTTTGGAGGACGGAGAAGAGGAAAATTTAAATATTATAATATCAGAAAGACATGCACTTTTTGAATTTAAAAATTATAAAGTAGTATCACGTCTTTTAGAAGGTGAATTTATAAATTATAAGCCTGTTTTAATGACACCTAACAGTATTTTTGTAACATGTGAAACTTCTGCTTTATCGGAAAGTCTGGAAAGAGCATCTTTACTAATAAATGATGACATAACTTCAAAGGCGGAAAAAGTTCCTGTAAGATTAAATATCACAACCGATAAAATAGAAATAACCTGTATGACAGGTAAAGGAAAGGTTTACGATATAGTTGATGTTAAGGCAAGCGGAGAAGATTTGGAAATAGGATTTAATCACCGCTATCTTTTGGACGCTCTGCGTGCGTGTGAGGATGATGAAATAAAAATGGAATTCTCAAATCCGAGAAGTTCCTGTTTTATACGTTCGGCAAAAGGCGATGATAGCTTTACCTTTATGATTTTACCTGTCAGATTATATAATTAAAATGGAAATCAAAGTAATAAAAAGTGAAGAAATGGATGAAAACTGCTATCTTTTAGCCAATGGAAAAGATGCAGTTTTAATAGACCCCGGTGAAGATACTTTTAAAATTTTAAAAGAAATTCAAAATTATAATGTTAAATATATTTTGCTGACACATTGCCATTTTGACCATATATATTCGTTATCAGAGTTAAAAGGGCAAAAAACGGTCTTAGGCTCATTTAATTTATTAAGGAATATAACTAATCCAAAAATTACTTTTCTTACCTCCAGCGAGAATTTAAAAGGAAAAATAGACGGATATTTTAAAGACGGAGAGGTAAAAAATCTTTGCGGTATAGATATAAAATGTATCTATACTCCGGGGCATACCGACTGTAGTAGCTGTTTTTTAGCCGAAAACTGCCTGTTTTCAGGCGATACACTCTTTTTTGGAAGTGTGGGAAGATGGGATTTTGAAACAGGTAATTTAAAAGAGCTTGAAAACTCTGTAAAAAATAAGCTCTATTTATTGCCCGATGATACGAAAGTATATCCGGGACACGGAAGACAAACTACAATAGGATATGAAAAGAAAAACGGTTTTTTTAAGGAAGTAAAATAAATGCTTTTAATTCAAAACGGGTTTAAATGCGATTACGAAATGAATATTTTTATAAATATTTTTTTCGCCAAAAATGAGGAAGGCAGGATAACAACCGATTTTATTGATAATGGTACGGAGATTTGTGTAAAAACAACAATAGAATTTGAGGGAAAAAGCTATTTTGGAGAGTTTTCACTTCCTTTTGAAACTTGTAAGGAAAGCGAAAAAAGAATAAAAAAGATGTACGGCGTATGCTGTGTGAGAAGTTTTGTTTTAGCAGCGCAAAAAGTACGGAAAATATCTCTTCCTTGGGGTGTTTTAAGCGGTATAAGACCTGCAAAATATGTAAGAGAATTAAAGGAAGAGGGGAAAAATAAAGAGGAAGTTTCAAAAATATTAAAGGATATTTTTGATGTATCAGAGAGAAAAACAGACCTCGCTTTAAAAGTTTCCGAAAATGAAGAAAAGATTTTAAAAAATGTAGGAAAAAATTCTGTAAGCATATATATAGGCATACCGTTTTGCCCGTCAAGGTGCGCTTACTGTTCCTTTGTTTCGACGGATATTAAGGTAAGCGGAAAGTACATTGATGAATTTTGCGACTGTCTGTTAAAGGAGATAGAATATACAGGCAGAATTTTAAAACAGCTTTCGCTTTCCGTTCAAAATATCTATATAGGAGGCGGAACACCGACAACATTATCCGCTTTTCAGCTTGAAAAAGTACTTGACAGGTTAAGAAAAAGCATAGATTTTAATAATGTATCGGAATTTACCGTAGAAGCTGGCAGACCGGATACAATAACATATGAAAAAATAATCAAAATCAAAGAAGGCGGAGCAGACAGAATAAGTATAAATCCGCAGACCTTAAATCAGGAAACTCTTGATTTGATAGGAAGAAAACACACAGTAAAAGATTTTTACAACGCATTTTCTCTTGCAGAAAAGGTAGGGTTTAAATGCGTAAACACCGATTTGATTGCAGGACTGCCCGGTGAAAATTTTGAGATGTTTAAAAACAGCCTTGACGGTATTTTGGAATTAAATCCTCAAAATATAACGGTACATTCTATGTGCATAAAAAGGGCATCAAAAGTCAATTCTGAAAAAATTCCTTTGTCAAACAGTGAGCTTTTAGATGAGATGCTTTCATATGCACAGGAAATGCTTATTAAAAGCGGAAGAGAGCCGTATTATATGTATAGGCAAAAAAATATTTCGGGAAACCTTGAAAATGTTGGATATGCAAAAAAGGAGTATTTTTCTGCATATAACATAAATATTATGGAGGAAATACAGACAATAATAGGACTTGGCGGAGGCGGTGTTTCCAAAATAGTAAAGGGCGACAGAATAGAAAGAATTGCGAATTTTAAAGAACCGTATGAGTATATAAGAAGATTCTGTGAAATAATCGAAAAAAAGGATAGGATAAAAGAGCTTTTAAAAGGAAAGGAATTTATTTTATGATTTACGAGAGAGACGCGCTTAAAAGGATTTTTGATAAATATGATGAAGACCGTACAAAAGCAAGAATGGAGCGAGACAGGCGCGTAAAGGAAGTAAACGAAAAATATCCACAGCTTTTGGAATTTGATAGAAAAATTACTGAGATTGGGATAGAAAATTTTAAAAATATTTTGGACAATCCTGAAAAAAGCGAAGAATTTAATAAAAACTTTGAAAAAAAACTTTCCCTATTAAAAGAAAAAAAGAAAAACTTCCTTTTAGAAAACGGCATACCCGAGGATTTTGACGAAGTAAAATATAATTGTGAAAAATGCCTTGATACTGGATACATAGACAATGAAAAATGTCCCTGCCTTATTCAGAAGATTATAGATTTGCATTATGAAATGTCAAATATGAAAGGAAATTTACACGATTTTTCGGAATTTTCCTTTGACTATTACGGGGATAAATATATAGAAAAACTCGATATGACCGAAAAAGAAAATATGCAGGAAATTTTTAAAAAGGCGCAAAATTTCTGCGAAGACGAAAAAAGCAAAAATCTGCTCTTTTACGGCGGTTGCGGCCTTGGAAAAACCTTTTTGTCCTCCTGTTGCGCAAAAAAAATGTTAGACAGCGGAAAAAGTGTAATTTATGAAACAGCGGCAAGCCTTTTTTCCGACTATGAGGATTATAAATTCGGAAGGCGCGAAGGCAGTTTTGACGAAACAAACGAGCTTATCACGGGAGCTGACCTATTGATTATAGACGATTTGGGTACAGAGGTAACAAATCCGGTTTCCGTTCAGTTCTTTTTTGACATAATCAATAAAAGAACGGCGCTTTCAAAGAAAATGATTATTTCTACAAATCTCACAATGGACGGAATACAGAAAAAATATACCGAAAGACTATTTTCAAGGCTATATGAAAGTTTCGAAATACTGCATTTTATAGGTGAAGATATTAGAATACAAAAGTTAAAAAAAGAGGGACATAAAAATGACTGATTTTACTAAGCGAGATATAGAAGATACGATTTGGTCGGTCTTGACATCTTTTGCACTTGATGAACAGGAGGAAAGCTCTGACAAAAAGCGATATTTTATTCTTGATAAAAACTCGGCAGATATAGTTTCTGCCGGCTCGATAAAGGCACGTGCAGAGGTGGTATCTGCGTGTATTGAATCAGCTTTTGCTTGCAATTTGGAAAGTTTTATTGTAAAAGTTTCTGAAAAATCGGTGTTTGATTTACTAAATCTTTTCGGATTTGAAAAAATCCTTGTTTTAGACAGGGACATAAAAAACGGATTTATTTTATCCTGTGATAATACGGTTTTTGCAAAGGGCAGTTTTTATGACGAGAAGACAGTTGCCTATATTGATATAAAAATCCTTTCGCAATTATGCAAAGGAAATAGTGCAAGTAACAGCATTTCAAAAAGCCTTGTGTTTGCGGAAAAGTCGGCAGAGGGTGTAGCATACGATATATGCTACAATTTAAGAGTCAACGGATGTATAGTAGAGATGTATAATTATGACGGGGACATAAAAAAGGCGTCGGAGTATGCAGAAAAAGAGGGACATTCTGCAATAATCAGGTGTTTTGCAGACGGCTGTGTTGAGATAAAGGATTTAATAAAAAATGAAATAACCAAAACTTCTTATACCGAGTTTTTGGGATATTATGATGATGCGGACTGCGACTGCGGACACTCACAAGAAGAAGGACACCATCATTGTGACTGCGGACATAATCACAATTAAGGGACATAAAAATATGCAGCAAAAGGAGGAGTGTTATGATAAATGTTATTGATATAGGTTCAAACACCATTCGTCTTGTTACATATGAAAAAGGAAGAACAGTTTCAAATTTTGGCATGAACTCTGAAATAATAAGCGATACAAAAAACGGGATCTTATCGGTACACGGTATGGACAAACTGTGCAGTATACTGAGATTCCTTAAGCAAAAGAGTCAGAATGAGAAGATTTATGCTTTTGGCACGTATGCTATGCGGGTTTTGCGTAACAAAGAAGAAGTATTGGAAAGAGTAGAAAAAGAAACGGGAATAAAGATAGACATTCTTTCCGGGAAGCGCGAAGCTGAATATGATTTTTACGGTCTTTTGGGAACGATCAGTCCTGATGAAAGCGGTATTGGCGTAGATTTGGGGGGAGGAAGCGCCCAAATTCTTATATTTAATAAAGGAAAGCTTTCTAAATCACTTTCAAGACCGATAGGCTGCAGAAGAGTTAAAAACAGATTTTCAAAAGGCAGGGAAGTCACAAAAACAGAGCAGGTTAAAATAAGAGAATACATACAAAAAAACCTCCAAATAAAAAAGGGCAAAAGATGCGAAAAGATATATATGATGGGCGGAACGGCAAAGGCTGCTCTTAAACTGTATCGGTATTTAGAGGGCAAAAATGCCGATATTATAAAGGTTTGTGACATTGAAAAGATAATAAATTTTATTGAAGAAACTGATGAAAAAGCAATAAAAAGAATATTCCGAAGCAGATATGACAATATTGTAGTGGGAATTATAATAATGCGTGAAATTGCAGAATTTTTCGGAGCAAAAAGCATACATATAAAAAGATGCGGAGTCCGTGACGGATATGTATTAAAAATAAATGAAGCAAAAAAAGAGGCTATATAGCCTCTTTTTTTAGAACTTATCGCGCTTTGTATAGGTTGTATGCAAAAGCTGGTGAGCCTTGTGTGAACAGGGCTTTTCAAAGTATTCTTCATAGAGCTTTTGAACATACGGATTTTCGTGCGATTTACGAAGTGTTGATGCCTCGTCTTCTGAATAAAGAGCCTTTGCACGAAGTGCCTTTACATTCGTAGTTGCCTTTGTCTTAGAATCGACTATCGGCTGACCGCCACCGTGGATACAACCGCCGGGACATGCCATAATTTCGATAAAGTCATAATGCTCGCCTGCTTTTACCTTTTCAAGGATAGCGCGGGCATTTTTTGTGCCGTGAGCAACTGCAACGCGGACATCTTTTCCGGCAATCTTAAGAGTTGCCTCTTTTACGCCGTCTAAGCCACGAACAGCGGTAACATTCAAGTTTTCTAAAGGCTTACCCTCCAAGATTTCATAAACAGTACGGATAGCAGCTTCCATAACACCGCCTGTTGTTCCGAAGATAACGCCTGCACCTGTTGCCATACCGAACGGCTGGTCAAATTCTTCATCAGGAAGTGAATTAAAGTCAATTCCTGCTTGCTTAATCATTCTTGCAAGCTCGCGTGTTGTGAGCGATGCGTCAATATCCTGACTTCCGCTTGTAGAATGTTCTTCTCTGCTTATTTCATACTTTTTGGAGGTACACGGCATAATAGCAACAGAGAAGATATTTTTCTTATCAATGCCGTTCTTTTCAGCGTAATATGACTTAATAACTGCTCCAAACATCTCCATAGGAGATTTTGCGGTTGACAGATTATCTATAAATTCCGGATAATAGTGTTCGCAGAACTTAACCCAACCGGGTGAACAGGAGGTGATAAGCGGAAGTTTTTCCTGCTTTGTAAATCTTTCAATAAACTCCGTTCCTTCTTCCATAATGGTAAGGTCTGCGGTTGTATCTGTATCGAACACCTTGTCAAAGCCTAAGCGACGAAGAGCAGCAGCCATTTTTCCTGTTACGGGAGTGCCTATCGGAAGACCAAATTCCTCGCCCAAAGCCGCTCTTACAGCAGGAGCAGTCTGAACAACAACGTGTTTTTCAGGATTATCCAAAGCCGCTTGT
>JAIKVQ010000128.1 GCA_024685565.1 Bacillota bacterium
TTTACACTTTTTAAACCGTTCTCAATTTTGCAGTTTGTCAGCGTTTCAACAGAGTTCGGGTTTAGATTATCCTCAAAACTGCCGACTTTGCTTTCGTCTGACGGATTTTCCACATTGAAAAGTCTCTCATACAGATTTACGGTAGCGTCAAAGCAGGACTCACAGCTTACCCAATGGATTGTACCCTTAACCTTTCGTCCGTCAGGCGAGTCTCCGCCTTTGGTTTCGGGGTCATAAGTTGCGTGTATCTCCATGATATTCCCATTTTCGTCCTTTTTACAGGAGGTTGCGGTGACGTAATACGCACCTTTCAGTCTTACCTCTTTACCTATGGAAAGACGGAAATATTTTTTTGGTGCATCCTCCATAAAATCTTCGCTTTCAATCCAAAGATTTTTTGAAAATACGGTCTTTCTTTTGCCCAGTTCAGGCTTTTGCGGATTTATTTCAACTTCAATTTCCTCGGTTTTACCCTCTGGATAGTTATCAATAACGAGCTTTACAGGGCGCAGAACAGCCATAGCTCTGGTAGCGTTCCGGTTAAGATTTTCCCTTACGCAAAACTCCAGAAGTGAGAAGTCTATAACGCTGTTTGCCTTTGCAACGCCTATTTTTTCACAAAAATCACGGATTGCCTCGCTCGGATAACCGCGTCTTCTCATACCGCACAGCGTTCCCATTCTGGGGTCGTCCCAGCCTGATACGATTTTGTCCGCCACGAGTTTTAAGCATTTTCTTTTGCTTGTTAATGTATAATTTAAGTTCATTCTTGCAAATTCTATCTGTCTTGACGGATTTTCAAAACCCAGCTCGCGCAAAAACCAGTCATAAAGCGGTCTGTGGTCCTCAAATTCAAGCGAGCAAAGAGAGTGGGTTACGCCCTCCACCGTATCGGAAATGGGGTGCGCAAAATCGTACATAGGATACACGCACCACTTATCGCCCGTTCTGTGGTGAGTCTGGTGCATAATGCGGTAGATTATCGGGTCGCGCATGTTGAGATTCGGTGACGACATGTCAATTTTTGCACGCAAAACTCTTGCTCCGTTTCGGAACTCGCCATCGGTCATACGTTTAAACAGGTCAAGGTTTTCCTCAATTGTCCTTGTGCGGTACGGACTTTCCTTTCCGGGCTCAGTTAAAGTCCCGCGGTATTCCCTTATTTCCTCTGCAGACAGGTCGTCAACATAGGCTTTGCCCATTTTAATGAGCTTTATTGCACTTTCATAAATATCGTCAAAATAGTCGGACGCGTAAAGGAGCTTATCCCATTTAAAGCCAAGCCATTTTATGTCCTCACATATTGCGTCAACATACTCTACATCTTCCTTTGATGGGTTTGTATCGTCAAGACGCAGATTACACGTTCCGCCGTACTTCTTAGCATTACCGAAATCAATGCAGATTGCCTTTGCATGACCTATATGCAGATACCCGTTCGGCTCAGGCGGAAATCTTGTCTGGACATGGTCATAAACTCCGTCTGCTAAGTCTTTTTCTATAGCATCTTCAATAAAATTCTTTGATTCTTCCATTTTCTTCTCCTTTTGCTGACATTACTTAAGTAAGGAAATCGCCCTGTCAATTCTTTCTGTAAACTCATCATATCCCAAAACCTGTATAATTTCATAAAGGTCGGGAGTATTTCTTCTGCCCGTTACGGCTACGCGGATAACCGATGCAACATCGCCCACATGCCCTTTAAAATCGTCCGGGTTTTTCTTATAAATCTTCGGTGCTTTGGCATAACCAAGCCTTTCCGCCATTTCTCGCACCTTAGGAAACCATTCCTCCTGCGTTTCCGATTTATCATACACATTTTTATATTCAGTCAGAATTTCAATCATATCTTCCTTTGACAGATTATCTTGCCATTCAAAGTTTTCAGGCTTTTCAAAGAAATATTTTGTATATTCTACAGTATCTTCCCACTTCGCAATATCCTTTCTCGGCTTTTCGTTTCCGCGCTCTATTCCGAAAATCCTCAAAGCATATTCTTTATTATTCTTTAAAATCTCCGCAAAATCTTTATTGTACGCCGATGCCCAGTCAAGCGTTCTTTCATATACCTCCTCCTTTGAAAGAGTGCAGATATAGTTTTTGCTTATGTCATTCAACTTCATAAGGTCAAAAAGCGCGCCCGCCTTACTCATGTTTGACAGTTTAAAGTCAAAATCTTCCCTTTTTGCGTTGGGATTTTCAGCACGCCATTCCTCAAAGTTAGAGTTTGCAATCGTTAAAAGGTATTCCAAAACTGCCTCTTTCGGATATCCCGCCTCGTGATAATAGGAAACAGCCGCCTCGGGGTCTTTTCTTTTGGATAACTTCCGTTTTCCGCCCGTCTCCGCGTCCTCTTTCATTATAGGCGAAATATGCGCATACCTCGGCGCATCAAACCCCAAAACTTCAAAAAGCTGAAGATGTATCGGCGCTGATGAAATCCATTCGTCGCCTCTTATAACGTCGGTTGTGCGCATAAGGTGGTCGTCGACTGCGTGTGCAAAATGATATGTCGGGATCCCGTCGGTCTTTAAAAGCACAATATCCTGCACATTCTCGGGCATTTCAATCTCACCCTTTATTGCATCATCAAATTTAATTCTTCTGTTTTCATCGCCTTGAGATTTAAGTCTTACAACATACGGCTTTCCGTTTTTGATATTCGCTTCAATCTCCTCAAATGAAAGGTTTCTGCATTTTGCAAACTCACCGTAATAGCCCGGATTTTGCTTATTTTCCTCTTGTGCTTTCCTTATCTTTTCAAGTTCTTCCGCAGTACAAAAGCACGGGTATGCAAGTCCTCTTTTTACCAAATCCTTACAATATGTCTGATATATCTCTTTTCTCTTGCTCTGCATATAAGGTCCGTACTCGCCTATGCTTTCCGTTTCTCCGAGCATTCCCTCGTCTATTGTTATACCGAAATCAGCAAGACCTTTAATAATAGCCCCGACACCGTTTTCAACCTCGCGTTTTTTATCTGTATCTTCAATCCTTAAATAGAATACTCCGCCGGACTTTTTCGCAGTTCTCTCGCCCACAAATGCAGCAAAAAGTCCGCCAATATGCAAAAATCCCGTGGGACTGGGCGCAAATCGTGTAACACACGCTGTTCTTGGCAGACTGCGTTTTGGGTATTTTGCCTCAAAATCGGCGGGTGTTTTTTCTATATCCGAAAACAATAGCTCCGCAAGTTTATTATTATCCATTATATTTCCTCCGCATTTAGATTACATATCTATTCTATTGTATTATACAATCTTTTCCTGCCAATATCAAGCAAATCCGAAAAAAAACCGTCAGATATCTATGATTTTTGCACATAAAAAGAGACCTTAAAGAAAAATCCTCTAAAGTCTCTCTTTTGGGGGTAATGTATTTTGTGAGGTTACCTGTATTTTTGCCAATTATTTTATTGTTATACATATTTTTTTAAAATCATATAGATAAGTATGGAATAAAAGGAGGAAACTGTATGAGTAATTATCTTATTATGCCAAAAAATCTTGCCGAGCATTACTTCTATAAGCCTTACGAGGGAATATGCGTAAGAAAGCGGAACCTGCAAGGGGCGTGGCAGGAGCATACAAGCGTATTTTCGGGCGGCAGGGACGGTTTTGGAGTTTTTTGTACAAGGGATAAAAATGTTCATTTGATATGTACTGACCACAATAATAACCTTATCTACGCCGTGAGTGATGCCGTCGGTTGGAAAAAATATGTGATTTCAAAATTGAGCAATGATATTTCTGTTTCGGATATGCGCCTTTACAGTGTGCGCGGAAGACTTAATTTTATCTACTCGGCGCTATATAACGGTGAAAACTTACTTGTTCACTGCATACTGGGCGACCACGCAAAGCCGTCTACCGTTGATATTTGCGAAACTCCGCACTTTTTTATAAAAGGAAACAGGGTTTACTACACGAATTCAAAAGGCATTTTAGGATTTGTGAATATTGCGGACGAAAAACCGTCGGGATTCAATCCTATATATGAAGACGCTCATTTTGCTACTATATATGATATAGACGGAAAGGAAAAAATCTTGTTTGCAAGGGAAGGCAGCGTATTTTTGAACGAAAAAGAAGTTGCACATGACGTACACCTTGAAATGCCGATTTTGGTATGCGCTCAAGACAAAACTTATGTGATGTGGAAAAGCGGAAGTTTCATACGCTACGTGTCAAGCAATGATTGTGAAACCTTTAGCCCGCCTAAGCGGTTTATGAGTACAGGACGGACGATAGATATTTACACTGCGCAAAGAGGGGACGAATTTTTAAACTATTATGGGTATCACAATGCAAGAGGACTTGCGCTTTTAGGAAATCCCGACATTTTTGAAAAATCTTTTGATTATACCGCAAAAAAAGAGGCGGAGCTTGAACGCGTAAAAAACCTGCTTAACCAAACTCAAAAAGAGGTTGTGGCTGCTAAAAAGGAAATTGCACGGCTTGGTAAGGTAATAGGTTCCTTAACCGAACATAAACAAAAAAGAGACTGATATTTCAATCAGTCCCTTCTGCATACTACTTTTTCTTTTCATATACCAAACGCCTCAGTTTTTCCGATATGTCAAAATTTTTGTACCCCGCAAAATACCCCAAAAAACAGCTTGCTGTCGGCAGAACAAAGATTATAATATATCCAAAGGGCGCAATCGCGCCTTTTTGTGTTCCTAAAAAACCTATAAACGGCGAAAACCAAAAAAGGTATATCGCATTTACTGCCACCGCCCGCAAATTTGTGAGATTTTCGCCATCGCCCGATATTCGCCAAGCAAGCAAATACGAAAGAACAATTAAAGCATTTACGGCAAGCACTCCAAAAGAAAGCAACGCCCCCTTATACGGCTTCGGTGTCAGGGGACTATAACTTTTCTTGTCATTTTTTTCCGCTTGATATCCTGCCGAATAGATAATTGCAAACCAGAAAAATGTTGCTATGGCAGAATAAACTGCACCGCCTATTTTAGATGATGTTACGCTTATCGCCAAAATCCATACCGTAAAGAAAATAAAGGAAGCCTTTAAATGCTCCAAAAGCACGGATATTATCTGTCCCCTTAAGGTGTATTTCATATTCATAAAAAACCTCCGATTTACAAAAGCCAGACGCTTAAATCTCTCTTCTTCGTTTTTTCTTGTTTGTTTTGTAAAACAATTTCTGTATTTTCCCTTATTGGCTTTGCGCTTTGCGGTTTTTTTACTCCAAAAACCTCATAAACCTTGGATTTAGAAATCCTGCGGTCTTTTGTGATTTTATCAATCACTTCGCGCTGTCCTTCTGCAGAAAGTGTCTTAAAATCCTTTGGCGCCACACCGCAAATTGCGTATATGTAGCTTATAAGCTCTGCCTTTGAAAGACAATCATAATCCTCCATAAACAAATGCTTAAATTCCGTATTCTTTGCCTGCTTTTCCGTCATTCCGCTCTGCTTTAATGAGCAAATGGGGTTTTCAAATGATGAAAACTTGCTATTTTTGTGTCCCTGTGCTATGAAGTTTATAAAAGAAACCACTTCCAAAAGCTCGTCCTTTGAACTAATCGGCTCGCTTTTAAATCTGTCATAAAAAAGTTTACCGCCTATTCCCCGCGTCCTGTTACAATACCTTGCATAACTGGTACACACGGGTTTTAAAACCGTTCCCACATTTTCGTCTTTTACATCTATTACCATATGTACACGATTTTCCAAAAGCAGATATGCCAAGATTTTAACATTTTTTGATTTTGTTTTTTCTTTTAGTATTGATAAGAAAGTTTCAAAATCGTTCTCTGCCAAAAAAAGCGAATTTACGCCTCTTAGAAGAATGTGATAAATTCCCGTATCGCTTACTTCCCTTTTTTGCCTTGCCATAATAACACCTCCTATTTTCAGGGACACTTAATTATAGCACGTTTTATGTCCCTTTGCAATAGTTTTACAAAAAAAAGAAAGGATTTCTCCTTTCTATTTTTCTAAAACATCTGCAATACGCTTGCACGCAAATCCGTCACCATACGGATTTGAAGCCTTGCTCATCTTTCTATATTCCTCTTCATTGTCAAGCAGATTTTTAAATTCCTTATATATTGTGTCCTCATTTGTGCCGACAAGTTTTAGTGTCCCTGCCTTTATTCCCTCGGGACGTTCTGTTGTATCGCGCATAACAAGTACAGGCTTGCCGAGCGATGGTGCCTCTTCCTGAATACCTCCGCTATCGGTTAAAATAAGATAGCTTTTATTTAAAAAATTATGGAAATCCAAAACATCTAAAGGCTCTATTATGCGTATTCTGTCACAGCCTGACAGAACCTCGTCTGCAGCTTTTCTTACCGCAGGATTTAAGTGTATTGGATAAATTGCCTTTATGTCGGGATATTCCTCAATAATCCGTCTTATTGCGCGAAACATGTTGTGCATAGGCTCACCCAGGTTCTCGCGTCTGTGCGCAGTAATCATAATAAGCCGCGAATCCTTTGCCCAGTCAAGCTCCTTATGCGAGTAGTCCGCCCTTATAGTTGTCTTAAGCGCATCTATTGCCGTATTTCCCGTAACAAAAATCGAATCGGGATTTTTGCCCTCCTTTATTAAATTGGATTTGGAAAGTTCAGTAGGCGCAAAATTATACTTTGCCACAATACCCACTGCCTGACGGTTAAATTCCTCAGGATATGGAGAATAAATATTATAGGTTCTCAGTCCTGCCTCAACGTGTCCCACAGGAATTTGCATATAAAAGCACGCAAGCGCGGTCACAAATGATGTGGTGGTATCACCGTGTACAAGTACGGTGTCAGGTTTCTCCTTTTCCAGAATTTCCTTTATTCCGTTTAAAATCCCCATCGTAATATCGAAAAGGGTTTGTTGCTGTTTCATTATTGAAAGGTCATATTTTGGCTCAACACCAAACGCTTTTAAAACAACATCAAGCATCTGCCTGTGCTGACCAGTTACCAAAACAACAGTTTCTATGTTTTTTCGGCTTTTTAGTTCATTTACCAGGGGACACATTTTTATTGCCTCAGGCCTTGTCCCGAACACAACCATAATCTTTTTCATATAACCGCCTCCAAATGTTTCACTCACTCATAATAATAACACAGATATTAAATCCCGTCAAGAAAATAAGAAAACGGCAAAAACTCATAAAGTTTCTGCCATTTTTCATTATCTGAAAATCATATCGCTCCTTGCAGGACCGTTAGATACCATTTTTATGGGATACCCAAGCTCTTTTTCTATAAACTCAATATAGTTTCTGCAATTTTCGGGTAAATCCTCATATTTTTTAATTCCGCGTATATCGCACTTCCAGCCCGGAAGTTTTTTGAGCACAGGCTTTGCGATATTTAATTTATCGGTTGTCGGAAAACTCTTAGTTATTTCGCCGTTTATGTCGTATCCCACGCATATGGGGATTTCATCAAGATAACCCAGAACGTCCAAAACGGTAAATGCAACCTGCGTTGTACCCTGTACCATACAGCCGTAACGGCTTGCAACACAGTCAAACCAACCCATTCTCCTCGGTCTTCCCGTTGTTGCACCGTACTCACCGCCGTCACCGCCGCGGCGTCTTAACTCATCTGCCTCATCGCCGAAAATTTCCGAAACAAATGCACCCGCACCTACTGCCGAAGAATATGCCTTTACAACCGTTATAATCTCTTTGATTTCATACGGTGGTATTGAGGCTCCGCAAGCACCGTAACCTGCTATTGTAGGTGATGATGTTGTAAACGGATATATACCGAAATCGGGGTCTTTAAGACTTCCGAGCTGTCCCTCCAAAAGAATATTTTTGCCCTCAGCAATTGCCTTATGCATAAACTCTACCGAGTTTACAACATATGGTCTAACCATTTCTCGGTATTCTTTTAAGGTTTCAAAAAGCTCCTCTGCCACCAAAAGCGGTTTATGATAGATATGCTCTATTATGAGATTTTTATATTCAACCGTGTTTTTAACCTTTTCAAAAAGAACATCGTCGTCCTGCAAAAGTTCCCATACCTGAAAACCTGTTTTTGCATATTTATCGGAGAAAAACGGTGCTATACCTGACTTTGTAGAGCCGAATTTGCGGTCCGAAAGCCTCTCTTCCTCATATGTGTCAAATAAAATATGGTACGGCATTAAAACCTGTGCGCGCTCGGATACTAAAATATTAGGTCTTTTTACTCCCTGCTTTTCAATTTCTGCAATTTCATTAAAAAGTTTCGGAATATCAAGCGCAACTCCGTTGCCTATCATATTTATAACATTTTCGTTAAATGAGCCTGACGGCAGAAGATGAAGTGCAAATTTTCCGTACTCGTTCACTATTGTATGCCCTGCATTAGCACCGCCCTGAAATCTTATTACAATATCTGCGTCTTTTGCAAGCATATCTGTGATTTTTCCCTTTCCTTCATCACCCCAGTTTGCTCCGACTACTGCTTTTACCATTACTTTTTACCTCTTATTCTTTATTTATTATCCGCAAGTTTGCGTCCCATCAAAACGCCCATAACCGACGCCATCATAAGCCCTCTCGTCCAGCCGCTTGAATCTCCCAAACAGTGAAGTCCCTTAATGCTTGTATTAAAATCTGTGTCCATTTTAACGCGATTTGAGTAAAATTTAAGCTCGGGCGAGTATAAAAGCGTTTCATATGATGCAAATCCGGGAACAACCAGATCTACTGCTTTTATAAAGTTTATAATGTTCATCATTGAGCGGTACGGAAGCGCCGCTGTAATATCCCCTGCAACCGCGTCGGGAAGGGTAGGCTTTAAATTGCTTTGTGCAAGTTCTTTTGGCCATGTACGCTTACCGCTTAAAATATCACCGAACCGCTGTACCAAAATATGCCCGTTTGCAAGCATATTTGTAAGCTCGCCGATTTTTTGTGCATATGCAATAGGCTGGTTAAATGGTGTGGAAAAGTTATGCGAACACAAAATTGCGACATTTGTATTGCTTGACTTTTTCTCTTTATAGGAATGTCCGTTTACAACAGCCAAGTTGTTATCATAGTTCTCCTGACTGACAAATCCCCCGGGGTTCTGGCAGAACGTTCTGACCTTATTTTTAAACGGTTCGGGCCAGCCGATTAGCTTTGACTCGTACAATACCTCATTTACGCGTTCCATAATCTCGTTTCTGACCTCAACACGAACGCCTATATCAACCGTTCCGGGTTCGTGCGCTATATTATGCTCGCTGCAAATATGCTCAAGCCACTCAGCCCCTCGTCTGCCCGTCGCAACAACTATATGCTCCGCCATTATCTCAGAGTTTTGGGTGCCGTTTGTTATATATGCTCCGCGGCATACATCTCCGTCTAAAATAAGATTGGTACATTCACAGCCAAAAAGAATTTCAACTCCGTTATCCTGAAGATACTTTTCTATTGCAAGATAAAGGCTCTGTGCCTTTTCGGTACCTAAATGGCGGATTGGGCAGTCAACAAGTTTCAGCCCCGCTTTAATCGCATTCTTTCGTATTTCCTTTACGTCTTCCGAGTTATTTATGCCCTCGATTTTTGTGTCCGCACCAAAATCGAGATAAATTTTATCAGTATATTCTATGAGTTCCCGTGCAAGGTCTTCCCCGATTAAAATCGGCAAATCTCCGCCCACATCAGGAGAAAGCGATAGCTTTCCGTCCGAAAATGCGCCTGCACCCGAAAAACCCGTTGTTATATGGCAATAAGGCTTGCAGTTCATACATTTATTCGTTTTTGCTTTGGGACAGCTGCGTTTTTCTATGCTCTGTCCCTTTTCAACAATGACAATACTTGATTTTACGCCTCTTCTTATCATTTCAAGTGCAGTAAAAATTCCCGCAGGACCCGCACCGATAATCAAAACGTCCTTTTTCATACTAATCTCCTTTACCGTTCCTCCCTGAAATACGGAAGACCGAGGCTTTGCGGCGGCTGATTTTCTTTCTTATTCCTAACGCTCGTAAGAATAAGAACGACCATAGTTACAACATACGGCAGCATCTCAAAAAGCTTTTTTGCACTGACCGTTATATTTGGAATATAAGTCGGAATAACATAAAGTCCGCCGAAAAGAATTGAACCTAAAATACTTACGCTTGGTTTCCATGTTGCAAAGATTACCAAAGCGATAGACAACCAGCCTCTGTCACCAAAAGCATTATTTGACCAGACTCCGTTTGCGTAATCCATAACATAGTAAAGTCCGCCAAGTCCTGCAACAGCACTGCCGATGCAGGTTGCAAGATACTTATATTTCGTCACATTTATACCTGCTGCATCTGCTGTCTGCGGGCTTTCGCCAACTGCCCTAAGATGCAGTCCCGCACGCGTTTTATTAAGAAAATATGATGAGCAGAGTGCAATTATTATTGCAAGATATGCCAAAAATCCATAGGACAAAAACACTTGACCAAACCAACCGAATTTATCTGCAAATGGGAGTGCTGTTTTAAATGCTCTGCTCGTTGCTGAGAGCGAAATTGACGGCACATCGCTGCCTGTAATTGTAATCAAAGAGCCTCCGAAAAAATTGCCTATACCTATTCCGAAAGTAGTCAGCGCAAGGCCTGTAACATTTTGATTTGCACGGAGTGTTACCGTCAAAAAGCAGTATATAAGTCCCATAAGCGACGCACCTATAATACAGCACAAAAACGGAATAAGCACTGCAAGAAGCGGATTTATTGCCTGCGCGCCCACTGCCTGTTCATACAAAAATGCGCCTGCAACACCGCTTATCGCGCCCACATACATTATTCCCGGAATACCGAGATTTAAGTGTCCCGATTTTTCAGTTAAAATCTCGCCTGTTGAACCGTAAAGAAGGGGAATTCCCTGCATAACCGCGCGCTGTATAATTATCGGTATCATTTCAATTCCTCCTCTGTTTTACTATTAAACTTGATTTTATAGTTTATAAAAAATTCACTGCCTATTATGAAAAAGATGATAATTCCCGTAATAATGTCCGAGAAAGAATCGTTAAGACGGAACTTTTCAGATATTTTTGACGCACCTTTTTCAAGGAAAACTATCAAAAACGACGTCATAACCATAAAAATCGGATTGAATTTAGCGAGCCACGACACCATTATCGCCGTAAAGCCTCTGCCCCCTGCAGTGCTGCTTTTTAAGGAATGGTCTGTTCCTGCAACAAGCAAGAGTCCTGCCACACCGCAAAGTGCTCCCGAAAGCACCATTGTACGTTTTATGACCTTTTTAACGTTTATTCCTACATAGCGTGCTGTATTTTCACTTCCGCCAACTACCGAAATTTCATAGCCGTGCTTACTGTACTTTAAGTATATGAACATAAATACCGTAATAACAGCTACTATGATTATATTCAAAAGATATGCCTTTCCGCCGATTACAGGAAACCGTCCGTACTCTAAAACTCTGGGCGTTCCCGAACCCTTGGGCATAGACCATTCGAGTGTAAAATATGCAACAAGCTGAGTTGCTATATAATTCATCATAAGAGTGAACAGCGTTTCATTCGTATTCCAGCCCGCTTTAAAAAATGCAGGAATGTAGCCCCACAAAGCACCGGCTGCCACACTTGCAACTATTAAAATAGGAATAAGAACGCTATCGGGTACTTTTCCGCCCCAGAAAATTATACACATAGCCGCCGCCAAGCCTCCCATAAGCACCTGACCTTCTGCGCCTATGTTCCAAAACCGCATCTTGAAAGCAGGCGTTACTGCAACCGATATGCACAAAAGCATCGCAACTTCCTGCCATAGGCTCCATCTCAGACGGTTAGTACCGAGTGCGCCCATATACATAGTCTGGTAAACCTTAAGGGGATTTAAACCTGTTAATGACAAGGTCACAAGTCCGCAAACAATCAATGCCAAAACTATTGCAACAATCCTTATAGACCATGCTTTCCACCAGACAAGTTCGCCCCTCTTAGCGATATGAAACAACGGCTCTCTGACCTTTTTTACCGTCTTACTCATTTGTTTCACCCTCGCTTTCCTGATATGATGTTTTTGTCATCATGTATCCTATTTCTTCCTTGGTTGCCGTTCTTGCATCTACCGTTCCCGCAATTTTTCCGCCGCCGATTACTACAATCCTGTCACAAAGCTCCAAAAGTACATCCAAATCTTCTCCGACAAAAATTACCGCAGCACCTTTACTTTTTTGCTCATTTAAAAGGTTGTATATAATATACGCAGAGTTTATGTCAAGACCTCTTACGGGATATGCCGCCATAAGCACTGTAGGTGATGACGAAATTTCACGTCCGACAAGCACTTTCTGTACATTTCCGCCCGACAGACGTCTTACGGGAGTGCTTACACCAGGTGTTACAACCTCTAAGCGTTCTACAATATCATCTGCAAGATTTTTTGGTGCTTTTCTTTCCAAAAATACCGATTTGCCTTTTCTATAGCTCCTGAGCATTATATTATCTACAATGTCCATACTTCCGACAAGTCCCATACCGAGTCTGTCCTCAGGCACAAATGCAAGCCTTACTCCCATTTCCCTGATTTGACGCGGTGTTTTATCGCGTAAATTCTCAGTTTCACCCGTTTTTGGATTTATATATGTAATTTTTCCGTCATTTAAGTGCTGAAGTCCTGCAATAGCCTCCAAAAGCTCACGCTGACCGCTTCCTGCAATACCTGCTATGCCTAAAATCTCTCCTGAATTTGCCGTAAAGGACACATTATCTAAAAGCTTTACTCCGTCACGGTTTGAGCAGCTTATATTTTCAATCAAAAGCCTTTCCGTAACATTTTTCGGTTCGCTTCTTTCGATATTTAAGGTGACCTTTTTGCCCACCATCATTTCGGTAAGCTTTGCCTCGTCCGTTTCTGATGTTTTTACAGTGCCTACATATTCTCCCTTTCGGAGTACTGCAACCCTGTCAGAGAGGGAAAGCACCTCGTGAAGTTTATGAGTAATGATTATTATTGTTTTCCCGTCTTCGCGCATTTTCCTTAAAACCTTAAACAGCTTTGTCGTCTCCTGCGGAGTCAAAACTGCGGTAGGCTCGTCAAGAATGAGTATATCCGCACCGCGGAACAGTACCTTTATTATTTCAACCGTCTGTTTTTCCGAAACAGACATTTCATATATTTTCTTTGACGGGTCAATGTCAAAACCGTACTGTTCGCTGATTTTTCTTATTTCCTTTTCATATTCTTTTATATCAAAGCGTCCGTTATCGGTAAGACCCAAAACTATATTTTCAGCAGCAGAAAATATATCAACAAGTTTAAAATGCTGATGAATCATTCCTATCTTATGGTCAAAAGCGTCTTTAGGAGAACGGATTACAACTTCTTCGCCGTCAATGAAAATCTCACCGCTGTCAGGAAAATATATGCCTGAAATCATATTCATAAGCGTTGTTTTTCCGCTGCCATTCTCTCCTAAAACCGACAATATTTCACCTCGGTTTACAGTCATTGAAACGTCTTTGTTGGCAATAATCTGTCCAAAGCATTTTGTTATATTCTTTAGCTCTACTGCAGGTATCTTGCTCACTTTTAATCCTCCCCTGTATTTCCCTTTCTTGCCTTAAAGAAACACACATAAACTATATACGTTTTTTTAAGACAAAAAAACAAGTTGAGGCGGAGAAGAAATTCTTACTCCGCCTTTTCCTTATTTATATTTTTAGAACATTTTGTTCAGAAGTGTTATACCGTCGATTTGTAAATCGAAGTAAGGAGCTGAACGCATTTCAGATTCGTGGAAGTATCCGTCTTTAATAACTTCTGTATCAGGAGTGTAATCCGCATCCGTATCTACATCTGCAAGATATGAATCAAGTGTCTTTCCTTCTACAGTAAATGCAGCTGTGTCAAATACCTTGACTTTGCCGCTCTTTATATCTTCTTCTACAGCCTTCAGTGCTTCCTTTGTACCCTTTGCAGCTGCAGCTTCGTTAATCTCAGTAAGTTTAACTGAACCTGTCTCAAGTCCGCCTACCCAGTCTGCACCGATTTCCTTGTCATTTTCATAGCAATCAATTACATATTTGTAGTAAGGAGCCCAGTCAATTCTTGAAGATATAATGAATGTGTTCGGGCAAGCTGCCTGTGTGCTTCCGTTATAGGAGACGTTAGGAATGTTTGCATTCTCACAAGCTGTCGGAGCGCCCATTGAATCAGCGTGCTGGCTGATAAGCTTACATCCGTCGCTGATTAACTTTGTTGCAGCCTCCTTTTCCAAAGCTTCGTCATACCAGCTGCCTGTGAACTGAACTTCCATTGTAGCTGTCGGGCAAACTGAACGAGCACCCAAGAAGAATGATGTGTAACCTGAGATAACTTCTGCGTATGTATATGCGCCTACATAACCGATTTTAGCATCTTCTGCTGCGAACTCGCCGTTTTCAATCATTTCGTTAAGTTTCATACCGGCTGCAACACCCGCGATGTATCTGCCTTCATATATTGAAGCAAACGCATTGTGGAAGTTTGCAAGCTTTTCTGTATGAGCTGTTGTTCCTGTTGCGTGACAGAACTGAACTCCAGGAAATTCCTTTGCAGCCTTTAACATATAAGGCTCGTGACCAAAACTGTCTGCAAATACTATGTTACATCCCTGGTCTGCAAGGTCAGCTGCTGCTTCATAACACTCATTACCCTCGGGAACATTTGTCTTGAAGATAACCTGTTCATCTGTAAGATTTAATTCCTTTTGAACTTCTCTTGCTGCGTCCATAAAGTTTTTGTCATAGGTTGAGTTTTCATCGTGCAGGAATATGAAACCTAATTTAAGGTCTGCGTCTGCAACCTCCTCTGCCTTCTTTCCGCAGCTTGTCAGTGCGAAACAAGATGCTGCAACCATTGCAAGCACCATCAATAGGGATACTACTTTTTTCATAATGATACCTCCACGCCTTTTTGGCATTTTTTGATTTATGTAAATTTTATTTACATCGCATTTGTTTGCAGACGGAATTTTATTTCGCCGTCTGCCATTTCATCTAAAATTGCAAGCGATTCAACTCGTATGCCCTCATTCCTTAATGCATCGCCGCCGCCCTGAAAGCCTTTTTCTATAGCGGTGCAGGCGCCTATAACTGTAGCTCCTGCCCCATCTGCAATACTCAAAAGTCCTCTCAAGGCATTCCCGTCTGCTAAAAAATCATCTATAATCAAAAGCTTGTCCTGATTTTTAATAAATTCACGGTCAACAGATATGGTGTTTACCGTTCCTTTTGTAAAGGATTTTACTTCGGCACAAAGTCTGTCCTCCGACATATTCTTAGCTCCGCCTTTTTTTGCAAAAACAACCGGTATATCCATCTCAAATGCTGCCGCTACTGCGATTGCTATGCCCGACGCTTCAACCGTAAGGATTTTAGTCACTCCGCTATCGCCAAAAAGACGCGCTATCTCTTTTCCCATTTCCTTTAAAAACGCTGTATCTATCTGCTGATTTAAAAAACTACCCACTTTAAGGATATTGCCGGATAAAACCTGTCCTTCTTTCAGTATTTTTTCCTCCAGCGCTTTTATGGAAATCACCTCTTTTAACTAAAAAAACATATCTTAAAAAAGATATGCTGCCAATACTGCTTTTTTCTCCCAATAGTCGCAATTTTCAAGGCATCGCGGTAGAAACATTCGGACCATATCTCCCGAATTTATATTGGCAATCTACTAAACTTTAACTCACGATTATATTATCATAACTATAAACCTATGTCAATAATTTTTGAGATTATTTTGCCTTTTTTGACAAAAATTCCAATTTTTTTTCAATATGTTGCTATATTTTAGATATTTTCAATGTGTTACACAATATATTGTATTTTAATTACCACAAAATTCTATATATAGAAAAGTATAGGGGTGGAGTTTTCTTTACTCCACCCCTATACCTAAACTATATACAGGAGAATATAAAGCATTTGAAGTACGCTTCCTGCGACCACGAACAGATGAAATACTGAATGCATATACTTGTACTTTTTTTGCAGTCCGTAAAAAATCACGCCGACAGTATATGCAACGCCTCCCCAGAATAAAAGTCCGATACCGCCCCGCTCTTTTAAAAAATCGTATGCGCTGTACGCACCCAAAATGCACCAGCCCATCGCAATATAGCATATTACCGAAAAAACTCGGTATCTCTTCAAATCAATAGCATTAAGCATTATCCCTAAAATTGCCGCTGCCCATACTATTCCGAAAATCCACCAACCAAGACGCGCATCAAATTCCCTAAGTGCTGTAAGGCATATAGGTGTGTAGCTTCCTGCAATAAGTATAAAAATTGAACAATGGTCGATAATCTGAAATACTTTCTTTGCCTTACGTTTTGGACTTAGACCATGGTATATGCTTGAGCAGGTGTATAAAATTATCATAGTTGCCCCGTAAATTGCGCTTCCTACAACACCGTAAGCATTTTTATGCACAGCCGCAAAAACCACACATAAAACTACTGCCGTTATCCCGACAACACCGCCCACTATGTGCGATACCATATTAAATATTTCTTCCCCCCGTGTGTATACGGGAAGCGTCCTCTCATCAAGTTTTTGCCGTTTCATATTTTATACCTCGTTTTTACTATCACTTTAGCTGATATTTATTATTATTTGATTGACATTTTATATTATATGCTATATAATATATTTATATTTTAGCGGAGGTTATATAAATGTTTATTGAAAAAAATAAATTTGTCAGTGCTTTTACCGAAATGTCCGACGAGTCAGCCCGTCCAAGTCTGCCTCTTTGGAACGAACTTCCCGACATAGAGCTTTATATGGATCAGATTGTTTCAATAGTCGCAAAATACTTTAAAAATACTTCTTCTGATAAAATAATAACCCCGTCTATGGTAAACAATTATGTTAAGCTCGGTACTATTCCTGCGCCTGTCAAAAAGAAGTATTCCAAATCGCACCTTGCATATCTGTTTATGGTATGTACCTTAAAGCAAACGCTCGATATGGCGACAATCCAAAAAATTATCCCTGTAGGACTTGATGAGTCCGCAATAGAATATATGTATAATTCTTTTGTAAAAAATCAGAACAAAGCTTATTCCTACGTTACGGAAAGCGTTTTAAATGTTGCCGTACCCATTTTTGAAAATGAAGGTGAAAATCAGGACAGATTAAATGACCTTCTTTTGCAGGTTGCCTCCAGCGCAAACATTTTCAAGCTCCTCACAGAAAAGCTGTCCGATTGTCGCAAAGATAATAAAGACTGACTCTTAAAAACCGCACTGTGCGGTTTTTTTATTCTATATATTTTTGCCTTCTTATCTTATTTGTAGTCGTTTTTTCAAAAGGTTCTTTTTCCAGTATAATCTCCTGAATTTGCTTATACTTCGGCAGTTTTGAGAGCGATGCCGCCACTTTTGCCTTCAATTCGTCAAAGCTTATCGGCATATCGGGATTTACATATATTCTCGCGGTAAGACCTCTCTGGTAGCCGTCAGCATCCTTTTTTGAATATACGATTACTTCCTTTACTTCGGGAATTGCCGAGATATACTCCTCTAATTCCTCCGGAAATACATTCTTTCCATTAGTCAAAACTATAAGATTTTTCTTACGACCTGTAATTATCAGCTGTTTTTTATCGGTAAATTTACCGTAATCGCCTGTATAAAACCAGCCGTCTTTAAGAACTTCTGCAGTTTTTTCAGGCTCCTTATAGTATCCGAGCATTACACTGTCGCCCTTTACCTTGATTTCACCTATACCGTCTTTATCAGGGGAGTCAATTCTCACTTCATTACACGGAAGCGCAACACCCACAGTGACAGGATTGTCAAAGCGCTCACGGTTTCCTGATACCAGGGGCGAACACTCGGTTATGCCGTATCCCGTCTGCAGCGATATTCCTATATCATTAAAAAAGTATGCTATTTCGGGGCGCAAAGGTGCACCTCCGCAGATAAACTTTTTTATATTTCCGCCGAAAACCGAGTGAATTTCACCGAAAAACTGCTTTCTCTTATCAATTCCTGCTGCAAGTAACACCTTGCTTAGTGCAAGCAACATTTTAAAGCCTTTTTCCTTACCTTTTTTGCGTATATTCGCCCAAATTCTTTCATAGAAAAGCTCTGCAAATGCAGGTACAATCATCATATATGTCGGTTTAAACAAAAGCAGGCTTTTTGTAACGCTTTTTAGACTCTTGTTTATGCACACCGTCGAGCCTTCGTGAACAGCCATCAAAAGTCCGCCCACCAACTCATAGGAATGATGATACGGCAAAACCGAAAGCGCTACGCCCGAAACATCTGCTATTTCAAGTCCTGAGCATACACAGGCAAGCATATTCTTTTCCGACAGCATAACACCCTTGGGATTTCCGGTCGTCCCCGAGGTGTAGAGTATCATCTTCGTATCACACGGGTCATTTAATTCGACTTTACTGAAACTGTTGTCGCCGCTTTCCAAAATCTTTTGCCCCTTTTTAACAAGACTTGCTAAGCCGTTTTCTTCATCATAAAGGTTTACTACCGCAACATCTTTTTCAAAATCTGCATTTCTTAATTCCTCTTCATATTTTGCATCGCAGAAGACAATGTCGGTTTCGCTGTGGTTTATTACATTTTCTATATCCTCTTTCGGCAAATCCTTGTCTATCGGAATAAAAACATTGTTGGACAAAAGCACAGTCATATACACTAAAATCCACCTGTAGCTGTTATTTCCTATGCATGCTATGTGCTTATGCTGATAACCCATCTCTGTAAGAACTGTTCCCAATGCTGAGACTTCGCCGTAAAACTCTCCATAGGTAACTTCCTTTACTGTTTTTGCGTCCTCATACTTATATGCTACAGTGTCCCTGTT
Source organism: Bacillota bacterium (assembly GCA_024685565.1). GTDB lineage: Bacteria > Bacillota > Clostridia > UBA1381 > UBA1381 > UBA1738. Next base: position 18,781 of record JAIKVQ010000128.1, read on the forward strand.
GTTTTCTGCCTGATTTCTTAACATTTCCCTAATTGTCTCAAAATGTTTAACCTTGTATAAAGAATAATTCTTGTTCATGATTACGTCACCTACACTTATAAATACTATATTATCTAATATCGAATACTATTTTAATCTATATCTTATAGTATGTCAAGTGTTTTTTTAAATTTTTACAAAAAAATCCGCAAGTTTTTGCGGATTTTAAAGTTTTAAATATTTAGCAGCTTCGCACCGTTTTCCCACAAGATTTTTCTTCTCTGCTCTTCTTTAAGGTCGAGTGCAAAAAAGCGGTCAAGCTCTTCTTTAGGGTTCCACATAGGATAATCGGTGCCGAACAGAACTCTGTCGTCGCCATAAATTCCGATTATCTTTTCTGCCTCCCCTTTTTTGAGTGCAAAAAGCGACGAGCTTGTATCTACGTAAAAATTCTTGTAACCCGCAAGTTTTTCCGACGCCTGTTCCCACACTGAATAACCGCCGAAATGTGCGCCTATAACGGTAAGATTTTCATAGATGTCAAGTATGGGTGCAATCCTGTTGGGGTTTGAGTTGTCGTATCGGAAATCTCCGCAATGGATTAAAACAGGCAACGAATACTTTTCGCAAAGCTCATAAATTTTAAGCATACGGTAATCGTCCGATTTATATCCTTGTATATCGGGATGCAATTTTACTCCCTTTAAGCCAAGCGAAATAAGCTCCTCTATGTCCGCTTTCATATCTTCGCTTTCAGGGTGCATGGCACCAAATCCCGTCATTTTTCCGCCGCTTTGTGCTACCGTTTCTGCGATAAAATGATTTATCCTCGAAACCTGTTTTGGCGTTGTCGCAACCGAGTGCACAAGATAATGCGTAAATCCCGCCAGAGCGCCCTCTTCTATGAGGGTATCCGCTCTTCCGTCCATACACATCTTAGCGTCGTAAAATTTACCTATTGCATCTGCCGCTCTGTGCGCCACCTTGTCAGGAAAAATATGACAATGCGCATCCAAAATTTTATACATTTTATTTCCTCTTAAATTCTTGTTATCCAGCCAAATTTATCTTCTGTCCTGCCCCACTGAATATCGGTCAGGGTATTGTAGAGCATCTGGGTAGTTTCGCCGATTTTATTATCGTTTATAACATATGTTTCGCCTTCATAGTAAAGCTCGCCGACAGGGGAAACAACCGCAGCTGTTCCACAGCCCCAGAATTCCTCCATTTTTCCGCTCTTTAGTGCGTCAATAATTTCATCAATACTGATTTTACGCTCGGTAACCTTATATCCCTTTGATTTTAAAAGCTCAATTATGGATTTTCTTGTGATACCCGGAAGAATTGAACCGCTTAGCATTGGGGTTATGATTTCACCGTCAATCTTCATCATAACATTCATGGCGCCGACTTCTTCAATGTACTTTCTCTCAACACCGTCAAGCCACAAAACCTGTGTAAAACCAAGCTTTTCCGCCTTTTCGCCCGCGCGGGTTGCAGCAGCGTAGTTACCGCCGCATTTAGCATAACCTGTTCCGCCTCTTACCGCTCTTACGTCCTGATCTTCAATCATAATCTTTACAGGATTTATTCCCTCTGCGTAATAGCTTCCGGAGGGTGATGCAATTATTAAAAAGCTTGCTCTGTTTATTGAGTGAACACCCAGATGCTCGTCATTTCCGAACATAAACGGTCTTAAGTACAAAGATTCGCCCTCGCCGTAAGGCACCCAATCCTGCTCAACTTTGACAAATTCCAAGATTGCGGAAAGCATATCCTCCTCAGGAATTTGGGGAAGTCCTATTCTTTCTGCGGAATTATTCATTCTGCGCACATTTTCAATAGGTCTGAACAGCTGAACACTGCCGTCTTTAGTTCTGTATGCCTTCAATCCCTCAAAAATTTCCGCACCGTAATGGAAAACGGTTGCAGCCGGGTGCAAATTCAAATTTTCGAACGGGATTATTCTCGCATTTGACCAGCCTTTTCCTCTTTCATAGTCCATAACAAACATATGGTCTGTGAAAACCTTGCCGAATCCGAGATTTTCCGTCTGCTTTTCCTTTGGATTCTCTGTTTTTGTAATTTTGATTTCCATTTTTTATATCTCCTTTTTAAAATTATTCCTTAGTTACTATTCCCTCAACCTTTTTGATGCCGAGCTTTTTAGCCGCGTCATCACGCATTTTGAACTTCAGGATTTTGCCTGCTGCGTTCATCGGGAAACTATCGACAAAATCTATATATTTGGGCACTTTATGTTTTGCCATATGGCTTTTAATATATTCTTTCATCTCATCGGCGGTCATGTTCTCGCCCTCTTTTAAGATTACACACGCCATAATCTCTTCGCCGTACTGCTCATCGGGAACTCCGATTACCTGCACGTCCTTGACCTTTTCATGAGTATAGATAAACTCTTCTATCTCTTTAGGATATATATTTTCTCCACCACGGATAATCATATCCTTGAGCCGTCCTGTTATGCGGTAATTCCCCTCAGGCGTACGAAGCGCCAGATCGCCTGTATGCAGCCAGCCGTTTTCATCAATAGCCGCCGCCGTTTCCTTAGGCATTTTATAGTAGCCTTTCATAATATTATAACCGCGCGCAACAAACTCGCCCGTCTGATTATCAGGCAAATCCTCGCCCGTTTCGGGGTCAACAATCTTACATTCTATCTCAGGCATAGCCCTGCCTACCGTGGAAACACGTACTTCTATCGGGTCGTCGGTACTGCTCATAGTACAGCCCGGAGAAGCCTCCGTCTGACCGTAAACAATTACGATTTCTTTCATATTCATCTTGTTTACAACGTCGTTCATTGCTGATATGGGACATGGCGAGCCCGCCATAATTCCCGTACGCATATACGAAAAATCGGTCTTTTCAAAATCAGGATGTGACAGCATCGCTATAAACATTGTCGGAACACCGTGGAAAGCGGTTATCCTCTCCTGATTTATACACGCAAGCGCAGGCTTTGGCGTAAAGTACGGAAGCGGCAAAAGCGTTCCTGCGTGAGTCATTGTGGCAGTCATAGCAAGCACCATACCGAAACAATGGAACATCGGCACCTGTACCATCATTCTGTCCGCTGTCGACAAGTCCATTCTGTCGCCTATACACTTACCGTTATTCACAACATTGTAGTGCGTGAGCATAACGCCTTTTGGAAATCCCGTCGTACCCGACGTATACTGCATATTGCAGACGTCATGAATATTTACCTTTGCCGCCATTCTGTAAACTTCGGAAAGAGGTACAGACGGTGCAAGACCCTTTGCCTCGTTCCACGTTATACAACCCTTCTGACGGTAACCAACCGTTATAATATTACGCAAAAACGGAAGCCTTTTAGAGTGCAGCTTATCCCCTGATTTCATATCCGCAAGCTCGGGGCAAAGCTCCGAAATAATTTCATTATATCTGGAATCACGCCAGCCCTTAATCATTACAAGGGTGTGCGTATCCGACTGTTTTAAAAGATATTCAAGCTCGTGTATTTTATATGCAGTATTCACCGTAACCAAAACCGCGCCTATCCTTACTGCCGCCCAAAAGGTTATATACCACTGAGGTACATTTGTCGCCCATACAGCAATATGCGTACCCTTTTTGACGCCAAGTGCGATAAGGCTTCGGCAAAATTCATCTACATCATCACGGAACTCGGAATATGTTCTTGTATAGTCAAGCGTTGTATATTTAAACGCAAGCTGGTCGGGAAAATGCTCTGCCATAGAGTCTAAAACCTGAGAAAAAGTTTTTTCTATGAGTGCGTCCTTTTTCCACAAAAATTTACCCGTACCCTGTCTGTTTTCGTAAAGTGTGTGCTTAGCTCGGGAAAGGTTTTCAAACCGCGACATAAAGCTGACAAAATGCGGAAAAATTATATTCATATCGCATATATCACTGTCCCAACTCGGATCCCATTCAATCGACATAAAACCGTCATAATTTATAGAGCGCAAAGCGTTTATAACCTCTGCTATAGGGATGGACCCCTCGCCTACTAAGCTGAAAGAATTCTCGCCGTCGGAATCCTTTATATGAATATGCCTTATATATGCACCCAGATTTTTTACCGTTTCTTCGGGCTGTTCTCCGTGCAGGCGATAAGGGTAATGCAAATCCCATAAAGCCGCAAGATTATCGCTGGCAAATTCGTTCAAAAAGTCTGCAAGCTTTTCTGTACCCGAAAACACTCCAACAGTTTCAACAAGCAGTATTATACCCTTTTCTTCGGCCTTTGGCAACGCTTTTTTTACAAATTCCCTTGCCCCGTCCTCGCTTTTTACTGCTTTTATTCTTATCTTTTTTGTATGAAGCGCAATACAGGCATCTATACAGACATCAAGCTCCGCAAGCGCTTGTTCTTCATCTTCCGATATGTCGGAAACCATATCTATACAAGGGATTTTTATACCGCTTTCCAAAAGCATATAGTATGTTTCGGAAAAACCCTTAATTTCTCTTGTGTCGTGTATTTCTATACCTGAAAATTTATATTCCTTTGCAATTTTTATAAATTCATCAAGCTCAACATCTTTCCAGCGGTTCGTGGAAAAAGACAAATTCATTTTTATGCCTCCTCAAAGCAGATTTTATTAAGTGCGTTTACATACGCGTTGATACTCGATTCCACAATATCGGTGGAAATCCCTTTACCTGAATAAAGCTTTCCGTTGCTCCTTAATTTTACAACGGTAACGCCTACAGCTTCCTTTCCCTCGGTTACTGACTGGATTTGGAAATCATCAAGTTCAAACTTTCTTCCTGCAATTTGTTCTATACACTGGAATGCCGCATCAATCGGCCCGTCACCCACAGTTACACCCTGTAGTTCTTCCTTATCCTTTAAAAGCGTCATAACACAGGAGGCATTTATTAAGTTTCCGCTGTTTATGGTATAGCTTTTCAGCTTGTATATAGGTACAGCCTGTAATGCCGCGCTTGCAACAATTACCTCAAGTTCTCTCTCTGTAATCTGTTTTTTTCTCGCAACCTTTATAAATTCCTCATATACATTTTTAATATCCTCATCCGAAAGGTCATAGCCGAGCTTTTTAACGGCAAGTGAAACGGTGTTTATATCATCTTTATCGCTTAAAACAAGGCTTTCTCTCTTTTCTGCTTCGAAAATTTCGCCGCTTTTGATCTCCTGAACCTTTAAAAATCCCAATCTTGATACAGTATGTTCAAGCTCGGTATAATTAAGGTCTGTATATATTCCTAAGAAGTCGCCGCGGGTCTTAAAAATTCTTGCCGCCGACAAAAGAGATGTCTGATTTTTTCCGTCAGCCGAGGTCTTAATCTCTTCAACTCCTGCTCCTATACCTGCAACAAGGCACGCACAGCCCATATCAAGATTATTACTGCATTCTGCGGCAAGGGTGACACCCTCAAGTTCTGTTACATTCTTACAAAGCTCTTTTATAAACATTTCATATTCTGCAGGCATCATCTCGCCTGCGCTGTCGCATACAGTAACCGTCTTTGCCCCTGCTAAAATTGCTGTTTTTACTGCTTTATACAAGAATTCGGGCTCGCTCCTTGTTGCGTCAAGTGCCGAAAACTCTACATCTCCGCAAAGCGATGCACATTTTTTTATAACCTTTTCTATAATTTCAAGCATTGCGTCAGGTTTTTTTCCGCAAAGATATTCCATCTGCACGCTTGATACAGGCGCACTTACCTTAAGACGAAACTTTTTTGCCCCTGCAAGCGCCGAATATGCCGTTTCTGCCGACTCTTCGCTAAGCTCCACAGGACAGCAAATTATACTCTTTGTCAAAAGCGGCGCTATGGTATGCAAAAACAAAATATCAGTCTTTGCATTTGAAATCTTCGCCGTTTCAATTATATCGACGCACAGCCTGTCAAGTTTTTTTACGAGATTTACCTTCTCTTTAAAACTCAAAGAACCATTTTTGGCGTCCTCTCTCAATGTTACATCTGAAATTTTAACCTTTTTCATAAATATTTCCTTTCAAAGTAAAACAGGAATTTGCGGCTGTCACCGTAAATTCCTGAAAATTAAAAACAACTTTGTTCTTAGAATTTCAATCACACACGACAAACAGCACTGTTATTTTCCCCTAATAGGATAAATAGGACAGCGCCAAGGAGGTTAATCAAATTAAATGATTTTGCCTGTGACATAATAAAACTCCCAAAATTTTATTTTTTTTGAGTATAGCACAACTTTTTTCATATGTCAATATATTTTTTTAATGATGTGCAAAAAATATTGACATTTTTCTTGTTTTGGAGTATAATTCTTTCGTAATTGAATATTAAAGGCGATGACCGAATTTAAGTAGTCATATCCGGAGCCTTAAAGAGAGTCGGCGGTTGCTGCGAGCCGATGGAAAGGATATGTATGAAATACGCTTCGTGAGCTCCGCACCGAAAGAGTTTTTAAGTAGGCTGCGGCGGGTATGCCCGTAACAGCATAAGGTTTTATAAAACCTTGCGAGGCCTGTTATCGTGAGATACAGGCAAAATGAGGTGGTATCACGGATTTTCCGTCCTCTGTATAAAATACGGGGGATTTTTTTGTGCTAAAAGTCCCAATGAAGAAAGGAAACAGATAAACTATGCCAATTACCGAAATTTTAAAGAAAAACGCTGATTTTTATCCGAATGATGTTGCGCTTACAGAGATAAATCCACAGCTTGAGGAGGAAAAACATACAACTTGGAGAGAATATTCGCTGATTGAAACAAAAAAGGGCGAGGCATATAAAAAGGAGATAACCTGGTCGGATTTTAATAAAAGAGCAAACCGCTTTGCAAACCTTCTTTTGACACGCGGCGTAAAGAAAGGCGATAAGGTCGCAATCCTTTTGATGAACTGCATAGAGTGGCTGCCCATATACTTCGGCGTACTAAAGGCAGGCGCGCTTGCCGTTCCGCTTAACTACCGATATACTGCGGAAGAAATAAAGTATTGTTTGGAACTTTCCGATGCGTCAATCCTTATTTTCGGACCTGAATTTATCGGACGTGTTGAGGAAATATGCGGACGTATTCCAAAAGTTAATACACTTTTTTATGCAGGAGAAGACTGCCCCAGCTTTGCAGAAAGCTATGACAGACTCGTAAGCTACTGTTCATCTGTTGCACCAAATATAACCCTTACAGACAATGACGAGGCTGCAATATACTTTTCCTCGGGTACAACAGGTTTCCCGAAGGCGATTATTCACAATCATCAGAGCCTTATGCACGCCGCAATGACCGAGCAAAATCATCATTCCCAGACAAAGGACGATGTTTTCCTGTGTATCCCGCCCCTCTACCATACGGGCGCAAAAATGCACTGGTTCGGAAGCTTCTTGGTTGGCGGAAGAGCTGTTTTGTTAAAAGGTATTAAACCGCAGTGGATTTTAAAAGCCGTATCTGACGAGCATTGTACAATAGTGTGGCTCTTAGTTCCGTGGGCGCAGGATATTTTAGATGCAATTGACAGAGGCGATGTCAATATAAATGATTATGAACTATCCCAGTGGAGGCTTATGCATATAGGGGCGCAGCCCGTTCCGCCAAGTCTTATAAGCAGGTGGAAGGAGCATTTTCCCAACCATCAGTATGATACGAATTATGGTCTTTCCGAATCAATCGGTCCAGGCTGCGTGCATCTCGGCGTCGAAAACATACACAAGGTCGGCGCTATCGGAAAGGCAGGTTACGGCTGGGAAGTTAAAATTGTTGACGAAAACAGAAATACAGTAAAGCAGGGCGAGGTCGGTGAGCTTGCGGTAAAAGGTCCCGGTGTTATGACCTGCTATTACAAGGACGAAAAGGCAACCAGCGAGGTTCTGAAGGACGGCTGGCTCTTTACAGGCGATATGGCAATGGAGGATGAGGACGGATTCATCTTCTTGGTTGACCGTAAAAAGGACGTTATCATAACAGGCGGAGAAAACCTCTACCCCGTACAGATAGAGGATTTCCTACGTAAGAACAATAAAATAAAGGACGTTGCCGTTATAGGCATACCTGACAGCCGTCTTGGCGAAATTGCCGCGGCAATAGTTGAACTGAAGCCTGATGAGACTATGACAGAACAGGAATTTGACGATTTTTGCCTTGATTTGCCAAGGTATAAGCGTCCCAAAAAGGTTATTTTTGCAGACGTACCGCGAAATCCCACAGGCAAGATAGAAAAACCGAAACTCCGCGAGATGTACGGCGCAAAATCGGTTGTTGCACACGAAAACGAAATAGACAAGTAAGGAGAATTGATATGAAAAAACTGCTTTTGGGAAATGCCGCTGTTGCGCAGGGAGCATATGAGGCAGGCGTAAGGGTCGTTGCCTCATACCCAGGTACTCCGAGTACCGAAATAACTGAAAATATAGTAAAATATGACGAAATATATGCTGAATGGTCGCCCAATGAGAAGGTAGCGGCAGAGGTAGCAATAGGTGCATCAATAGGCGGTGCGCGAGCTATGTCCTGTATGAAACATGTCGGACTTAACGTAATGGCAGACCCTGTTTTCACAGCAGCTTATACAGGTGTAAACGGCGGACTCTTATTTTGTGTAGCAGACGATCCCGGTATGCATTCATCACA
>JAIKVQ010000157.1 GCA_024685565.1 Bacillota bacterium
TGATTGGTTCCATTTTACCGGAATAACGCCCGCGATATCCGATAAAGCGGCGAAGCTTACAGAGGTAGCGTTAAAAGCTGCAAAAAAACACGGCGTCAAAGTAAGCTGTGACCTCAATTTCTGAAAGAAGCTCTGGTCAAGCGAAAAAGCTCAAAAGGTTATGACAAACCGTATGCAGTATGTTGATGTTTGTATCGGAAATGAAGAGGACGCAGAAAAGGTGCTAGGCTTTAAGCCAGGCAATACCGATGTAACAAGCGGAGAATTAGAGCTTGCAGGATATAAGAGCATTTTTGAGCAGATGGTTGCAAAATTCAATTTTGAATATGTAATAAGCTCACTCCGTGTCAGCCATTCAGCCTCCGATAACGGCTGGTCTGCTTGCATATACTCAAGAGATGCAAAGGAATTCTATCACTCAAGAGAGTATAGAATTACCCCGATCGTTGACCGCGTAGGCGGAGGAGACAGCTTTGCAGGCGGAGTTATCTGCGGATTTGTAGACGGCAAGGACTTTAAGAAAGCTCTTGAATACGGTGTTGCAGCATCAGCCTTAAAACATACAATCCCCGGTGACTTTAACTTAGTAACACGTAGCGATGTAGACGCTTTGGCAGGCGGCGACGGCTCGGGCAGAGTACAGAGATAATTACAAATAAAAATCTGCGTATTGAAAGAATGGGTCTTTCAATACGCAGATTTTTTGTTAGTTTCTGATTATACCTAGAATACCCAGCTTTGGTATTTGTCAAAATTAATCATTAGTGCTTCTTTTTTATGGCAATCACTTGACAAAATGGTTTTGCCACCGTTTTTTCTTATATAATCAAGTATGACTCTGCTGGGATAAGGTTCATTTTTGAACCCTCTTGATATTGCACCTGTGTTAATTTCAAAAATGACGTCTTGTTTTAATAGCATATCAAGTGCATTTTTGTACGCGTTTACATATCTTTCGTCCGACTCGTCAAAAAGACAAAATCCCTCATTGAACTTAGTGATAAGGTCAAAATGCCCGATTATTTGAGCATTTTTTATTTTTGCGACTGTGGAAAAATAATCCTCGGCAATTTTATAAAAATCGCCGTTATAATATTTTCTCACTGCATTAGTAAGACAATCGGCACTTAAATCAATTGGGATAAATTTGTCGCCTGTTTTGAGATAATGAACTGAGCCGATTACATAGTCGTATCCGTCTGCCCGTTCATTAGAATAAAAATCCTGCTCAATACCGCACAAAATTTCTATTTTATCATTATATTTTTCTTTTAGCTGTGAAATTTCATCTTTATAAGCCTGTATTTTGTCTTTTTTAATACAGTAGCTTTCGTCAAAATAGGTATAAGAATGTGCTGAAAAGCCTATTCTGCTCATACCTTTTTGGATAGCTTCCAAAACTATTTCTTCGGGCGTATCCGCTCCGTCGCAGTAGTTTGTATGAATATGAAGGTCACATAAATACATTATACCATTTTCTCCTGTTTTATCTTGCGGTCAATAACGTGGCGCGAGGCAAGCTCTTTCCAAATATCGTCAAGCGAAATACCCATTTCTATCATAAGAACCATTATATGATATGTCAAATCTGCAATTTCATAAACGGTTTCCCTTTTGTCGTTATTTTTTGCAGCAACAATTACCTCTGTACTTTCTTCGCCGACCTTTTTAAGGATCTTGTCAAGTCCTTTTTCAAATAGGTATGTGGTATATGAACCTTCTTTTTTCTCGGTTTTTCTGCCCTTTATAAGCTCAATTAAACCCTCTAATGAGAATTCGGACAGCGTGTCGCTTTCCCATATAGGGTTTGAGAAACAGGAGTCATTTCCAAGGTGGCAGGCAGGTCCGTCCTTTTCTACAATTATGGTTAGTGCGTCATAGTCGCAGTCTGCAGTTATAGAAACAATGTGCTGGTAATTTCCGCTTGTTTCTCCTTTTAACCAAAGAGCTTGTCTTGAACGGCTCCAAAAACAGGTAAGTCCCTTTTCGATCGAAATTTTAAGGCTTTCTCTGTTCATATATGCTAAAGTAAGCACCTTTTTTGTCTGTGCATCAACAACAATGGCGGGAATAAGTCCTTTTTCGTCAAATTTTAGTTTATCAATATCAAT
>JAIKVQ010000179.1 GCA_024685565.1 Bacillota bacterium
GACAGATTCAAGACCTCTTATCCAAAAACCGCCCGGCTTATCCGGCGGACTCGGCATTCTTGTATCATAAACAATATATTCCTTGCCGTCAATGCTTTCTTTTCTCGGAACGCCCTCAATAAAAGGAATGTTTTCGGCGCCGTAAATATACTGTCCCACAATGTATTCACCGTCCGAATTATATATAGACACGCTCTTAAATTCCTCTTTGCTTTCAACCAATTCAAATACATCGCGCTGATGTTTTGTGAGCTTTTCCGTTACCTGTGTGACCCCTAAAATAACATTTTTCTCTATGCTGTCTTTAGAAAGCTGATAAGAAAGCCCGCCTGCCAAAGCGAGGACAACAACTATTAAAACGAACATTAAAGACGTATACCATATCGTTATCCTTGTTTTTATTGATGTAAATTTTCTCATTTCAATCTTCCTTTATGACATAACCGACATTTTTCACGGTATGCAATAATTTTGTTTCATAACCATCGTCTATTTTTTTGCGCAAGTGATGTATATAAACCTTTATCACATCGCTTGTACCCTCGTAATCATAATTCCAAATATTTTCCTCGATTTTTTCCTTTGAAACAATAATGCCTTTGTTACGCATAAGATATTCCAAAATAGAATATTCCTTTGATGACAGCTCTATTTTTGTACCTTTGCGCATTACAATTCTTGCTACTGTATCTACGCTTAAATCGGCAATTTCAAGCACACTTCCTGTGATATTTTCTTTTACACGGAGCATAGCCCTTATTCTTGCACAAAGAATTTCAAAAGAAAACGGTTTTGTAAGGTAATCATTCGCCCCCGTGTCAAGCCCAGTAATAACATCTTCATCGGCGTCTTTTGCCGTCAGCATCAAAACAGGGGTTAAAATTTTCTTCTCACGGATTGTGCGTAAAACCTCAAAGCCGTTAATTTTCGGCATCATAACATCAAGAATTATCCCGTCATATTGCGTATTTTCTATATAGTACAAAGCGTCCTCGCCGTCAAAACAGCTGTCAACAGTATATCCCTGACGGGTTAGTCTCTCCGAAATTGTCTTATTAAGATATTTTTCATCTTCTACAACCAAAAGCCGCATAGTTTCACCTGCCTTGGATATATTATACAACATTTTTTGTAAAAAGTAAACTGACGGCTTTAATAAAAATCAAAGCCGTCTGATATTTACCGCATTCCTCTGCCAAATCCCACAACGCCTGTACTTTGTGTTCCGATAACAGTATTTTGCTCTGTTATCTCTGTTTCATAGCTTTCGTTTCCTATTGTAACGGAATACTTTTCCCCTGTTTTAATATTTTTTGAAGCTATTAAAACCGCCTTATAACTTCCGTTTGGCGTATATTCATATACTACATTTCCTTTTAAATCGGAAAGGGTGATTTTATCGCCTGCCTGATGATTGTTTTCACAGTATACGGTAATGGTGTTTTGTGCAAGATTGAGACTGTTTGCAGTCCCACCGTTTGCGGCAAAAATAAGATTTGCATTTTCGCTTACTAACGCCTGCCCGTCAGGGTCAACTATGGCAAATGCACCTGTAAATGAGCCGTTTGTATCTGTCGCTTTTATCGTTCCGCCGTTTATTTCAAGACTTCCGTTTGCGTCAAGGCAGTCATTTACTGCACAAAGTTCCAAATTTCCTCCGTTTATAATAAGGCAGGTTTTCATATTTCCTTTGCCTCCCATAAATCCGTCAGGCTTTGTTCCTTTTCCCGTTTGATTTTCTGTTATTTCGGGAGGTAGGAATTCACCGTTTTGTGGAATTTCGGGAGGAGGCATAAACTCACCGTCTTGGGGCATTTCAGGTGAAGTAAATTCGCGGTTTTTAGGCATATCGGCAGGAGGCTGCATATTTCGGTTTCTTCCGTTTTCGCCTCTTTGTGGCGGCATACCTTGTTCATTTCTGTTTCTGCCGCCTCCCTTTATCTGACCTTCTCCAAAGCCTTCGGGCGGTACACGGTTTCCGTTATCTGTATTTCCGCCGAAATTTCCGCCTGGCATTTTTGCACCGCTGTTTCCGCCCGTTGCATTTAACGCGTCATCGGAGGCAATAACATTTATAGTGCCGTCATTTATTGTTAAAACATTCTTGCTTTCTATACCTTCTGTAGATTTGGCTATATCAATAACTGTATCCGCACCGCTTATCGTAAGATTGCCGTGCGCCGATATTCCTTTGTCGTATTTTGAGCTTATAGTGAAGCTGCCGCCGTTTATCTCGATTTCGTCCCCGCAATGAATTGCGTGGGAGGCGGAATTGATATTGATGCTGCCTCCCGAAATTATCATCATCCATTCGGCATTTATGCCCTTTGTCGATTTTTCAAATTCCGCATCGGCAGTTGATGATGTGTCTGTCGGAGTGCCGTTGGTTTCAATATTGACCGTTCCGTCCTCTATATTAACAATGGATTCCGAGTCAATCCCGTCGCCTATAGCAGTTATATCAACTGTTCCGCCTGTCATCTTGAAGGTATCGTTTATATGAATACCGTCAGACTCCGCATTTATGGTAATCATACCGTTTTCGATATTCAAATTATCCGAGGCTTTTATTCCGTGCCCTACAGCGGATTTTATATCAAGTTTTCCGTCACCTTTGATTTCGAGATTATCTTTTGAGTAAATTGCGCCGTCCTCCGAATTTTCGGCTGTGAGATAATTTTCCGTATCCTTTGTGAGAGTTATATATGCCGTATCTGCATTTTCAACAAAGATACAAGGATTTTCGCCAGATGTGATTTTTGCACCGCTTAAACGGAGTTTTACTTTTTCTTCGGTGGATATAACGATATTTCCGTCTTTTAATGTTCCGCTAACGGAAAAATCACCGCCCTTAGTAATTTTAATTTGATTACCGCTGATTTCGACGCCTTCGCCCTCATAGGTCAGCTCTGTAAGATTTATTGAACCGACATTTTCTTTCCAAGAATTATCCCCGTCATCATCTGAGGTGATAACTACTTTTTGATTATCATCGTCCCAATCAACATCAAGCCCGAAACTCTCGGAAATAGCACGGACAGGGACTAATGTTCTGCCCTCAATAATTTGTGCAGGGACTTCCAATGTTACGGTTTCCGTAACGGGATTTCCCTTATCGTCTGTTTTACCCTTATCTATCTGCAATTCGTCAGAATCAATCGAAAGAGTGACTGTCTTTGAGCTTTTTCGCGCCGAAACCGTTTTTGTTTCATCATTCCACTTTACAGTCGCGCCGAGTTCTTCAAATATTTTGCGCAATGGTACCATTGTTCTTCCGTCAATAATTTCAGGTTTAACATCAAATTCTATACTCTTTCCGTCAATTTCAACCGTGATTTCCTTGGCAGACGCAGTCGTCGCACACGCAATCAATGTTAAAGAAAGAGCCAAACTCATAATGACCGATAATATCTTTTTCATAACAATTCTCCTTTCATTTTGTCGGTGCAGATACGCTGAGTATAATATTAAGATTTCCGTTTCTGCACCGAATTTCGTTTATAAATTCCTGCTCGTTTTCACCATTTTGCATAATTACATTGTAACAAAGTTCAAAGAGCGAGCCTAAGTCTGTTGTTTTGATTTTTATCAGTTTATAGCTTTTTGTGTACTTTTCAAGTATTTCATCAAAAGCCCCTTGGTAGTTAAGATTTTCAGGAATTGTGATTTTTAATGTTTTTTGAACAGATTTCTTTTCGAAAAGTTTATATTTTTCAGAAAGTAACATAATTACACACAGTAACAGGACAAAAACTGCACCGTATCCGTAAAGCCCGACACCGCAGGCAAGACCTGCCGCAATATCAAAGAAGATAAAGCCTATATCCTTAGGATCTCCAGGTGCGCTCCTGAAACGGATAATGGAAAGCGTACCCGCTAAGCTGAACGCCCTTGCAATGTTACTGCCGACAAAAAGAATTATTACCGACAGTATAACGGGCAGCATCATAAGCGTAACCGCCATATTTCTCTGAAAGTTTTCCTCTTGTGTTTTATAATAAGTAAAGCCTATTGCTAAGCCAAAAACAACCGCAGCTATCATTGTAATAACCGCCGATGCGACTGT
>JAIKVQ010000196.1 GCA_024685565.1 Bacillota bacterium
TGAAAAAACTAATGTCGGCGATTGTTGCATCGGTTATCGCGGTATCGTCTTTAGTGCCTGTTTTTGCGACGGATACCTTTAAAGATGTAAATTCAAAAAGCTACAGCTGGGCGTACAGCTATGTTGAGGATATGGCTGAGCGCGGTCTTATAAAGGGTTATGAAGACGGAACTTTTAGGCCTGGAAATTCTGTTTCCAGAATGGAGGCATTTGCTCTTTTTGCAAGACTTATGGGCTCTAACAGCGAGGTAAATGCCGATACTGTACAAGAGGCAAAGCAGGAATATGCGGATATTTTAAGTAAATACAATCTTTCCTATGCTGAGGGCGATGTTGCATTTATGCTTTTGCGCGGTGTGATAACGGAAGACGAGCTTGACACATATTTTGAGGGTTCAAAAAAGACAGAGGCTATGCCAAGATATGAGGCGGCAATCCTTATAACAAAGGCTATGCTCGGCGAGCAGGACGCAAAAAATGAAGTTTTGGTAGATATGGATTACACCGATGTGTCTTCGATACCAAAATCAGCCAAACAGTATGTTTATTATGTGACGCAAAAGGGTATTATGAGCGGTATGGGAAATAATGAATTTTCCGCAAATACCGATGTTTTAAGAGGTCAAATTGCGGTAATGCTTTCAAAAACGGCAGACTCTGCAGATTATGCCTTTGACAGCGTTACGATTTCAGGCTTGGACGAAAATTTAAAAAATATAAAAATAAAGGACGCTGACGGAAAGGAATTCACAATAGGGTATACCGACAGTGCAAGATTTTTCAAGGACGGCGAGGCAGTTGCCTCCTCAAGCTTAAAGAGCGGACAAAAAGCAGTTCTTACATATGTTTCTGACGGAGATGGCACAAGGCTTGCCTTTGCAGATGTTTTTGCGGGTTCTGTAGATGAGAGAAAATCTGTGATATTCAAGAGCTACACAAGCAAGGGCGGTACATTGATGCTTACGGTTATAGAGCCTGAGAATGAAGCTGTCGGGACCTATATTTTAGATGACTCGGCGTCGATTACGGCTGACGGTGCGGCAATAAATATAAACAAGCTCAAATCGGGCGATTATATTACCATAGGACTCGCAGGAGATTTCGTAGTTGAAATAGATGCAATGCAAAAGAATGCAAAGGTAAATGCCGTAATTGAAAAGATAGGCACGCTCGGCACAATTACCATAAGCTCAGATGAACCTGAATTTGACGGACTTACACTTTCGGTGGCACAGAATGTTGCAGTTTACAAAAACGGCGATACAGCAGGCTTTTCTGACCTGGGACGAGGCGACAAGGTCGTAATCACATTGGAATACGGCATTATCACAAAAATAAATGCAACTTCTGCTAAAAAGACTGTTACAGGTGTATTTAAAGGATACAGCATTTTGGATACAACGACAATAACAATAAACCGAGACGGCGAAGACTATACATTTGATATTCCTGCAAATGTTGAAATAATCTTAAACGGAGAAAAAGCAGCTTTGTCTGATATTAAGAGGGGCAGCAGTATAACGGTTACTGTAGAAAGCGAGGTCGTAAAGAAGATAACGGCATCTAATTCATTGGGCAATCTTTCAGGTTCTCAGGTTACAGGTACCGTTGCAGGCGTATATGATAAAACTATCAGTATAGTTAACTCGGAAAACGGCGGAGATGTTGCGATAACTGTTTACTGCACAGCTTCAACCAGAATATATGCTGTTCCGAAGCTTAATGATTATGCTGTAAAGAATATTAAAAACGGAGATACGCTCGTAGCATACGGCGAATATTCAAATGGTATTTTTGTAGCCAGCGGAATTATAATAACACCGTCAGCTCAGTAATTTTACGAAAAGCAGTTGCTTTGCCGTGACCTTTCGGCAAGGCAACTTTTGTTATTATTTGATGAGGTAATTATATGGGAAGATTTGAAAAGTACAGTAAATGGGTTATGTCGCTGATTTTTGCGATAATTGTAATAGCGGTATACAAGACATTTGATAATTTTAATAAGATTGCTGACGTGCTTAAAACGGCTTGGTCGGCGCTTACACCGTTTGTAATAGGCTTTGTCATTGCTTATATTTTTAATATGCCCATAAATAAAATTGACGCAGGGTTAAAAAAGAGC
>JAIKVQ010000217.1 GCA_024685565.1 Bacillota bacterium
TTGAAAACATAACCAAAAGTTTTGCAAAAAAAGGACTGTCTTTCAATCCGGCCATCGAAGATGACATTGTTTCCATTCCGAACATTAGCACACTAAATCCCAAAAGGATTGAGCCTATATCCTTTTGCTTATCCCGTTTTGCGGTAAAACTCATAATAATGCCTATCATCGCAAGAATAGGAGTAAATGATGACGGCTTCAAAAGTTGTATTATAAAACTCTCTCCGCTTATGCTTGACAAACTTAAAATCCAAGCCGTTATTGTTGTTCCGATATTAGCACCCATAATTATGCTTATTGTCTGCGATAACTTCATTATACCGGAATTAACAAAGCCTACAAGCATAACCGTTGTTGTGCTTGAACTTTGTATAACTGCCGTGACGCCTGCACCTAAAAGAAATCCCTTTATTCTATTTGATGTCAGCTTTTCAAGTATCATTTCAAGTTTACTGCCTGAAAGCTTTTTTAGCCCGTCTCCCATAATATCCATTCCGTAAAGGAACATGGCAAGTCCGCCAAATAGTGTAAGAATAGAAAAGAAATCCATAAAATCCTCCGTTTTTATTATATCTCCATAATAACAGGTATTATCATAGGAGTTCTATTTGTTTCTTCATAAATATACTTATATATGCTGTTCTTTATTGATGTTTTTATAGTTGCCCAGTCATTTATATTCGCCCTCTTGCAAGCCTCAACACGCTCTCTTGCAATGTCCTTTATCCTTTGCATAAGGTCCTCTGATTCTCGCACATAAACAAATCCCCTTGATACCACATCAGGACCTGACACTATCTCTTTTTTCTCTTTCGAGATTGTGACAACAACTATTATAAGTCCGTCCTGAGCTAAGAGCTTTCTGTCGCGGAGTACGATATTTCCCACATCTCCAACGCCAAGGCCGTCAACCAAAATTCTGCCCGAAGTAACGGCGCCCGTCACCTTTGCGCTCTTTTGGTCAAGCTCCAAAACGCTGCCGTTTTGAAGTACAAATGTGTTTTTTATCCCCATATTCTGCGCAATATCAGCATGCAGCATAAGATGGCGTCTTTCTCCGTGAACGGGAATGAAATATTTTGGCTTTGTGAGCGCAAGTATCATTTTCAGTTCCTCCTGACATGCGTGCCCTGACACATGCACATCTGAAAGCGCTTTGTAAATGACCTCTGCCCCTATTTTAAACAGCTCGTTTATGACATTTGACACACTTTTTTCGTTACCTGGTATGGGTGTTGCGGAAATTATTATTAAGTCGTCCTTGGTAACTTCAACCTTTCTGTGGTCGGAAAATGCCATTCTTGTAAGAGCGCTCATAGGCTCGCCCTGACTGCCTGTTGTTATTATAACTAATTTATGTGGCGGATATTTGCTAATTGCGTCTAAGGGTATCAGCACCCCCGAGGGTACTTTTAAATATCCCAAAAGCAGAGAAATTTCAATAATATTTTCCATACTTCTGCCTGAGACTGCAACCTTTCTGCCATTTTCTCTTGCCGCGTCTATTATCTGCTGGACTCTGTGCACATTTGATGCAAAGGTAGCTACTATTATGCGCTTTTTACAGCCTTTAAAGATACCGTTAAACTTATCGCCAACCATTCTCTCGCTCATAGCATAGCCCGGGCGTTCGACATTTGTGCTGTCCGACATAAGCGCTAAAACTCCCTGATTACCAAGCTCTCCTAAACGGGCAAGGTCAATCATTTCACCTACGATGGGTGTTGTATCAATTTTGAAATCGCCCATATGGATTACCACACCGGCAGGCGTTGTTATAGCAAGAGCCACAGAATCTGCAATAGAGTGATTTGTTCTTATAAACTCTACTGCAAAGACATTATTTATTCTGACAACTTCCCCCGGCCTTACCTTGTTTAATTTAACCTTTGTAAGCAGCGTATGCTCCTTTAATTTATGTTCTACAAGCCCTATCGTAAGCTGTGTTCCGTACACAGGAACATTTATCTGCCTCAAAAAATACGGAAGTCCTCCTATATGGTCCTCATGACCGTGAGTTAAGAAAATACCTTTTAGCTTTGCCCTGTTTTTTTCAACATACGATATGTCGTTGATTACCAAATCAACACCGGGCATATCGTCGTCCGGGAAAGACATTCCGCAATCTACCATTATCATCTCGTTTCCGTACTCGATCACGGTCATATTTTTACCGATCTCGTCAAGACCTCCTAATGGTATGA
>JAIKVQ010000218.1 GCA_024685565.1 Bacillota bacterium
ACAGTCCCGACCTTTGCAGGATTTGAGGTGCTTGATCCAAGCAGTACGGTAGCCTGCGGAACCGCATATGCGGTACTTGTTATTACAGTTTTTGACTGTTCGGGATCGTATGTACCGTAAATGAGCTTGGCTTCCTTCAGGACTGCAAAGGACGGAAGCCCGACAGCTGTATCAGCCGTCTGAAATCTTATTGCCGTCTGAACATCGGTAAGTGTTCCGCTATATGTGACGGTCTTATTGCCGCCGCTTATGCCGTCAACCCAGCCGCTGTCAAATTTAACGCCGTCAACATAGGTGGCAATTTCTCCGCCTATTCCCGCAACCGTATAGTTTACCCAGTTATTTGTCGCACAGGAAGCATTCTGATATTTGGTAGCATCGGACAGCTTATCGTCTCTGAATTTTACCTGTCCGCTGCCTTGAAAATACTTATAGCCCTGAAAGTTTTGATCGTTTTTAAGCTCGGTACCGTCAGATTTTTTAAGCGGCGCGCCAAGCCTTATCAGATCATTATCGCGGCTTTGTCCTATATAGACCTTTTGGGTGATATAGAAATCCCCGCTTGCGTCAACATCGCCGAAATCAAAGGACATATACGGCTTATTGACTCTTTGCTCCCTTGCAATGATCTCAATCCCGTATTCATTTTCGGAAAGTCCGAATATTCCGCACTCTTTATAGACCTTTCCATTGCTGGATGTCGGTTCTTCCGCAGTTTGCCCGAATGTGACTCCGTCACAAATCACATCGTCATTTGCCGAATTCACAAAAATGTTGGCAGCACTGAATATTTTGTCTGTATTTTCAGCAGATATATCTACTGTAAATGTGCCAAAAATCAAGCTTGCCGCCAATAGGACAGATAACATTTTTTTCATAAAACTTCCTCCGTTTTTAATTATTTTGCCGTAAAACGGCTACTATTCTATGTAAATATTTTAGCATTTTGCACAATTACAGTAAATGGTACATTTTTACCTCTTTTGCTTTTCAAGGTAAAAATGTACCACCTTTTATTATTCTGTTTTTTTGCGAATAGTCAAACACATTCACAAGGATCTACAAAGGCGTATTTGTCGCCGGTTCCGGCATTTTCGCCTTATCCTCGGTGTGATTATGCTGCATATGGTTACCCAAGAATATTTCCACTTTCTCATTTTTCAGCTTCTTCATGGAATTTACCAGATCGTCACGAAGCGAAAACGGCAGGTTATATCTTTTTAAGTACGCCGTTGACAGCGTATTGATGCCCATTCCTCCGTGAAGCCCCGCTCTGTAGGTTTCTTTTCCGTCTGTTACATCAAAGAAGTAGGACATAGCACCTGCCGTATGACCGGGAGTTGCCAAAGCTGTTATTTCGGTATTTCCGAGCTTTATTTTATCTCCGTCATTCAGCAACCTATCCGGCTCAAAGGATTCGGTAAATTCCATTCCGAGCTCCTTTTCATAGGAAAGGTCAAGTGTACCGTTTGCGCTGTCCCTGTCCTTTTTGCCGATAAAGGTTTTTGCGCCGGTAAGCTCAACAAGTGCCCTTGTCGCGCCGAAATGGTCGATATGCCCGTGTGTCATAACTATATACTTTAAATTGAGAGGATTAAGCCCCAAAAGGTGCATATTATGAATTACAAGGTAAAGCGATTGCTGATACCCCGAATCAAGCATTATAAGCCCTTCGCCTGTATCAATAATGTGTGTTGACGCAGGCTCTGTGCCTACAAAATATAAATTTCCAAATATTTTAAAAGGCTTTACATAACCAATCCACGGTTCTTTCATACTATACCTCCAACATTTATATTACAAAAAGTATTGTCGCTCCAAGACAGATTATAAGTCCTGCAACCTGTCTTTTCTCTAATTTTTCGCCAAAGCAAGCAACACCTGCCAAAGCGGTGAAAATAATAGTACCGCCCGTCGTAATCGGAAACTGCACCGTTGCGGGAAGATGCGCGGCACATATTAGCTGAAGTAAATATGCCGTGTTGCTGAATAGCCCTGTTAGCGCAATAACAATATACATTTTCGGCTTTATGGATAGCATTGTCCATTTACCCTTTTTTATGAACGGTAACATTCCGCCGAACATCACTGCTCTTGCAGCATTTTTCAGTGCTACAAATTCATTTTCTGAAACCGTTTTATATCCCAAATCAATCTGATGCATTTTAGACACAATGCTCACAGCTCCGTTTATAATAAACACCAATACGCAGAGTAAATAGAAAACTGCTTTTCCTTTGTTATTACTTACATCTCTTTGCAATATAATTGCTGCCGTCATCAGTAAAAGTGCGATAATTTTTGTTAATGTAACACCTTCTCCCAAGAAAATCACACCGTAAAAATAGGGCAGTATCATTCCTCCAAGCATAAGAAATACCGTATAAACAGCTATACTGCCTATAGACATTATCTTAAAACCTATTATTGTGTAAAGTCCAATAAATACGGCGAGCAAAATTGCCAAAATAAGCGAAAACGGTGTTATACTTATCTTAAATCCGCAAATTCCAAAATATATTAAAAATCCTACAATTCCTACAAGAAAATTAAATACTATTCCTGTTTCCTGAGAGTTACCCTGATTTAACTGATAGACCTTTGTCAATGCAAAATTTGCGGCGCAGCCTATTGCCGCCATAAAAATTAAAACATACCAAATCAATCTTGCCACCTCAGCCGTTTACTATATTTGTCGGAGTTCCGTTTAAGTAATTTTTAAGATTATCAAGCGAATAATCGACAAGCCGCTGCCTGCCCTCTATCGCAGTCCAGCTGATATGCGGGGTGATAAAGCAGTTTTTGGCGGAAAGCAAAGGATTATTAGGCGCGATAGGCTCATTTCTTACAGTATCAAGTCCTGCCGCATACACCTTTCCCGAATTCAAGGCTTCCGCTAAATCCTCCTCGACAATCAGTGCACCTCGACTGTTATTTATAATAATAACGCCGTCCTTCATTTTTGCTATTGTGTTCTTGTTTATAATATTTTCCGTTTCGGGAAACAGAGGACAATGCAGCGATATTACATCAGAATTTGAAAGCAGGGTATCAAGGTCGGTATAACGGCAGTTTTCATTTTCCAAAGCCTTATTTTGGTATGAATCATATGCCAAAACCTTCATACCGAATGCCTGTGCGACACGGCTTGTAATCTGACCGATTCTGCCGAGACCGATGATGCCCATAGTCTTGTTTTCAAGCTCTACCATCGGGTAATCCCAGAAGCACCAGTCCTTATCGTCATTTTTTCTGCCTTTTCTGACTTCAAGGTCGTGATGTGCAACGTGATTTGTTATTTCAAGCAAAAGTGCTATTGCGTGCTGACCTATCCCCTCTGTACCATAGGACGGGACATTGGACACTTTAATGCCGCACTCTTTTGCAGTTTCCACATCAACTGTGTTATAGCCTGTTGCTATTACCGATATGTATTTAAGATTTTTACACTTTCTGATAACTTCACCTGTCAAAACGGTCTTATTCAGGAATACAACCTCGGCATCTCCTATTCTTTCGAGCGCCTCCTCCGGCAGTGTATGCTCGTACTTTATAACCTCGCCGTAATTATTATAATCGCTCCAATCAATCTCGCCCGGATTTTCTCTCGGGTGGTCAAGTATAACTATTTTCATTTTTCTTCTCCTATTTTATATTTTTTAAAACTTCCATTTCCTCGTTATAGCCACGCATAAAAAAGTCCTTGTCGCTGCCCGTCCAAAGAACATTACAACCCATATCGCGGTATTTTTGTGCCAAAACCTCGTCATCGCAATAAATTCCGCAGGATTTGCCGTATTTATTGCTGATATCAAATATTTCCTGTATTGCCGAAATCATTTCTGGGCTTTTTATGTCTTTGGGTGTTCCCACCATAATTGACAAATCGTAAGGGCCTATCATAACCGCACTTATGTACTCGCCGTATTCCTCAAGCATTTTGGGAAGCATTTCTATTCCTTTGGGCGATTCAATCTGCGGCATTAAAAATCTTGTTTTCTTAAAATCAGCATATGCCTCGCCTTTTCTGAATTGTGCGTGACCGCCGCTGCCTTTTCTTCCCTCGGGATAGAATAAAAGTGCGTCTACCGCAGTTTTAAGCTGTTCCAAACTCTCGGTACGGGGTATCATCACACCGTCCGCACCCATATCTATTGCCTTTGCAATAAGGTGATACATAGTATCCTGCGCTCTTATAAATGCAGGAAGTCCCATAAGACGGCACACCTGCAAAAGCTCTACCGTGTTTTGCGTGTCAAATACTCCATGTTCGGCATCAAACAGCACAAAATCCAAATCATCGCTGTTCATAGCCTCTAAAATTATCGGACTTTTGAATATTATCATTGTTGTACCGATAACCTTTTCCCTGTTTTTCAGCTTTTTAGCTAATCTTAAATATTTATCCATCGTTTTCCTCCATAATAGCAATAAACACCGCCATAATAGCTTTTATTTTCCTCTATATTCAATAACAACACTTGTTCTCTTTTCAGATAAGTTTACCGTTAAGCTGTTATTTCCCACTTTTTCTTCTTTTGTGTCAAAATTGTAATAGCTGTAATTTTTATTTTCATTTAAGCCCTTAAGCTTTAGCGTCGCGCTGTCAAACGGAGACTCGCTTCTTCTAAAGGCCATCAAAATACCGCTGTCATCACTCTTATCGTGATACTGCCAAATTGTCCACGATGTCGTATCGTAAGCATCTGCGCCATAACTGTAAAAATCCTTTGAAAAATATTTCCTGATTTTCCTGTACTCACTTGTAAGAGCTGCAAGCTTTTCAAAATCGTCGTC
>JAIKVQ010000021.1 GCA_024685565.1 Bacillota bacterium
TACCATATATTCGCCGTTCTTCCTGTTGAAATCTTTGCAGGAGGATTATTAGTATTGAATCTCTTTCCTGTTTGAAGCGTCAATGTACCCTCTCCGTCAGGAATTGCACATATTATCGGCAAATATTTGCTTGAACCTTCACATACGGATACAAATGACTCAACAGATGCAGCAGGCTTAAATTCAAATGTAGCCTCTACCTTTCCCGATGTTATTGCAGGCGAAACTCCTACCATTGCAAATCCGCCTTCAGCTGTACCGGATACGGAAAGCACATTTCCTGCGTCCTTATCGCTTGCAACGATTGCTTTATCCTTATACCAATGCGTTGTTTCTGTTGTTACCCCGTTAAAGTCATCGTAAAACAAGCTGTTTGCATTTTCTTCCATAGCCTCAACAACAAAAGGTACGCTGAAATTATCTTTCAAAGCAGAGCCGTCAGTTGCGGTTATGCCTGAATTTAGTGTAATACTGTATCCTGTAGAGTTAATCAGACTGTCTGTTAATGTTACAGTATATACATTATTGGAATAAGAACCCGTAAATGCAACATCTGTATTATTAACCGTATTTTTTACCGTTACTTTTCCCGAAAGAGTTGCTTCATCTATTGCTTTGCCGAAGTCTATTTCTATTGTTTTGGTGTTTTTAGATACAGATGTTAAGTCGGACTGAATAATATAACTGCTATCCTTGAATGTGAAGCTATTATTTGTTACTGTCATTGCCGTTACATAAGGGCGTATTTCTACATTATCAATATAAACCCTATCGGTATTATCGGCATAACCGCCAAAGCGCAACCTTCTTATTGCTACCATACCATCTGCTACAGACGCATAAGCAGTAAAGCTGTATTCACCTTTAGAATATTTAGCATTTGTTGTTAAATCAGTAACTGTTACAGATTTGACCTTTTTGCTGGTCATATCAATTACTGCATCAACATTGTACCAATGACTTGAATCTAAGTTTTCTGCACCCGTTATTTTAGCCTGCGGAGTATTGCTGGCTGCTTTACCTGAATACAATGAAACAGGATTGCTGTCTACTGCCGAATAAAAGAGCGGCAGATATTTATCATTCTTATCAGTACTACCATCACTACTGCCTGCCAAGTATAAATACGACCTTACGGAAGATGCCGGTTTATAATCAAAAGACAACTCAAATGCGCCCTCTGTAATATTTCCGATATTAGTTTCTGCGGTGGCATTTGATGCTAATGAAAGTACATTTTCACGGCCTCCGCCGTTTACCTGAACAGACTGTTTATACCAGTTTAACGCCGTCGCCTCACCGCTTAAGTAGTTGGTACCAAATCCGTAAACGATAAGATCTGCAGCATGCACCGTTAACGCCGATGCCAAATTCAGTATCATTCCTACTGAAATAATCGTACTTATAAATTTTGTTTTAATTGATTTCATATGCATCCTCCTAATATAAATCTAATGAAATTACTATTATTTTATGTCTTCTGCCTCTTTACCGTACGGGAAAATGTGTTCGGGATTATCCCATGTGAACACCTTGAGTTTATATAGTCCTGATACAATTTCACTTACATCTTCGTCATATGAAAATGTAGTATCAGTAGTATTTGCTGGAACTGTTTCATTTTTCAGAACTTTAAAATACATAAGTTCATCTTCATCCTCATTATAGTATCCTGCCATTATCCAAAGATCTTTTGCATCACCAGTAACATTCTGATACTCCACATCTACATGAACAGCACCGCTTGAAGCAAATGTGGCAGAGTTCTTCGTATAGGTAGTACCCTCTATTATTAAATTATCAAGATACGGTCTTTCGTTATCGTTTGTGTATCCTACAAACCTTATTCTGTCAATATAGCTTATATCATTAAATGTTTCACCATAATCATTAAATGAGTATTCGCCGTGCGTATATTGTGCGCCCGAGCTGTCGGTTACGGTAATGTATAATACCTTTTTATTTTTTATATCCACCAACGCATCAACATTAAACCATTGATCCGGATCAAGTCCGCTCTGAATAACTTGCGCTCCGCTATCATTAATTGCACCCGTTATAAACGTCACTGTACCGCTGCTTTTATATCCTTTTGTATAGAGTAAATCAAATGTGCCATCCGTACCTGATGAATTTTCTCCCATCAAGCGTAAAGCAGATGTCCTTGTTTCTCCTGATATAGACTTTGTCGGTTTAAAATCAAAATTGAACCGGTATACGCCTTGACTTAAGTTAGAACCGATGCCAATCTGTGCAATTTTATCTCTTGAACTCATAGTAAGTGCGCTTGAATGTCCCGATACATCTGATGCCCAATAAGGTGATTTATACCAACCGCGTGCGTTATTATAAGATTCACCTTCATTATAATTGTTATTAAAGTCATCATAGAAGATCACACTTGCAGGGAATATTTCTATATTATCCAAATACGGTCTGACAGAATCGGTCGTAGCTCCTACAGCACCCAAGCATACTCTGTTGATTGTTGTAAAATTCTGTGCAAGATCCGAATATCTTGTGTTACCTGTCCAAAGGCAGTTTGATTTCGTGAACTTTTCTCCGTTTCCTCTTACTTCAATAGATTCCGTCTTTTGATTTGTAAGATTCAAAACAGCGGTAACGGTGTACCATACATTTGCAGGCTTGCCTGTTGCAAATATCGCATTAGCATTTGATGCATTGTATATTCTTCCCGTCTGAAGTGTTACTGTATCGGCACCATCGTTGACCGCACAAATTATAGGTAAATTTCCGTTATTTGAGCCATCGCCTTTAAGTAGCGACACATAGGATATAATTCCTGCCGCAGGCTTAAAATCAAATGTAACTTTTACTCTTCCCTCGGTTACGGCAGCAGTAAGATTCTTTTGTGCCTGTAAACTCGTTCCGCTTTTCACTGAAAGAACATTTCCTCCGAACTTATCTGCACCCTCTACTAATACAGGATTTTTGTACCAGCCCGAATACGAACTCAGATCATCACAAAACATAAAATCTGGTGCCGCATATACATTTAATGCAGTAAACAAATTCAAAATTATGCCCAATAGCACCGCAAAACCTACTGATTTTTTCACAAATACTCTCATTGTTCATGCCTCCTTTTTTATTATAAAAAGTCATCATTTATTAAGCTTCAATTTTCCGAACATAGTAACATCCTTCTTCGTTCCTACGCCCTCATTATACTGTATCCAGCCCCATC
>JAIKVQ010000043.1 GCA_024685565.1 Bacillota bacterium
TTCGTTGGAGGCGTATAATAGTATATTTAAAGACGGCAATGTTTTGCTGTCACTTAAAAACACAGTAGTGATAACATTGTTCGGAACAGCATTTAATATGCTTTTTACGATAATGTGCGCGTATCCTTTATCAAGGAAACGGTTGCAGGGAAGAGGCTTCTTTTCGGGCATTATTGTTTTTACTATGATTTTTGGCGGAGGCCTTATTCCAAGCTTTCTACTTGTAAAAAGTCTGAAACTTATAAATACATATTGGGCGCTTTGGCTTCCGGGACTTATCAGCGTTTACAATATGATTATTCTGAAGACATTTTTTCAGGGTATTCCTGATAGCTTGGAGGAAGCGGCAATGATCGACGGCGCAAATGATATTTATATTTTGGTAAGAATCATGCTGCCGCTTTCGGGGTCTGTTCTGGCGACATTATCTCTTTTCTCGGCAGTCGGCTGGTGGAACGACTATTATAATTCTATGATATATCTCGATACTACTACAAAATTGCCCATGACAGTACGACTAATGCAGATGATATCAAACGCTAACAGAACATTTTCTATGAATGGTGAGGGTGTTGATGAATATATAACACCCGAGGCGATTAAAGCATCAACTATTGTTGTAACGATGGTACCGATACTTTGCGTATATCCGTTTTTGCAGAAATATTTTGTTAAGGGAGTTATGATAGGCTCGGTTAAGGGCTGACAATGGAAAATTCGGGTTAAAAAAACAGTAAATAACCGAAGAACTTGATTTTTCGAGTTTGAATCGGTTAAAAATAAATAAATCAGAGGAGGAAATCAAAATGAAAAAAATAATCAGTATGCTTTTAGTTGCCGTTATGGGGGTAACGACGCTGAGTGCGTGCGGAAAAAAAGAGAAAAGCGGTCTTAAGGTAAAGATTGCAGTTTATGACAGGGGAGCAATAGTGGCAAGCGAAGGCTCGATGGAAAACAACAGATGGACAAAGTGGATCAAGGAAAACAGTGGTGTTGATGTGGAATTTGTGGCGTTCAACCGCAACCAGTACAAGGAAAAGCTAAATGCTATGCTTTCATCGGGAAGCGCACCGGATGTATTTATTGAATATGACAGCGCATGGATGGCACAGCTTGTTGAACAGGGAGTTATAAAGCCGGTAGATGAGATGATAGAAAAATACAGTAAAAATTACAAGGATTATCTTGAGCAAAATCCGCAGCTTAACAAATACATAACCTTTGGCGGAAAAAGCTATGCCTTTACAAGTCAGAGACCGGAAACAAGCATTTTGAATCATGGCGCGTGGATCCGTCAGGATTGGCTTGACAAGTTGGGATTATCAATGCCTCAGACAGATGAGGAGCTTCTTGATGTTTTGCGTGCATTCCGCGACAGGGATCCTAACGGAAACGGTGAAAAGGACGAGATACCGATGTCGCTTATCTGGACACAGCTGATTGAAGCAATGTATAAGTCTATGGACCAGTGGTATTTAAATGAAAAAGGAGAGCTTGAATTTGCACAGCTGACCGACAGAAACATGGAAGCGCTTCGTTTTATGAAAACCTGCTATGATGAAGGACTTATCAACAAGGAATTTGCAACAGATACTCAATATACATTACAGGACCAGCAGTGGGCTAACGGTAAAACAGGAGTATATATGCGTCAATGGAATCCGGATATGTGCAGGGAGTTGATAACGAATGACCCTTCAGCAAATCCTGTACCGCTGCCTATGGTTTCAACAAAATTTGGTAAAGCCGGATACTATGAGGAAGCTGATGCAAATCTCTTCTGTATGGTTAACGCAAATTCCGATGCCGATGAGGCAATTGTAAAGTTCATGGATTGGCTCATAGATGGCAATTGGTTTACATTGCTGAACGGTGAAGAGAATGTTCACTATACTATGGTAGATGGTGTTCCAAAGGTTATTGATGCTGAAAAAAGAAATACCGAGGTTGGTTATGCAGGTTCGTATGCTTTGATAACAGATGAAAAGACTAATCCGGAAGCTTTTATATTAAGTGCGGCTGACGACGAAATTTCGCAAAGGCTTGCAGCTATGAAAAAGGATGCTTTCGAGCAGTATTTAAATAATAACAACTTTGAGCGTGATATTCCGAGATCGCCTGAGGTTTCCGAATATGCTGAACTGTTTGGAAATTGGTCGAAAAAACGCGATGAGTTGAGAATAAGAGTTATTACAGGCGGCAATGACGCAACACCCGAATGGGGAATTGAACAGTTGCGTAGCGAGTGGAATCGTTTGGGTGGAGAAGAAGTAAATCGCCTTGTAAATGATTGGTATAAAGCTAATAAGGAAAATTTCTAAGATAAAAAATTATCAAAAAGCCTTGTTTCTGATGAGGTTTGCGCGTTTGATTTATAAAGATTACCTGTAGCTTATTGCTTTATGCGGCGCAAGCTTTAAGCTTGCGTCGCTAAAGCGCGATTTATCGAGGATTTGTTCATATGAGTAAATATATTTTTGACGAAAAAGTATGTTTGATGAAGATGCATACAGGAGCGGCAAAGTCTATATACCATACAAAGCTTGCGGATACTGATGTTCACGAGATTAAGGCATCTTCGGCATACGCAAGTAATCTCATTCTGGTTGATAAAAACTATGAATTGGGACAAAAGATATTTAGAAAAATTGCGTCGCTTCAGGACACAGATGTCAGCAGCCGTACTTACGGTTGCTGGCCATACTATATGGAAGAGCCGATCAGCAAAATGGATGCACCTGACTATAATATGGCGAGCTTTAATGCAAAGGAAATGATAGTAACCATTTACAAGGCCGGTGAATTTTTTGATGAAGAAACAAAAGAGATAATGCGCAAAAGTATTGAAAGCGCATGCAGGTGTATAATAAAAAGAAATGTAGGCGTGGGCTATACCAATGTTTGTATAGCAGACAGCTTTATAACGGTCGCTGCCGGCGAAATGCTCGGCTGCGATGAGTTTGTGGAATATGGAAGGAAAAAACTGAAAGGTTTTTATTTCTACACCAAAGCTCACGGAGATGTTTTGGAGTATAACTCTCCGTGCTACTCACCTATGGCGATAAACGATTTGGGCGATTTCTTTATATATATTAAAGATAAAGAAATCCTTGAATACGCTGAAAAGTCGAACTGTCTGTTTTGGAAAATGATAGCGGAGCATTTTGATTATAATACCCTACAGCTTAACGGACCGCAGGAGAGAGCCTACAGCGATTATGTTGATATAAATTTTTTGAAAGTTATCGGAATGGGTACAGGTATTGATTTTACAAAGCACCCAAAGTTTTCGGTTTATTTTAAGGATGAAGAAGATATTTATTTTAAGGATACACGCGTAAAGCCGATATGCCCAAAAGAATATATACCGTATTTTAACGGTGAAAAATACTTTAATTCGGTTTTGAGGCGTGTGACGGACGGATGCAACTATCCGTATTTTGGATATGCGAAAGCCGCAACAACATACAAATGCGACAGATATGCGGTGGGAACGGTGAACAGAAGCGAATTTTGGAATCAGCATCGTCCGTTTCTCGGATATATTTATACGGAAGAAAGAGATTTATGCGTAAGAGTAAGGTGCCTGCATGACGGGTATGATTTTTCGAGCGGGGCATTCCACTGTGTGCAATATGAGGGAAATATTCTTGCAAGCATCAACTTCTCAAAAAACAGAGGTGACACGCATATTAATCTTGACATATTAAAGGATACGATATTATCGGCAGAAGATTTAAGAATCGTATTTGAAATAGAAGGTAATACCAAGGGTATTAACTATTATTATAAAGATAACGGCATTTGCTTCAATATAAATAATACCGAATTGAGAATAATGCCGTTTATATGCGAATTTGGAGATGCGCAGATCAAAAAAGAACTAAATATTTCAGAGGATAAAATACAATTCAGCCTTGTTTTGTACTCAGGTGAAAGGAAGAATATAGATTTAGCTGCACCTGAAAAAGCCATTACGGCGTTTACCGCAGAATTCATGCCGTCCGAGGGTTATGTGGAACCTACATATCATGAAACTGAGGAGTTTATGGATATACATTGGAATGCGGGAGGCAAGGAATTGGAGCTGAAAGCACCTAAAAAGACGCTTACATATATAAGAAATATGTATGAGGATGTTGAGAGTATTGACGGTAAAGAGATTGTTGATTTAGCGTCAAATTAATATATGTATCTTATGTTTTGCAGTATATAAACATGATATAGGATTATTGTAAAGGGAGTTAATTAATATAATGAAGATATTTAGAAAACTGATTTTGTGTTGCTTTGTTCTTGCAATGTACTGCAGTAATACTGTTGCTGCTGGAATTACTTGTTATGTTGAAAATAATCATTTGCTTGTAAGCGGAGATTTGGGGGATGAGTACGCATATCGTATGATAGCGTTGCAGCTTAACGGTCCCTTTTTGTCAGAAACTAAATTTCCGGACGCTGTAGAAAATACAGACAGCGAGTTTAAAAAGCTTGAGCATACAGAATTTGTTACATTGTATCTTGATGAAAACGGGAAATTCAGACATAGTTTTTATCCCGGGGCAGGTAATTGCTTTTATGCGGTTGCGGCTTTT
Source organism: Bacillota bacterium (assembly GCA_024685565.1). Classification (GTDB taxonomy): domain Bacteria; phylum Bacillota; class Clostridia; order UBA1381; family UBA1381; genus UBA1738. Next base: position 4,593 of record JAIKVQ010000043.1, read on the forward strand.
TGCCAAGGGTTTGAAAAGCCGTGGAGTAGTACGGTTTTGAATGTTCCTGATGACTTGGAAACGGAAGTTCTTGCTCTTATAAATGATGCTCAATCGGCAGAAGATATAAAGGCAATTTATGATAATTCAAATTATCATAATGCGTTGACATACAATTACTCATTTCTTAAAAATATAACAAAGGAAGAAAACTTAAACCTGTTTTACAGGGCGTTGTATCAGTCAAAGCAGCAGGAACCCATTACAAATCTGGAAAAAAGCTATATTGACATAATGGTACCCATATCTGTTGTTATGAACATAAATGAAATGTCAGGACAGCAGACAGAGGAAGCTCGCCTTATAGCTGAACAGAATATGGATTTGGAAACAGCTCCGCTATATAATTTTTATAATGATATGGCAAACAGTCAGAAACAAAATGTTTTCAAACGCTTGTTAGGCGTAAATCATTCCGATGTGGAAGAATTTTTGGTTAGCTTTGACACGGCAATATTTCTTCAAAGACTTGAGAATGAAGTATTTAAAAATAATCTTACTGCATTGCTTAATGATAATGCGTCAAATTATAATATCAATCTTAACGGATACAGCGCTAATACAGAGGCAGTAAATAATGCCATTTACAGCAAGTATTTTAAGACAGCACAAGAGCTTTCTGATGCTATTGCAGCTGCTGTAGCAGGAGCAACTTCCAATACTGGGGGAGGAGCAAGCGGCGGTTCAAGCGGCGGTTCAAGCTTCAACGGAGGATTTTTGCCGGCTATTGATAATCGCAATTTGCCAACTCCTATACTATCTGAGATTTTTGATGACTTAGAAAGCGTTTTATGGGCTAAGGACGCCATTGAGGCGTTATATAAGCTCGGTGTTATCAGCGGACGGGGGGAAAAGGTCTTTGATCCGGGCGCTAATGTTAAGCGTGAAGAATTCTTAAAAATGATTTTGATTGCGGCAAATAAGCCTATGGACGGCGATGCAGTTGCTTTTACCGATGTAGATAAAGAGGCATGGTAT
>JAIKVQ010000049.1 GCA_024685565.1 Bacillota bacterium
CGAAATATACGGGGAGAAATTTTATATTTTTACCTTAAATATTCCGAGGCTTTCTGGGACGAGCGACAAAGTGAAAATTATGGTTTCAGACAGACTTTTGGCGGATACGGAGGTTTTGACGGGAGATGTTATTGAGGTAGATGGGCAGTTCCGCTCATATAACGATTATGAAAACGGGGATAACCGTCTTGTGCTCACAGTATTTGCAAAGGATATAAGAAAGAGCGGTGAGGGCAAGGAAAAAAATCCGAATTCGCTCTATTTAAACGGGTTTATCTGCAAAGAGCCTGTTTACAGAACTACGCCCTTTGGCCGGGAAATAACCGACCTTTTGCTTGCCGTTAACAGAAGCTATAACAAATCGGATTATATCCCTGTTATTGCGTGGGGCAGAAACGCGCGGTACTGCAAAAATATCAATATCGGTGACAATATAAAGGTTTGGGGACGTATTCAGTCAAGGATTTATCAAAAGCATATTTCTGAGGAAGAAGTTATTGAAAAAACAGCATATGAAGTGTCGGTAAGCCGAATGGAAATGGTTTGACGGCACAAAAAAGCAAAGGAGGAATAAAATGTGGAGATAAAGCTTATAGGAGAAAAGAGGGCAATACTGATAAAGGTAGACGGAGAACTCGACCATCATATGGCAGGGAAGATAAAGGACGCGGCGGACAGGAAAATGCGTTCAACAAATGCGGTAAATGTAATTTTTGATCTTTCGGATATGACATTTATGGATTCTGCAGGTATCGGAGTTATGATGGGAAGATACAAAAAAGCGCGTACCCTTGGCGGTAAGACTGCAGTTTTCGGAACAAACGCACAGACCTTACGTATAATAAAAATGTCTGGTATGGATAAGATTATAAAAATAGTGCCCGGATTTGAAAAGGCTATACGATACATAGACAAGGGGGAAATATACAATGGATAACACTATGAATACAGAATTTTTAAGTATATCGGAAAATGAGAGCTTTGCAAGGGTTGTGGCGTCTGCCTTTGCTGCACAGCTTAATCCTACAGCGGCAGAGATTGCCGAGATTAAGACGGCGGTTTCCGAGGCGGTTACAAATGCTATAATTCACGGATATGAAAACAGTACGGGGATCGTGCGTATTGAGGGTAAAATACATAAAAATGAACTGGAAATTTCGGTTATTGATTATGGCTGGGGTATATCGGATATAGAGGAAGCGAGAAAACCGCTCTTTACAGGAAAGCCTGAGCTTGAGCGCTCGGGTATGGGATTTTCCATAATGGAGAGTTTTATGGACAGCGTAGAGATTATAAGCAGTTTAGGCGAGGGTACAACTGTAAAGATGACAAAAACAATAGAAGAGTAGGAAAACTATGGAAGTTTATGCAAGCAGAAATGCAGAACTGCTGTCGAGGTATAAAAACGGCGATAGAACTGCAAGGGATTTACTGTGCAGTGAAAATATGGGACTTGTCAAAAAAATTGTTTCAGGATTTTCAAATAGCGGTATATCAAACGAGGATTTAATTCAGACGGGAGCAATAGGACTGATAAAGGCAATAGATAATTTTGATACCTCGGTAGGCGTAAAATTTTCCACATATGCAGTGCCTATGATACTTGGCGAAATAAAACGCTTTCTGCGCGATGACGGTCTTATAAAGGTCAGCAGAAGTTTGAAACAGGCTTCAAGTAAGGGCATAAAAGCAAGGGAAGAACTGAAAAAAATATTGGGGAGAGAGCCGACAATAAAGGAAATATCGGAAAAATGCGGTATAAGTACGGAAGATTTAGTATGTGCCTTTGATTCGGCAAGAGAACCTGAATCAATAGACCGCACACTTTATGATGATTCGCAGGAGACCTTTTCGGACAGGCTTTCGGTATGCGATGAAGAGGAGAAAATAACCGATAAAATACTTATTGAGCAGATGCTTGAAAAAATAACTGCAAGGGAGCGGCAGATAATAGTTTTGAGATATTTTAAAGGAAAAAGCCAGCAGGAAATTGCAGATATGCTCGGCGTATCGCAGGTACAGATTTCAAGGACGGAAAAAAAGGTACTCGAAAAAATCAGAAAAATGAGTTCAAATAAACTTTAAAAAGCTGTCGTTTACAGAAAGGACAAGCCTTTTATGAGGCGGAATTGAAATCCATTTATCAAAAACGGGTTTTTCAAAATTGTTGTAAACGGTAAGTGCTGCACTTCCGCAAGGCAAAAACGCATATTTTGACATTTCACCTTTTATAATGTCTGCAAATATGCGTTTTCCGTCTAAAAAGACGGAAATGCAGGGTATGGAACTGTCATTTTTTACCGCAAACAAAGCCATATAAATACTCCTTTCGGAATATAATATGCAGTTTACATAAAAAATGTACTTGTTTTACTTAAGGTAATGAAGTGCTTCGGAAATGTTTTTTGCACCTAAAACATTAAAGTTTTCAGGGATTTTAAGCCCTTTTTGTGATTGTCTTGGTATAATTGCGGTGTTAAAACCGAGTTTTGACGCTTCAAATATACGTTTTTCAAGGCGCGAAACATTTCTTAGTTCTCCGCCGAGTCCCACTTCTCCGATAAAAATCATATTTTCGGGGATTTTTATATCATATTTTGCTGCCCAGATTGCCGCGCAAAGTCCTAAGTCGCTTGCGGTTTCATAAATTCTGAGTCCGCCCGCAACATTTATATAAACGTCGGTATTTGAAAGGGACACTTTTGCTCGTTTTTCTAAAACGGCAATCATCAGGATTACACGGTTTAAATCAATTCCTGCCGACATACGGCGCGGGTTTCCGAATCCACAAGGCGCAACAAGTGCCTGAATTTCAGCGAGTACACCGCGGCTTCCCTCCATAGTGCATATGACGGAAGAGCCTGAATTTTCAATATCACGCCCCTCCAGAAGAAATGCGGAGGGATTTTCAACCTCTAAAAGACCTTCGTTTGCCATTTCAAAAACGCCTATTTCATTTGTTGAGCCAAATCTGTTCTTTACG
>JAIKVQ010000124.1 GCA_024685565.1 Bacillota bacterium
AAAAGGTGAGGTAGTCAAGGCTGTTGTAGTAAGAACGGTTAAAGAAACAAGACGCAGTGACGGTTCATATATCAGATTTGATGAAAATGCAGCAGTAATCGTAAAGGACGATAAAAATCCGAGAGGAACCCGTATTTTCGGGCCTGTTGCAAGAGAGCTCCGTGATAAGGACTATATGAAAATTTTGTCACTGGCACCTGAAGTTCTGTAAGGAGGTAAATACGATGAATAAAATGCACGTAAAACGCGGTGATACCGTAAAAGTTATCTCCGGCAAGGATAAGGGAAAGGAAGGCAAGGTCATCACAGCATTCCCAAAGACGGGAAAGGTCGTAGTTGAGGGCGTTGCAGTCGTTAAAAAGCATCAAAAAGCAAGAGCACAGGGACAGGAAAGCGGAATTATTAAAAAGTCTGCTGCAATTGATGCATCAAATGTTTTGAGAGTTTGTTCAAAGTGCGGCAAGGCTGCAAGAACAGGCGTAAAGATTTTAGAGGACGGCTCCAAAGTAAGATATTGTAAAAAATGTCAAGAGACATTTAATGACTGATACGGAAGGAGGCAGAACATACAATGTCGAGAATGCAAGAAAAATATAAAAACGAGATTGCTCCCGCTTTAATGGAGAAGTTCGGCTATAAAAGTCCGATGCAAATCCCGAAGCTTGAGAAAATCGTAATAAATATCGGTATGTCCGACGCTAAGGAAAATCCGAAGGTTATAGAAGCTGCAATGAACGATTTGGCACTTATTACAGGTCAGAAAGCTGTTGTAACAAAGGCTAAAAAGTCGGTTGCTAACTTCAAGTTAAGAGAAGGTATGAACATCGGCTGTAAGGTAACTCTAAGAGCCGAGAAAATGTACGAATTTATAGACAGATTATTTTCAGTAGCATTGCCTCGCGTGCGTGATTTTAAGGGAATTAACCCCAATTCCTTTGACGGAAGAGGAAATTACTCCTTGGGCGTTAAGGAACAATTGATTTTCCCTGAAATCGATTACGATAAGATTGACAAAATCAGAGGTATGGATATTATTGTTGTAACAACTGCCAAAACGGATGAAGAGGCTCGTGAGCTTTTAAGCCTTATGGGCGCACCGTTTTACCGCAGTTAATTAAGGAGGAAAAAGAATTATGGCAAAAAGATCTATGGTTGTTAAGCAACAAAGAACGCCTAAACATTCTACTCAAGCCTACTCAAGATGTAAAATCTGCGGCAGACCGCACGCATATTTAAGAAAGTTCGGTATTTGCCGTATATGCTTCAGAGAATTGGCGTATAAAGGTCAAATTCCGGGAGTCAGAAAGGCTAGCTGGTAAAAAAGTGCGGATAAAACCGCATTTGATTTAAAACAATCGATTCCCGATATATTTCGGAAGGAGGTAAATGTAATGCAAATAACTGATCCAATCGCAGATATGTTAACCCGTATCAGAAACGCAAACACGGCAAAACACGAAACGGTTGATATTCCTGCATCAAATATGAAGAAGGCTATTGCTGAAATTTTGAATGATGAGGGCTATATTAAAGGCTACCAAATCATTGAAGACGGAAAGCAGGGTGTAATAAGAATAACCCTGAAATATGCCGGAAAAGAAAAGGTAATAAGCGGTATCCAGAGAGTATCAAAGCCGGGACTTCGTATGTATGCTCCGGCAGATGAGCTTCCAAGAGTATTAAAGGGCTTAGGAATTGCAATCATCTCAACTTCAAAGGGTATTATGACAGACAAAAAGGCTCGCGAAGCGCATATCGGCGGCGAAGTTTTGGCGTTTGTATGGTAAAAAACGATTTGTGTTATTTCCTGAAAGCACAGATTATGAAATTTTTTAAGGAGGAAAAGGACTATGTCAAGAATAGGTAATATGCCTATTACAGTACCAGCCGGTGTTACTGTTACAATAGGCGAGGGTAATGAAGTGACAGTTAAGGGTCCAAACGGAACTCTGTCAAGAAAGCTTCATCCCGATATGATTATCGAACAAGAAGCGGGTGAAATCATTGTTAAGCGTCCGTCAGAAGACAAGATGCATAAAGCACTTCACGGTCTTACAAGAACGCTTATCAACAATATGGTTATCGGCACAACACAGGGCTTTACAAAAGAGCTTGAAATTAACGGTGTAGGTTACCGTGCGCAGATGCAGGGTAAAACATTGGTGCTGAGCCTGGGATATTCACATCCCGTTGAATATGTGGCAATGGAGGGAATTACAATAGAGGTTCCCGCACCGAATAAGATTTTAGTAAAGGGCGCAAATAAAGAAAATGTCGGTGCAACTGCTGCAAAAATCAGAGAGTACAGACAGCCTGAACCTTATAAGGGCAAAGGTATCAAGTATATTGATGAGGTTATCATACGCAAAGAAGGAAAAGCGGGAGCTAAGAAGAAGTAATAGAAAGGAGTGTTCTTAAATGATAAAGAAAAAAAGCAGTAATATTGCAAGAATAAAACGCCATCAGAGAGTCAGAAAGAACATCTCCGGCACAGCGGAGAGACCTCGCTTGAGCGTTTACAGAAGCTTAAATCATATTTATGCGCAAATAATTGATGACACAAAAGGTATCACCTTAGTTAGTGCTTCAAGCCTTGATAAAGACTTTGAGGGCTACGGCGGAAATATCGACGGCGCAAAGGCTGTCGGAAATCTCGTAGCTAAAAAGGCTTTGGAAAAGGGCATTAAAGCCGTAGTATTCGACAGAGGCGGATATATTTATCACGGTAGAGTTGCTGCTCTTGCAGACGGTGCAAGAGAGGGCGGCTTGGAATTCTAAT
>JAIKVQ010000131.1 GCA_024685565.1 Bacillota bacterium
AGCATAAGCCTTGCGTTTGCCTTTTTTGCCTCTTTAACTACATCGTGAAAACGCTTTGGATGCGTTTCTTCATTTATCTCCCATTCGCCGACACATTCGTCCCAATCGGTTGTTGAGTTTGTCTGGCACTTTCCGTACCAGCCTGCATCAATCCATATTTCTTCAAATTCAATCCCGTGATTAGAAAGCTCCTTGATACGCTCTTTCATCACATCGCTTGTCGTACTTCCGAAAAACTCAAAAGCCATAAGTCCTTCTTTTTTTGCTGAGCTGCAGCTTATATGGGAATAATATTCTCTTATCAATCCGCGGAATTTGTTGTACTTATCCTCTTTATCCGTATATTTCATCACAAGAACCGATGATGTGCGGATTTTTTCATTCGGCTTTAAGTAGAAATTCGTTTCTTTAAGCCCTGTTTTTACCGAAACGCCGTCCTCTCGCTCTGAAAATTCCGCTTTCCAATCGCCAGTCCAGCCGATTGCGATTATGTACCCCGCATCATTTGCTGTAACATCAAAAAACGGCATATATTTGTCGCTTGAGCGGCCTCCGCGGTTAGCAAATGACTTTGTTCCGTCCGGCATTTTGCAAAGATAATCATAATTAAATGCAAATTCCGAGCGGCATTCGGCGGCATTTTCCCAGTATCTGTCCGATTCCACCATTCCGTTCATTGAAATAACGCACAAATCATTTTTATCGGGAATATAGCCCCAAGATTTTCTTTTTGATTTGTCAATTTCAAACGGGAAAACGGTATCGCAGTCACAAATATCAGAAATGATTTCAGTATTTTTATCTCCTGTATTTTCAAACCATAATACCCATTCTGTCGCATCATATTCTTCATATTTTTTTGTTTTGACGGTTACTGTCAGATTTTCAATTTTTTCGTTATGTAAATCTTTATGCGTAATTTTTCTGCCTGCATAATTAAAACTGAACATAATATTTTCCCCTAATCATTTAAAAACAAACTGTTTGCTTCTATGTATAAATCTTTACACGCGTCCCACGCTGCGCTTCTTTCCGGCGCGTGTGTTGTGGTGATAACGCTTCCCCAAACGCCTTTCTCATTAAGATAACGCATTTGATTTTTTAACATTTCCCAAAATGTTTTTGAATCTCTTTCAAAGGTCAATGTAGGTGATGCACAGTATGTTGCTCCCTCTCCCATAACAAGTCTGCTGTTTGGTACTACCTTATTATGGGTAGAAATTATGGTATCTACTCCGTCATATAACCTTTTCATATAATGCTCAAAGTTGTTTTTCAGTTCATTGTCCAACAGCTTTGTAAGCTCATCCTCCTTATTTTCATCAATAGACGCATAAAGACTGATTCGTCTCGGCCAGTCTTTTCCTGTTCTTATAGTATCCATTTCCTTCATTATGTCCGAAACAGATACAAGTTTGTCTTTCAAATAATATTTAATGTCCTCCGGAATCTCCGGTTCCTCTAAGGTCCACTGTACAATATCCTTTTGAAAAACAAAATACACCGGCCATGCGTAATAACAGTGAAAATTAAGAACATCAATATTTCTCGGTATAATCTCTTCCTGAACCTTCGGAGTCCAGGTGTCAAATGCGAAAAGTACATCCGGGTGCTTTTTCTTTAATTTTTCAATTTCCTTTTCGTGCAAATCCCGTAGTTTATTTGCTTGCTCCTTTGAAATATTATTTTTATATTCTCCCGCAAAAGGAAGTCCGTCAAATTCATTGAAAATCTCCGCAAATGCAACTATATCTATCAGATTTTCACGCCTCAACAAATCGAGAATTCTGCTGAGTTCGTCCGCAAAAAAACTGATTTTTTCCTCAGTGGACAGGCTAAACAGATGCTCATTTTCACTTTCTTCCACAAACCAATTTGTATGAAGGAAAAACCAGCTTGAAAGTATAACTCTTACATTGTGCTTCTTTGCCGCCGTACAAACCCTTAAAAGGCGGTCTAAAAGATTCAGTCTTTTATTATCTGAAATTGTCCTGTATGTTGTGAATTTCGTATACTTACCGAATGGCTGCGAAATCAAAACATCACTTCTTACATTTCCGTCCGTATCCCATAAAAGTCCTGCACCGTCATCAATTCTTAT
>JAIKVQ010000160.1 GCA_024685565.1 Bacillota bacterium
TGAGTCTTCTGACTCTATTCCCTTATTGTATTTAGGAGTGTCTATATTTTTAATCTGACCATCATCATTTAAAATATATCGCACCGGATAATATCCTGTCTGGAAACCTTTTACGCTTACTGCATTTAGTGCATCTAACTGATCTTGGGCATTTTTGTAGGAAACGCCGTCTATATTTACCTTTTGAGCCAGTGTAAAGCTTGTAAATTCTCCCGTCTTTATAAAAGTACTCAGTACGACTATGTCTTCTTTTCTTTTATACTTTGCCGAGCACACTATTGCATAGGAATATCCGTAATCCGCATCTGTTTCTAACCACCCCACATTGCCGAGATAATCAAAATATATTTTAGTATTTTTACCTACTTCTATATTTTCAATCGGGTATGATGGCGAAACTTTATATTCCTCACCATCTTTTGTCACTATACGCCCTTCTTCGGAGTTTATGCTCATTATATCTTTTGTTTCTGCATCATCGCAAATATAAATTGTCACCTTTTCTAAATCTGCCGATTTCATAACTGTAAGGAGCATATTCGCTTGAAGCTCATACATTGAAGCCTCTGCACCGTTTGAATAATAAATCTTTACCTTACTTTCATTTTCATTCAAAATAAGCTTGCTGTTTTTACCCTTATCAAAAGCGCGCATTTCGCCGTCATAATACTCGACATTACTTACAAAGTAATCGGTATAAGCAACTATATTTACAATATCATAGTTACCGTTACTATCGCTTTTTATCAGAGTTACTGTACCTTCATAACTTTTCAATGTGCTTAAATCAAATGTCCCTTTATCATAGTATACTCCGTTAAAAATGACAGACGGAAATGCTACAATGGAGGCTCTTTTTGTGTTCGTACCGTTTGAAGTATACACGATTTGACTAAGTGTCGAGTTGTCAAAATAAATATCTGAAATATTGATTATACAAGTATCATTATCGGAATTTTCTTCATAACAAATAACTCTGTTATCATCGTCCCCATACTCAATATAGATATTCATTGTGTAACCGAGATAATTTGATATATCTGTATTTCCTTCAAGTGCTGTAACCGTTCCATTATTCAGTTTGATTTTTACATAGCCCTCTTTTACAGAAGATGTTGACCAAACACCGCTTACAGAGTTTTCAGAAACCATACCGTTCTCTTTCACAACCTTGAAATTCTCATAAAGCAAATTATCACTGCCGTCTACCGTATAGCTTGTTTTGCTGCTGAAATTTATTTTTCCTATCGGTGCCTCGACAAGCAAATTGTAGGTCATAATCATCAAATTGTGCATCGTAATTTCACTGGTATACGAAACATTTTTCAAAAGACCTAATCTATTTGCAGCAGTCCAAAATGTAATATTATTGCTTTCAGGATACATTTCAAGCCCTAATGCGCAAACATATAACCTTGCAATATCTTCAACACGCATCAAGTTTTCGGGTGCAAAATTATTGTCGCCCACCCCGCTTATGTAATGTCTATCATGCAGGATTTCGATCGCTTCATAATATTCTGAACTTTGGGTGTCGGAAAATGGGTTGGAAGGTACAAAATCTCTACTATAAACATTCATTGTTTTTGCAAAAATATCGGCAAATCTGGCTCTTGTAACCGGTATATCTGCTTCATCTTTACTTACTATATTCAGTCCCGCCAACAGATTTTCTGCGGTTTTATACTCAGACGCTTTATCAGCAAATACCGCTGTACTTGATGGTAAAAGCATAATCACCACTAAAAGCAAGGAGAATGTTCTTTTGTATGCTTTCAACAAATCAGACACCTTCCTTTCCGATGATACTTAAAAATCTATATACCATAACTGCGGTTTCTGCTCTTGTGGCATTCTTCTTTGGTGCAAACTCAGAAGTTGATACACCATTTATTACCCCCGCGGCTCTTAAAGCATAAACAGCTTCCTTTGCATAATTTGCAATATCACCATCGTCTGAGAATACATTATAATTTTCAGGCTTTTTTAACCTATCACCCGCAATTCTGCAAAGAATTACAGCCATATCCTGTCTTGTAATGTTTCTTCCCACTCCAAATAAATTTTCACCCATACCGCTTATTATACCATAGTTTGCAGCTATTGCAATATTTTTATAATACCACGCATATTCCGAAACATCAGAAAAGCTGTATGTTCCCATATCGCCATCTTTATAAAATGCGCAAACGGCAATTGTTACAAATTCTTCTCTTTTTATATTGTTTTGCGGTGCAAAATTCCCGTTTCCGTACCCCGAAATAATACCTGCCGAATAAAGCGAGGTTATCGCTTCCTGTGCCCAAGAATAGCCGCCTACATCATTAAAAACCCCATTTTGCATTCCTATAAAAGCGCCTACTGAACCGCCGCCAAAGCTGCCGCCTCCACCGCCTCCGCCACTCGGAATTTGCGTTTCCGAAGACTTCAGTAATGGAGCAACAATGCTATCAAGTACACTTTGCATTGTTGCAAGTGTCGGTTTTTGGGTTGCAAAATTTCTTATTGCATTTCCTTTGTTTTCGGATGAAAGCCCATTAAATTTAGTTAAATCAAGCCCCAGAATACTGTTATAATTTTCTAATATTGTCTGTATTTCGCTTGTTGTCTCAGCTTTTGGATAACAAATAGCATTTAGTATAAGTTCTTTTGCTATTCCTGACTCTGCACCCGAAATGTTTGTATAAGTCTGATTGTTTATACGGGCGATAAAGTTATTTAATCCACTCAGTTTGATTTTATCTTTAAGTGCCGAATTTACGGTATCGTATTGTCCGTCCGCTAAAATGTGATCAACTATTTCTTTATCACTTACTTTATTGGCATTTAAAGCAGCCGTCAGCATTGCTTTGTTTATAATTTCCGACATCTGATCAATAGTAAGAGTGCCCTTGCCCTTAATTGCCGTCATCAAAATGGCTGTTATACTGCTATCACTTACACTGCTGCAAACATCCAATATATTATTATCAATCGACAAACAGTCTTTATTTGCCGAAAATTTAGCTTGAAGTGTTAACAAATCGTCATTATCTGCCGCATAAATCATATCACTTATAACAGAGTTTCTGTATGCATTTGTAACATATTTCAGATTATACAGTACTCCGTTTACAACAATGCCGTAAGTGTTTCCAGTCGCGAAAGCAGTCAGGTCTATCTCATTATTGACATTTCCGTCTTTATCCGCAGATAATGAACCCATATAACCGACAACATCAGAAATGTCTTCGGTGGGTGTATCTTTTGTAGCGTTTTCAAGATTTGTAAGAGTTTTACCTGTTTTTAGTATCATAACAGGCACCGCTTCATAGATAGAATACCCGTCCGCTTTAATAACCGCCGTATCATTCGTTCCTGACTGAGTAACTTTTGTATAGGCATAGCACGATATAGAACATAGCTGTGCTGCAATAATAATCACAGAGCAAATTAACGTCCTGTTTTTCATATTGTTAGTCCCCCAATTTCAATCCTGCTTTTATGTCGTCCTGTGACTTTACACCGCCAAAAATTTTAAGCTTTTTAATACATACTTTTCCGTTATAAAAATCCACATTTTTGCTTCCGAGTGACACAGTATCTACATCTTTAAAGATAAATTTTATAAATTTTTTCTCCGCTTCCAGTTTACCGTTAATATACCATTTGAAATCTACTGTGGTTTTTGCTTCATTAGATGAAACTACTATGTGATTTACACCGTTTATAACCTTTGAAACAGGAAGAGAAATTGGATTTCTTGCAATACTTCCAAGATATACTTTCACAATACCGTTTTCTGCACAAATGCTGAATTTTTCATTATTTGACGTAAGAATCGCCGCATTTCCCTCTATGCTGTCGGCTTCAAATTCAACGGTGAAATTACCTGAGTTTAATGCTGTTTCTACGGCGCTTGAAAGTTCTAACCCATCAGCTGGTGTCACTAAATTAAATCCGTTTAAGCCCCAACCGCTGCTATTGGTATTTCCGACATCCAAATCGTTTGAATTTGCGCTCAAATCCTTCCATTCATCGGAATATTCGTTATATGAACCCTTTCCGTCATTATTAAGGTAATCATAGCTCACAATTACATTCGGTTCACTCAAGCCGCTTGCAGAGCTTTCATTTTCAATTTCCGCTGTCGGATAATTTACATCTACATCATCCCAAATAATCGCCCAAACATATGCTTCAGCAGCACTTCCCTGAACTCCGGTGTGCCTTATTACCACAGTTTCGCCGGCTTCAAAATGTCTTGACCATGCATGGCAATATGCATATGCAGCACCTGCTGCATTTTTTACCTCTGCCAGTTTAGTTCCGGAAAGTGCCTCTATTCCCAAATTCGCCCTTATATTATCAGTATTTGAATTCCAATTCAGGCTATTAAAGAAATATTTCGGAGTAGTATAACCGTTATATGCTTTATTCCCTTCCCTTGCGTCTGGCATCCCGCTTGGCTTTGTTCCGCTGTTTTCTCTTCTCCAAACTTCATCGGGATAATCCTCAAAAGACAAATCAAAGTTATTTGCACTAAGCCATACTACCGTACCGGCAGTATCTGCGGTAAATCTAAAATATTCGTCACCTTTTTGACGGATCTCTTTTCCCCACCAAAGCTCATTTGCATTTTTATTGTTACACGGACTCATAAAATATGATGCACCAATCAGGCTTTTTGACACATTTGCGGCTGTCCACATTCTGTCAGCTGATGTAACAGAACCATTATCGTTATTAAGTCCTGCTCCTGATGTATAAATCGGTACATAATTGTTCGTTTTTGCACCTTCTGTAAGGGTGTACTCCGTAAGACGCGGCTGTTTTGAATAAAAGGTTATCGTATATTTTTTTGTATTCACGCCGTCTGTAACTCTTATAACTGCCTTTGTTTCCTCATTCTTAATCGGAATCACCCTATCTATTGCAAGCCTTTCATATTCATATGTAGAACCCGTGGTATCTCCTCTCATCTTCCCGAATGAAACGCCTCCAACTATGTTTGGCGCGCCATTTACATCCTGCACCTTATATGTTATTTCTCCCGGTGATGTACCCGTTACACGCACATAAAATGTGTTATCGGGAAGTTCGATTTCATAGTTCATTTCGTCGGGATTAAAATCCGCTACTTCATATTCTACACCGTTTATCGAATATTTGAGTTGTGACAAAGAGTACAAATATTCTTCGTCCATATATGTTTTTATTGTTATTGTTTTTGTAGCGCCGCCTGCACTTAATTTTACCACAGTATTCCCCGGAACGCTATAGCTAACTTCCGTTATCTTTACCGCACCGCTTTTCGGATAAAATACAATCTGCTCATTTTCCCCAGACACCTTCACAGTATATTCCGTCTCATCATCGCTGTAGCTTTCTATCGGTTTTCCGCCGACTGTTATACCGTAAAGACCTATGGGATACTGCAAAAATGTTGCTTCCTGGCAACATGCACCTATACCGAGAGCACCGTCCCAGATATACGCCTTATAAGTGTAGCTTTTTTCTGCATCAGTTTTAATTTCAATATTTGCCGTTACTTGTTCTTCGCTGCCCGCTAAAACATTCTTCTTGCCGAAAGAAATTCCTTTCAGCACATCTTGGTCATACTTGCATAAATAAATAAATGCCGTCTTGTTCTTATTAGATGTGTTTTTTACCGTAGTTTCGGCATATATCTTTTCGCCAGCATCAGGGCATTCGTGCAAAATAATTCCATGCTCGGATGCAAGAAAGGATACTCCCGACTGCGCGTAAAGTCCTTCGGACGAAACGCCGACCGAAAAGAGCAGGAGCAAGATATTTAATGTAAAAAACGCAAAATACTTTTTCATAAAATTATCCTTTCAATTATATCAATACAGCCGTTACTCCACCGTAAAGGAAACTTCATTCGAGTCAATAAGATGAGCAGAAGAATCTTCGCCGGCAATAAGCCATGCTTTAACGGTCAGAATATCACCGGTGCTAATCGCCGCGCCGTCAGTTTTCATCAATCCGTACGGATATTTTCTGTTAATTTCGCTGTAATTTGAGCCGATTTCATCATTCGTAATCGAAATTTCTTCCATAAAATCGCTACCGCCGACATTAAGCAGCACGCTGTTTCTGTACAAAGCGTATATAATTTTCGGATTAGTATAATTCTTTGAAATATTGTAAAAAACTGCCGCCGCACTTATTTCATAATCGCCGTCTTGATTTTTAAGCACGGTAAGATCCTGAATTTCAATATATGCCGTACCGTATAAATCGCCTATTACGGTATTCATACTTGTCCCCAGCGCATATACCTTTGTGAATATATTTTTCAGTATCATACTGTCGCCTGCCGTGCCGTTTTCATATGCGATATATCCGACAGGAGTACAGTCAAGCGTTCCGCTTAAAACTTCCTTGCTGTCAAGATATACTCTGTACTCATAATCCTTATTATTAAAGAAGAAATCGACCTGATAAAAGGTATCGTTATCATAATCACCTAGTACCGCATTACCGTTTTTATCGTATATTTTTGCAGCATTTTCATCAAAATACAGCAGAACCAGTTCCTCCTGCGAGCTGTATTTGCCTACGGAAATAGTCTTATTGCCTGACTTAGGAGTTATCAATACGGAATGCCGTACAACGGAGTCATCCGCCTGATTTGGCATACCTTCGCCGTTTCCGTCCTTATTGTTAAAGAGAAAATAACGATAATATCCGCTATCAGCAGTATCCGTCATAATATAACCCTCAGCGTTATCACCTGTAACACTGCAGCTGCTCTCCTTAATATACATAGAACCCTGCGCAATATTATCGCCTCCGGAAATGGTATTTATTCCTTCAAAATAAGTGCCTTTCACATAGTCAATAGGGGCGGCAGAATCGGTCAAATATCCCAAAACATCATCAAGCGTTGCGCCCATAGGGAATGTTTCGAGCAAAAGTCCCGAAATCTTATAGTTATGTGCAACACCTTGTGCATTTACAAATCTCAGCTGCCGCAGGTAGCTTATATTGGAAATTTCTGCCTCAAAGGCCTCGTCCTTGATTATCCCGTTAAAATATGTATATGCCTTGCCGCCCGATAAGTCAAGGAGTATATCTACCGTATAATCCTTAGGATTCTGCTGTGTTCCGGCAAACTGCACCTTATCACTGTCATTCACACTGAACAAAGTCGCTGTTTTTCTTGAATTTGATGTATTTGTATAATACACATCAAATTGCAGGACAAAATTTACCGCTTCGGATATAGCAAACTTAAAATGTGCCCATCCGAAATTATCCGCCCTGATCTCCTGAATACTTGTATGATTTATATATGCATATTGCGTGATCATATCAACATCGTAATCAGAATAACAATCGTAATCGCCGACGGTTTTTTCCGTTCCGTCAACGCCTGTGACTGTACCGCTGCCGGCTTTGTCAATTTTATTGGTAAAAACAGTGACATTACTGTCAGAAATTGTCATTGCCGCCGTTACGGCAGGGGCAAAAGCTCCTGCCATAACAGTCATAATTGTTGCAACCAATATGCTTACAACTCGTTTTTTCATAAATAGCCCTCCAAAGGCCTTGAATCGCCTATTTATTCAGTCTGTCATATGCTGCCTGATTTATTTTTATCATCTCATCAACATGCATTGACTTAATGGTTTCAACATACTTATCCCAAGTTGCATCAACATCATCTGCGCCCATTATCCATTTTTGTCTTTGTTCGTTTGCAAATGTATTGATGTTACTGTTGTATTTTCCGTTTATTGCAACTTCCTCGTCATTTAAGACATCAAATTCGGTCTGTTTCTTACACCAGCCGTTATCGTTATACATATCCCAGCCCTTTTGTGCTTCTTTGGTCATACCTTGATATTCAGCGTCAAATTTTCTGATTACGCCGGTTTCTACCTGACCCTGACCTCTCATATATGTAGGAACGCCTTCTTCTGCATTCAAAACTTTGTCAGTGAATACTTTCTTACCGTCAACAACATTGTAGTGTATGCCTTCAACACCGAAAGAAATAAGGTCAGAACCCTCTTCTGTGTACCAGAAATCAAAATACTTCATTGTTTCTTCGGGATATTTGTTATCCTTTGAAATTCCCCAGCCATAACCGTGCACAGGAGTTCTTGAATCCCATTCAACAACTTTACCGTTAACATCGGCAGGAGGCGCCATCGGGATAAAATTTATGCCGGGTACTGAATCTGCATAGCGTGCAGAATAAGATGCAGTTGATGAGAACCAGTCGTGAGTTGAACCGCCAAGGTTTCCGCCCAAAAGCTGTTCTCTGCACTGTCCGCCGCGTGTAAATACCTCTTCATCGATAAGACCGTCTTTGTACCACTCGGCAATCTTCTTAATTGCTGTCTTAAATTCAGGTGTTATAGGTGCATATACAATTTTACCTGTCTTTTCATCTAACATATATCCTGACTCATTTGTGCCAAAGAGGTGGAAAAGTGAGCCAAGTCCGCCTACGCGTGAGAAGAAAGGTACTTCGTCCTTAATTCCGTTACCGTTCGGGTCATCATTTCTGAATGCTGTCCATACTTTTTCAAGTTCGTCAATTGTTTTAGGCTGCTCTAAACCGAGTTTATCAAGCCAATCCTGGCGTATAAACCAACCAAGTGACGGAAGTGCTTCTGCATCCATGCCTGACAATGAGCCGGGTATGTAATAAATATGTCCGTCGTCAGCTGTTGCTCTCTTTCTAAGCTGAGGATACTTTTCAAACATCGCCTTAATATGCGGAGCATATTCATCAATTAAATCTTCAAGAGGAATAAGTGCACCGTCTTTACCTATTTCGTTAAGATTTGTAAAACCTCCGTGGATAATATCCGGAAGTGTTGTTGATGCGAGCATTGTATTAAATGCCTGTGAACTGTCCGAAACTGTTTCAGACGCTGTACCCTTTAAAGTAACGCCTGTAAGTTCTGCTGCCTTCTTGAAAATCGGCCAATCATCATTATACACCGTGTAATTCATAAAGTGCATAAACATTGTAAGCTCTAAGCCGTCCTCACTAATCGGCTTAACCTTTTCTTTTCCACAAGATGTCAGCACACCAAGTGAAACTACCGCAGCAAGTACCGCTGCTAAAATTCTTTTTGATTTTTTCATAAAAGTCCCCTCCTAAATATTTCTATTGTAATGATCTCGTTAATACATTTGCAATCGGTGTCATAATACTGCTTCCCAAATTCATATTCCACATAAATACTTTAAGCGTTGTACCGCCTGTCGGTACAGTAACCGATGTGGTCAGATTGCTGCCGTTTACATAACTACTTGCGCTGTTTACCGCCTGATACTTCAAAAGCGCACCCGCGGAATTATAAACACCGTAAATTACCTTTGTGTTTGCATCTGCTGAATTTGGCGTGTTTGCAATATATGATGTTGTAACTGACGCTGTGCCGCTTGAAACTGTGCAGTTTTCAAGGTTAGCATATATCCTTGATAATAACGGCTTTGTTTTTGCTAACAGGGTGTAATTATTCTTATAAAGTGTTGTCTGCACATTTTTAAGCACAATTCTGTCTGATGTATTCCACATCGTATATGCTATATTCCAAAGTGGCTGTCTTTGATAGTATAATGTGCCGCTGTCAAAGCAAACTCCGTCAAGTAACCAATAATATTTATAGTCCTTATTATTTATTATAAAGTTTATCGTATAAAAGCTACTTGTACTGTACGATTTAATATATTCACCAGCATTATTATAGAAGGCGCCATTTTGAGCAGTTAAGAACCAATAATAACCGTTATTTCCTCGAATTCCGACCTGGTGCTTACTTCCGCTACTTACGACCGAAGGGTTATAATATGCGGTATATAAAAGCACCTTATCATCTGTGCTTGTATAAATTCCCGTATCCTCGGTATAGTTAAGGGTCATTCTTGCAAATCCACCGTTATTTCCATCTATCGAGCCGGGAGTTAATGTGTATCCGTTTGTATTATCGCCTGATACAGAGCAGACACCGCCCATCTTGGTAATAACATTACCGCTGGTTTTTATACCGCTTATATCATATATGTAATCGTAAGTTGTCTTTGTTCTTGACTCATATCCTATTAGGATATCACCAGGGTTAACGCCTTTTGCATAGTATTTGAAGCTTATATTAGATATCGTGAAGTTAGTAGATGTTGTGATTTTCAGCTGTATCTGCCTAATCTGTTTTACAAAATCATCGTCCTTCACAGAGTGAAAAACATTATTATAATAGAGATAACATAGGCTATTTGCCAAATCAAATATGTAGTCAACCCGATAATCTGAACCCGTGTATGCATCTAAAATATCCCATGTAGTCGTATTCCCATTGTCAGTCCTAAATAGATTTGCGCCTAACTGTACACCAACATTAGAGCCGGTTATGTTAAATCCCATATGAAACCACTCTTTGCCCGATACTACCCCTGCTGCTCTAAACTTAGGTTTGTGTCCGGTACCTTGTGACTCATTTCCAGTCCACCATATCAATTTCGCTCCGCTTGAAACACCCGTAGCGCTATAAGAACTACTGTCAGTATTTGCTGCGGGAGACAATGTTATGGTACCACTTGTACTGTCAATCATCCTCTGTGCCGTATCACTCGGTCCGGTTGCATTCAGATAGTTTGACATACCCGAAACAGTCGCTGCAATAATATCGTCCATCATTACGTCCTGATTGTAAATCTCATAGCATGGGTTTACAAGATTAAACGCCCAACTGTTGTTCTTTGCACCTGTTACCCTTACTCTGTACTCATGGATTGTATACGCACCATTACCACTGCCGCTAAACATTGTATATGCGGTTTCATAATCGTATGCACTTATCCATTTTATACCGTTTAGATATATCTGATAAGCGCCTGTTTTCAGATTTTGATATAAGTCAAACTTATAGTCATACGGATCAAGATAATTATAGGTTGATGTGCCGAAAGTTGTTATATTCTTGCTTGTATCAAAATTCATAGTAAATTGTGATGTGTTTGCAACGAAAATATCATTATATAATGTATTATCACCCGATGAATTCTTATACCTCATTGTGTGCGTTATATACGCAGGATTTGTTCTGTCATTCTGAATTCTGTATGAAAGATGCAGAATATACGGTTTTGCACTCGCATTTGCACCCACTTCAATATTTGGAAGCGTAAGACTTATATGACTTCCTGTTGATGTTCCCGAATAAGCTATAATCCTCGAATTATTTGCTCCGTCAGTTACTGTGCCTGTATAACCGTCCCAACGCCCTAATGTCTGCGGCGTTTTAGACTCTACTACAAATCCTTCCGAAGGTAAATTTCTGACAGTAACCGCCGACGCAACGGTACACACACTGCTAAATAAAGTCATTACCATTACCGAAGTAAGCAGTATGCTTAAAATTTTTCTTTTCACTTTGAAATCATTCCCTTCAAAATTTTCTTATTTTAACCCTTAACAGCACCTATCATGATGCCCTTAACGAAGTATTTCTGTATAAAGGGATAAATAACAAGCATCGGTATAACCGAAATCATTATTGTTGCGAAAATTGAAGTTTCGCGCGATGTTACGGTATAGTCGATATTTGTTGCCTCAGAGAAGTTTACATTCATATCAACAATGAGCTTTTTTAAAACAACTTGAAGCGGAATTTTCTTTTCGTCTGTCAAAAGAAGCATTGCCCAGAAATAAGAATTCCATCTTAATACGAAGTAGTAAAGACCTATCGTTGCAATAGCCGCTCCCGAAAGCGGCAAATATATGTCTTTAAAAAGTATAAACTCGTTTGCTCCGTCAATCTTTGCCGACTCATTCATCTCGTTCGGTATTGACTCGAAGAAGGAACGCATAAGTATCAAATACCATGTTAATACAAGTCCGTGCAGAATTATACTTGTTCGCGTATCTAAAAGATGCAGATTTCTTATATTAAGATATGTAGGCATCATTCCGGGACTAAACCACATCGTAAAGACAAACAACAGAGTCAGGCTCTTTTTAAACGGTAAATCACGCACCGAAAGCGCAAACGCCGCCATAGTAGTAAATATCATACTTGCAAGTGTGCCGAACACCGAATAAAAAACCGTGTTTCCGTAAGAACTCAAAAGATTTTTTGTCCTGAAAATCTGCCTGTATGCTTCAAAAGTGAACTCTTTTACTGTAAAGATTACCTTTCCCATAGACACCGCGTTGCCCGAGCTCAGCGACGCTATCAAAACATAATAAACAGGATAAACTGTTACAAACACAAGCACAATCATAAATATGTAGTTAAATACGGTGAAAATCTTTTCACCCACTGTCATTCTGTTCATACTGCCGCCTCCTACCAAAGTCCGGCGTTAGTGACTTTTTTGGAGATTTTGTTGGATATTATAATAAGTAATGCTCCAACTACTCCGTTAAACAGTCCTACTGCCGTACCTATTGAATAATTTCCGCCTTCTATCGACATTCTGTAAACATAAGTGCTGATTACGTCGGCTGTTTCATATGTTATTGGCTGATAAAGCAACAGTATAGCTTCGCTGCCTACAGAAAGAAGTCCTCCGATAGACATTATAAGCTTTAAAGATATTGTCGGCGCAATACCCGGCAGGGTTATGTGCCATACCTGGCGAAGTTTGTTCGCTCCGTCAAGCTGTGCTGCCTCGTAAAGAGTATCGTCTATATTTGAAAGTGCTGCGGTGTAAAGAATTGTTTCAAAACCGATACCTTGCCAGCCACCCATAATAAGGTAAATTGGCTTGAAGTACTCCTTTTTGGTAAGAAAATACGTCTTTTGTCCGCCCAATGCGTCAATTATTATGTTTACTATTCCGCTTGAAGGCGACAGGAATGTTACCACTATACCTGCAACAACAACTGTCGATATGAAGTGCGGAAGATAAAGCATCGTCTGAACGCCTGATTTGAATTTCTTTGACCTTATCTCGTTAAGAAGTAGCGCCAGAATTATTGTCAGCGGGAAAATCGTGATAAGGCTATAAAGATTGATTGTAAGAGTATTACGTATTACTCTCCACGCATACGGACTTGAAAAGAAGTCCGTGAAATTCTTTAATCCTACCCATTCACTTCCCCATACTCCTTTAAATACCGAGTATTTCTTGAAGGCTATAACGATACCGTACATTGGAAAATAATTCCACACTATGTACCAGATTACCGTGGGAAGTATCATAAGATACGCAACCCAATGCTCGGCTACTCTTTTCCCGAGCGTCTTGTTAGTCAAAATTTTGTTTTCCAAGCTGTTCATCAATCCTTTCTGTATGGCCAAAGTAAAACACTACTTTACTTTCTATCATAAGTATATTTTACAACACTGCCTAAATCTTTGCTACTATCAATGCTTGTTATTTTATATCACTTTTTAGCATTATTTGTGCAAAGTATCACCTTCCGCTTACGGCAATCTCGGTTATTGAGTTCCACGAAGCAGATGCTGCCGAGTTATTGCCATATCCGTAAATTTTCAGATATCTTGCGCACACTCCGCCCAAATCATAAATCTCAAATTCGTCCGTTTCACCGCTTGATTCGCCGTTTTCAATGACGGTTGTAAAGTTTCCGCCGTCTTCTGAGACCTCAATCTTAAAATAAGACTTACGGCTTGCGCCCTGATAATATGCCAGATACAATTTGTCAAGTTCCTTTACGCTGCCGAAATCGAAAATTCCGAAGGAAGGCTCTCTTCTCGTTCCCTGCACAGCCCATCTCAAATCAAAATCTCCGTCCAGCGTTTTTGTAATATCATTTCCTCCGATTCCGCCTTCACTTCCGCTCTGCAAAACGGCATAAATCGTCAATGCATCGGGAATTTCCTTATGTTTCTGTTCAAAATAGGTTTCACCGCTTGCATTGGAAGAAGTCCCCATTATATAACTTCTGAAACGGCATATTTTTACAACGCTGTCATATTGCCATTCACTATACAAATGTCCCGAGAAAAACTGCGGGCATACAAGAATTGTGCCGTCAATATTCATTGTAGAATAAGCAAGTTTTTCAAGCTTACCGTTTACCGTGATTTCATCAGAATTACTGCGTATCTCAAATGTTTTATTTCCGTATCTTACAACAGCTGCGCCATTTTCCCACGAAACTTCTGCACCAAGTTTCTCGGCAACCGCACGAAGAGGCACATACGGATTTCCGTTATATTCCTTGCCCAAAACCCTGCTGAATACATAACTGCTATAAATTCTGGTGCCTATATCAAACAATGTTTCTGGCTGTTCCTCGGCATCTTCTGCCTCCTCGCCATTTTCAGCTTCTTCGGCTATTTCTGTATCCTCGTCATTTTTCGCCGCAGCGCCCTTATACGAAACTGAATAAGTACCGCCCTGACCGGCAAAATAGAGAACACCGCCGTCCTCTGTTGCCGTACAGGTAAGCATTTCGCTGCCGTTTCGACTAACAGACCATTCCCCGGCAGTATTGTCACAAACAGCAATCTTATACTCGCCGTCCGGCAGCGTAAATTGTACCGATTTATCGCTTCTGCCGTAATCTGCTTTAAAAATAGTTACTTTATCGTTAAGTATCGCGCCCACATAGCCATCATTTTGGATAAGCTCCGGCTGATATGCCGCTACCTCAGAGTCGGCGTCGCCTACCTGAATTACATTTAGGAAGAAATCCTTATTGTTTGCGCTTTTGGGGGATATTTCTATCCTGTAGCCCTGCGCCTCGTGTGTCAAATTAGGATCAAGCTTAACGTCTGCAGCATAATTTATTCCCGCAACATACGCCTCTTGCCCTTCTCCGCCGATTGTGACCGTTTCAATTTCTTTAGGGAGCAGTGTATCTACCGTCATTTTACCGTTATATCCGTTTTCGTTATTAACAAATACCGCTCTGTTTCCGTCGACTGCAGGAAGAGTAGGTCCGTTTAACAGCCATGCCTTTTTATAGGATGGACTTACAGATGTTATTCTGTCAAAAACTATCATTGCGGCAGGATGGTCATTATCCTTTAAATTATAGAACATAAAGCTGCGCTCATAGTTTTCAACAGTATCCGATTTATATGCTCTTGTTATATTACCTGCAAGGTATGAATAGTCAGGCTCCTGCTCATCCTCACCAAATTCGTGACCTAAAATCTCACCAAATCTGTAATCATCCGTTTCAAATACGGAAGCACCGCAATCCTCGCCTTCTCTTCCGGCACGCTGTCCTCCGTCATATGTGGTATAACCCTGGTAGGTTACGGGGCTTGACGGATTTCGCACCGCCATTGTGTTATGCGCAACACTTCTCTTGTAATATCCTCTGTCATGTGCCGAGCCATAGGAGCCGTAAGTGCCTGCATCATTTGCCAGAATTCCTTTATAATAAATCTGGAAATGCCCCGCATCCAAGTGGTCGTGATTTGAGAAGTTATATTCTTCCACATTCATAAATGCGACCACATCATCAGAATTCAATCCGTCATGGAAGCCTGTTCTTGCAAACATTGCCCCCTTAGGAGACGGGAAATATCTCGTAAGCGGCAGGCTTTTGCTGCTTTTTGTTCCCAAATCCGCATCATAAAAACATATGAATTCAACCGGCGTCATTCCGTCGTGACCGTCTGCAAAGCCCTTGGAAAGTCCAAAGTTGCGATTAAATTCTTCCTTTAAGTATTCATCCTTGAAATAGTACGACGAAAAAAGCATTACTCTTGTCATATCGTTACGAGTCATAAATCCGCCGACTTCGTTTCCGTCTGTACGCGCATCACCGTCACGCATAATAAGTCCGTCAGGGCGTCTTGCATAAAGATACCAATATGGAAAATAATGCTGATTTTCGCCATAAAGGTTCGGAACGCCGATTTTGTCCATCAAAATTGTTGCCAAAAGCTCCCATCTTCCACGGTAGCAGCCGTACAAACTTCCGTTGTTAGGCATCATTGATTCATATATTCTCTTTCTTTGCGGAACATAATGCTCGTACATAACGCCCATTATTCGCTTAAATATGTCCGGACGCTCATCGCCTACCGCAATCGCAAACGCCAACAAATCCCGTTGCAGCTGTGCTTCTGCAGTATGACTTGCAACGCCGTGTCCGTCAAACGGCCATTTAACCTCTAATCCGTCAGCGGCAATTTCTATTGATCTTTCTATAAAGTACTCTTTTGTGCTTTTATCCAAAAGGTCATAGCACCAGTCATAGACCTCTGCAACGTGGAAAATAAGCTGTCCGGCAGGACGCACATAGTCATCACTGTATGCACCAACAAAAACTACTGTATTAAGGTAATTATAAAGCGATGAAACCGCCTTTTTTCCGCTTTCCTCATTTTTGTTTATAAGGTAATCAAAGGCAAGCGCCTCAATGCATGCGGCAATACTTCCTCTGTCATTTGATTTTCCGGACTCCGGTGCAGGCAGATTGCCTGTAAAACTATCGCTCAAACCCTCTTCAAGGTTCAACTGCTGCATTCTCCACGCCTCTACGTTATCACCCTTTTCTTTATCCTCCAAAATGCGCTCTATATCGCCCTCTTTGAAGTATACTCTCGGATGCCTTGCAGGCAATTCGATTCCCGGGTCGGAATAGGGATTTGTAACGGTCGTGTCCTTTTTGATAAGATTTCCTATAAGCCCGTAAGGCTGTTTTAAAATATCATTTACCAAGCAAAACTTGTCTAAATTGACCGTTCCGCGGCTTGCTCTTATTCTTATATTGATACTGTCTCCCTTAGCGACCGATGATATGGTTCTGAGCTTCATCCACTCAAACTTACCGTTCGTATTGTCTACAGATATGGTGTCATATCCGCCGCCGTTTACCGAAATCATTATCTTTGCGCCATCGTTTCCTCTTACATATCCCCACAGATAATATGTACCGCTTGCATCACATTTCACGGAAAATCCTGTATGCGCCGGATTACTGCTTACATTGGACGCAGACGCCAATGCCGTATTAACAATGCCGCGTCCTCCCGACATTTTAAAGCTTGACGTTTTATCAAATACGCTATAAATCGTTATATCTTCCGCCTCTATTTCGCACTCGCCGTTCTTTGCTTCAAACATCTTTGGCGCAGGCTGCTCATCTGTTATTCCAAGCACTATATCATCCGGAACATATGAGCCGTCTTTCGTTATGATACACCTGTCAAATCCTATCGACGCTGTTTGACGGCCTATAAGGCGCACGCTGCCCACGTTTCCTTCTTTTACGGAAAGTGAACCTAATTTAACCCATACAGGATCATAATCTTCCGCCGTTAATCTGAAATTTGAATACGGCGCACCCCCAAATGAAACGAAAACCGACTGACCTCGCTGACTCGAAACATTACCCGTATGCCTTACCCATACATTGTATGTGCCGCCCTTATCAGCCGTAAAGCTAAGATCAAGCTGCGCTTCTGCCGATGCAGGCGGGACAGTTTTATCTTCTTTTAAAGGTTCAAGTGCCTTTCCGCCGGAATACATATCATGTTCCCTTATTTTGAAATATTCCTCATTATAGGGCATATCTTCAACCTCTACATCCAAAAAGCCGTCTTTTGTCGATATCGGAGCGGAAGTTGCATTTACCGCAAATGTACTGGGACACAGCGAGGTTATTATCGCAAAGACCAAAATGAAATTGGGTATCTTGTTTTTTTTCATAAATATTACCTCACCTCTTTATCCGAAATATATATCTCTGAATTTGACCCACAAGGCAGGCCAATCCGTCTGAACTATGTCGAATTTTTTGCCGAAATGCCACTTCCATTCATCTTTGCCGTTTTCTATTATGGAATTATCTTCGTGTCCTGCCGACAGTACATCGGTATCATTTAGTGTCATAGCATTCGACCATAAAATAAGCTCTTCTCCCTTGCACATATCAATAAATGAATCACTGCAAAGGTCATCATCATCCGTTTTATATAGTACCTCAAACCCTGCTATTTTATCACCGTACCTAAGAGCCTCCGTCGCCTGATCAAGCGTTGATATAATCTGCATATAAATCATCGGATATTTGCAATTCTTCACAAACTCACAGTATTTCTCGCCGCACGGGCTTTTGTAAATAATCCTGTCAAACATATCATACTTACTTACGAGCTCATTTACCTCGTCCCAGATGTTCCAGCATCTGTCAAGATTTATAATACAGTCCCTATCCTTGAAATATTTAAGGTAATCATCAAGTCTTACGGGAGCAGGAAGACATTTGTCGCCATTTGCGTTAAAACTCCGAAGAGCTGACACCTCAGCAGTCGTCATTTCCGGAATATGTTTCTCTACCGCAAAATTAAAAGGCTCGTGTGCATCATGAAACATGTATAGCACACCTTCTGTATCTCTCGTCACATCAGCCTCGATAATATCCGCTCCATGCAAAAGTGCATTTTTGCCGGAGGATATTGTGTTTGCGCCTATGTTGCCACCAAAAGTGCCCTGATGGGCGGCTATTAAAACATTTTTTTTCTTGATTTTCTCCATTATGTATGATTTACTGTTCAATGTTATACACCTCTGGTACTATATATTTTCACTATAAATTTTACCACTCTCCTATGCTTTTTACAATAATCAAAATTTGTCATTTTGTTTCATTTCTTACAATACGGCACGTTTAATTTGACACAAATTCCAATCTGTGGTATCATTTTCTTTGTACCAATATTTTTTTGTAGGAGACACTCTCAATGAAATACAAGAAATCCCTGCAGCGTATTGCATATTTTTGTCTTGCATATACCGGCATTATGTTTGTAATGCTGTTTTTGCTGTTCTATTTTCCCAATGCGCAGCGGACAAAAGACACTCTTGATAAAAATTCCGCAAATATAGCAAGCCGTGTCGCTTTTACCGATGTGCAGTACGAGGCTATATATAACGAAACCGTAAATAACGAATATTTACGTAATTATATAAACAATGACAGTAAATTCGACAAAACAAAACTGCAAACTTTTCTCAGTTCTTATTCGGATTCTGCCGCACCTTCTATATTTTTAATATCTGTTATTAAAAGCGATGATTTAAATCGCAATTTCAGCGTAGTGAGCAGCAAAAGTACGATGACATATGACTTTTTCGCTTCCTCCCTTGAACTTGAACGTTCTAAACTTACCGAAATAATGGAGCATCTTTATAGCATCGGCAACGGAGCAACGCCGGATATGTTCATTTCAGGCGACACCATAACCCTTGCAAGCTGTGACAAATCCAATTTTAAGGTTCCGATATATTTTTTCGTTTCCTTCTATATAAATGATATGGTAAGAGACGCTAATTCGGAAGGCTTTAATACCGCTTTTGCCGCAGATGACAGCATTATTTATGCGTCTGACGCACGGCTTGCCGATATTGCAAAAAGCCTCAAAAACGGCGAAAAGTCAAAATTATATTATGTTTATTCCAAAACAGTCTCCATATCGGATTTGATACCTCAGATAACCGTTATTTGCTTTAAAAACAGATTTTACGGAACTGGTGACTTTTTAATTCCGATAGCTGTTGCTCTGCTTATTTCTCTTGCCGTTCTGCTGATTGGACTTTTTATCGCAAATCGTTTTACCAAACGCCTGTATACTCCGATATATGACCTGCTCAAAAAAGTAGGAAGCACGGCACAGAATACCGATGACGAATTTGAAACAATCGGCAATTTTGTTGATGAAATGAACAAGGAAAATCTGCTTATGCAGAATTATATTGAAGAAAGCGAAAAGGTTCTGGAAAATCAACTTCTGACTATGATGCTTTTAGGCAATACAGACCATTCGGAGCTTGAAAATCTGCTCGAAAAACACGAGGATTTCCACGAAATCCACAATATTTGTGCAACAATTCTCTATTATGTTGAATATGATACTTTATACAGCTCTCTTTCGGAAATGCGCTTTGCATCACTGAAAAGTGCCATTACAAATCTACTGTATGAAACATTTGCAGATTATGAGTACTTTAAGGTAATCAATATAACACCGCAGACGCATGTTTTAATCCATTCCGAAGGAAGTAATGACGCGGTTTTCCGCACTCAGCTCGAAGAATGTCTTAAAACAATTGAAAAACAGTTGTCCGCTAACCTTAGTGCATATATGGGAAGATATGTTGATGATTTTTATGACCTGCATAAGTCGTACAGTGAGGCACTTTTCGTGTCAAAATACAACTTTTCCTCCGTTCCTTATGCACCGATATATACTATTGAAGATATTCAGAAAAATCAGCCGGAACGTTTCTTCTATGCTATTGAAACCGAGTCCGAGCTGATATCTGCTGTACAATCGCTTAATTCCGCAAATGTTCGCAAATATGTGGATATGCTGATAAATTCCAATTTCTTCGCCGAATTCACAAACGAACATTTTGTTCTGCTGGTAACGATGCTTTACAGTACGATTTCAAGAATTTTATCTGAAATAAATGCAGACCCGAAAGAGGTATTCGGACCCGATACAATAATTTATCTCGAACTGAGAAATTCGGTTTCGCTTGATGCTCTTAAAGAAAAGGTATATGAGCTTCTGGATATAATTATGCAGTATATCTACGATACAGATTCTTCCGATTATAACAGAGTTAAGGAAAAGATTGAAAAGTTTATTGATGAAAATTATCAGCACGATGTTTCCTTAAGCGACCTGTCAAAATATCTTAATTTATCCGAAACCTATGTGAGCAAGCTTTTCAAAACTACTATTGGAAAAAACTTCAAGGAATATATTATGTATTATAAATACAGAAAAGCAAAGCAGATTATGAAGGAAAATCCCACATATAAATTGAAAGATGTCGCAAAAATGGTCGGCTGTAATACCGTTCTTACCCTTTCACGTCTACTAAAAAAATACGATTCATAAACTCTGCGGGCAAAAGCTTATGCCCGTAGAGTTTTTTTGTTCAGCAAAAAATGACTTTTGCCAATCTGTAACACAACTGCAAAAAATGAAATGAAATAGCAAAATTTGATTGTTGCGATATTCTATACCTCCGTGCTAAAATATAACCAAAGAAAAAATAACAAGGAGGTCGTTTAATGAAAAAAATCAAAAAACTTATTTCGCTTGTCTGTGCATTATGCATAACAAGCACCTATGCATTTATTCCCTCATTTGGGACAAATGCGGTAATGGCAGCTGCTGCTGATGTAAGCCAGTATCTTAACGTGGAAAAATCCGCATCCGGTGCTAGTGCTATTTCATGGTCAGCTGATACTGTGACGGATAATGGTGATTCGTCTTTTACCGTGACCGGAACCATGAACAGCAGCGATGGTTGGAATGCCCACCGTACTGAAATTGGCTTTGATAGTACTATGGGTTCAGGAGTTGCACAGACGATCGGGCACGCCAGCTGGATAATTAATAATCCCAATAAATTAAGAATTGACTTGGCATACCGAAACGGCAGTAATCGGTATGAATTAGCAGCTTGGGATATGGGAGTCGGAGCAACCTCGGATACGAATACTGGGACAATCAAAGATAAAGTACAAACGGATTTTGATGCTACATTAGACATGACGAGCTATCAGGGAGATTTCTTCATAAACCTTGAAACTACAGAGTATAGGCTTTACTTCAATAATGTGTTATTCTCTGAAGGAAGCATAGGAACCACGCAGTTCAAGAATCTATTTTTTAATGTTCGTCCTCCCGTAGGAAACTTTACATATTCCATTAGCGATGTAACGCGTGAGATTTACAATTCAGGCGCTACAATGAACGATGTTGTTGCATACACATTTAAACAGAGAAGTGCAAACAACTATTATTGGTCTGTAAGCGGTATAGGAGATATTGATGGTACTGACGGTAAGCGTATTGTCGGCATTATAGACTGGGTAAACAATGGTACACCTTCTTACGATGGAAGTAATGTAATTGTAAATACTTCTGCCAGTGCGGATTCGGGCATAGCCTACAGGCTTCGCCGTCTCAAATCAAACGGAACGTATAAGACTAAGGGCTGTTTGCCGCAAGATGCCGAAAATGATAACATTATACATCAGTCACTTTATATAACTCCGAACTTAACAAACGGAAACTATGCTGCAATAGGCTTCTCCGGTAACAACAAACCATTGCCAAATAAGTATAAATTTGGGGCGGATAATGGCTTTGTAAGCGGTCGACCTTATCATTTTGATATACTTGTCAATAACAAGGACAAAGAATTCTGGATTTTGGTTGACGGTGAAAAGCGCGCCAACGGCTCTATCGGAGACTCCTATCTTTCTTCGATTTACTATACCATAGGCACGGGAGGCTCTGACACGCTGTCTCTTAGCAACATCGTTACAAAGAGCTATGACTATACCGTTTCAATGGACAGCTTACTTGCAACACTTGTAAACTCATCTAACTATAACTGGGCATTTGACGGAGTTGACCGTTATAGTACTTCTATTGCATCCGGATACAGTGCGCCGAACGGCTACGCTTCAATTTCCGGTACAAATTCAGGCGGTTATACAATTTCTGCATCAAACGACAGCGCGCGTTTTGGCTACCGTTTAGGAAACGGCGATAAAATAGCTCTTCCAAGAGATGAGTCACAGACTAATATTATTCACCAGCATTTGACATTTACTCCTAACTTTGCATCGGGGCATACCGAGACAATAGGTGTCAGAGGTAACAACGGTTATCATGATCTGTTCGACATAAGTGCTGCTAACGGATTTACGAGCGGTACTCCATATGATATGCATATCATAATCAACAATCAAAACTTCACTTATATGTTTATAGTTGATGGAACTATAAAAATGACAGGTAGTATTGCCAAAGCAAGAAATCCTTTGTGGGAAATCTCCTATAAGATAGATTCCTCCGGCGATAGTATGATACTTAAGAATATTACTACAAAATACTACAAAAATACCATTACGATGTATGCTTTGTCAGGTCAATACGCTCAATCGAATGAAGCATTTATGGATTACCTCTTTGAGACTGATTCCAACGGTTATCTGGCAGCAGAAATCGATGAAGCTCCATGCTACAATGAATCAAAATGGCAAGTTAATACAAGTAAACGTTTCTACTCGGGAACCAAGGCTCTTTCTCCAAAGGCTAAGAATGATAGCGGTATGGACTTAGATCCTAACTGGACGCTTAATCTGTCCTTTACTGCAAATAAGTCTGGCACTAATACATATTACCTGTGGGTAAGACATACCGCATCGGTTATAAATGAAGACGGAAGAAACTTCTATATAGCAATTGATAAAGAAGGTACTACAAGCGATCCTGTTCTGAAAAATTACACAGCAGAAGCAACGGCTCCAAGATGGATGCTCTTAGGTTCAATTACACTTCCCTACGACGAGGTAGGCTATGTTAAGATTAGAGAGAGACAATCCAATCACGTTGCATGGGATAAGTATGTAATTACGACGAATTCAAGCTATATTCCAACCGATTCTGCATTCGGAATTGCGCCTCCGTCATCAAGCCGTGCCAAAAATATGGGTACTCTTTCAGGCGGAAAGCTTGTATTTGAGGCAGAAAATGCAGGTTACGGCAGTCCTTTTGAGCCATTAGGAATGATAGACACAACATACGGTAACCGCAGCACGTACTCAGGCAGTGCAGCGCTCAAAGTGGCAAGCGGCAGTTCCGCATCTGTGCCTGCAAAATGGGATGACAGCACAGGTTCAATAGATGCAGGTGATATTGAGTTCAACTTCACACCGGATTCAACTGGCAGCGTATACCTTTGGGCAAGATATTTTGCTTCATCAACTAATAAAAAGTTCGCTGTTTCAGTAACCTCAAACGATTATGCAACGGTTGTAATGAACGAGGCTGATACTAAGGCATGGCAAAAAATTGCTACTATTGATAATGTTGTAGCAGGCGTTCCAGTAAACATCCGTATTGCAAACGTTGCAGGCGGTTATGTATTGGATAAATTTGCAATATCCAGCAGCATTTTCGATACACCGGAAGGCGCTAACCCAACATGGAACACCACTTCTACCACCCTTTCAGGCGGTTCGCCTACAATAACTACTGCTACGCTCCCCTCGCACCCGCGTCTCTACTTTACCGCAGGCGAGATTGATGAAATCGAGGAAGCTTCACATTCAAGTGAAAATTACTATATGTATGACTTGAATGAGAATACATACATTTCAAAGGGTCTGAGAAGCGAATTCACCGGTGAAGTTCCTGCAAGCCCCGGCTACCAAAACTATAAGCCTGTTGCGGTTGCAAGAATTGAAGCGTTGGCTTATGATTATGCAATAAACGGAAATGCCGCGTCAGGTGAAAAAGCTGCATCGAGCTTGATCAATTATATTACAACCGTTTCCTACACAGGTCTTTCAACCGAAGACTTTAACCGTAAGGCAGGCTATGATTTATTCTCACTTTCAAAAGCTTATGACTGGTGCTATGACTGCCTGACACCAGCACAAAGGACAGCATTTATAAATGCGGGAATTAAGATTGCATCTCAGCTTGAAACCGGCTGGCCTCCATCAGCTAATTCACCTATGACAGGATATGCTTCGGAAGGTTCATTCCAGTCTTACCTCCTGGCATTTGCAATTGCAGTTGCCGATGAGCGTCCCGACATATATAATTATGTTATGGGTAAAATAGAAACAGAATATGTTCCTGCAATGATTAAGCTTTATGGTGGTTCACCTATGCAAGGCTCACGATATGGTACATTCCGTGGACAGCACGCATTCTCAGCAGCACTTATGCTGAAAACTATTGGTTATAACAATAACGATCTATACAATGCTCTTGGAAATACGATGATGCATTATATATACGCAAGAAGACCTGACGGACTTATGTTCATTGACGGTGACGATACAAACAATGGCAAGACACCTTATAGCTACTATTCCGTAGGACATATGAAAAATACATTACTCCATGCGATTAAGCTTTTCGGAAACGATTACGGCGTTGCTTCTAACTCATATTTTAAGGATGCAGCTAAATGGGCTTGTTATGGTAACAGACAGTTCTCAAGCTTTGACGGCACATTTGGTGAGGAGAACTATGTAACTCCTTCAACATTCCTCATTTTGAACGGAAGTACAACCCTTGGTAATGAAGCAAATTATTCCTTGCCTCTTTCCAACTTCTTTGACGGCGCAGTAACCAGTATGATTGCAAGAACCGGATGGACTCAATTTACAACTTCAAATCTTAATAATTTAGATGGAAATGACAATACAGCTGTTGCATATATGAAAGTTGGCCAGTATAACGCCGGTAACCATCAGCATCTTGATGCAGGTAACTTCCAACTGTACTATAAGGGCATACTTGCAAATGACCCATGTTATTATGACAACTACACAAGCGATTATATGAATGGCTATGCTAAGCGAAGCGTTGCACACAATGTTGTACTTATAAAGGACGGAATCGCAAATGATATCGGCGGATTATCATTTGCTGACGGCGGTCAGACAGCTGTTCCTGATGCAACTACAAGTGCTGCCAAGACTGCAAGTTGGGAAGCACACGCAATTTCTGGTGATGATGTAAACAGACCTGATTTCACCTATATGAAAGCTAATTTGACGAAATCGTATCGCAGTGCAACCAGCTACAAGAGAAGCTTTATATTTATGAATATGGATGATGAAAATGAGCCAGCTACACTTATAGTATATGACAGAATTGGCACATCATCTGCTAAGCCGACAGCTTGGCTCCTCCACGGATTAAAGAGTCCGACTATCAATGGAAAGCGTGCTGTATTCACAACAGATACCGGCGGTCAAATGACAAATGACACATTGCTTCCTACAAGCGTAAGCATAAACAGCTATGCCGATGGTTATGTTGATTCAAGTCATGCTTATCCATCAGGTTATACGGCTCAAGAAGGCAAAGTAAATGAGTCTGAGGGATACAGAATTGAGGTTGCATCTAATTCAGCAACAACAACTTATTTCTTGAATGTTGTTCAGGCAGGTGATACTGGCACAACAGCTGCAAATCCTGCACTTATTGAAAGCACAAACTTCTACGGTGTACGCTTAAAAGACAGAGTTGTTCTCTTTAATAAAGATGCTGAATGGTTTGGTGGAACAAAAGACCAAGAATACTTATTCAACTTCTCTTCAAACGATGGTTATGTTTACAAGTTTGCGATAGCTGATGCTCACACAGGTTCTTATGAAATTTACTATTCTACAAACGGTAGTAGCTATTCGTTACTCGCTTACGCAAAAACAACTGATGATTCTTCACATCTCTTGACTTTCAGCGGCAAGGCAGGTTACTACAAGGTTGTTAGAAAGTCAAACACAGTAGGCGGTGATACTACATCTTATGCTACAAAAGATGAGCTTAAACAGTTATCACCGAGTGTTAAAATCAGACAAAGCGGCAGCAATTACATAATTTCTGCTTCCGCAAAGACCTATAAGACATATGCAAAGGCAGACAATACTGAATATGCGAACAAGATTGTCCTTGCAGCATATGACTCTACTGGCAAGGTTTTGGGATTAAGAGTTGTTGACTTTACAACAATAAGTAAAGAGGCGGATTATGTTGATATTGCAACACTTACCTCTGCACCTTCTGGTCAGATTACAGTTAAGAGTATGATTTTTGATGGTTTAGGCACTATCGAACCTCTTACAAAGAACGGAAGACTTGACTTTCTTAACTAAATAATTACAAATTAAGGGCTGTTCTGCTAATTACAGAACAGCCCTTAAACAAAAATCAAGGAAATATAGAATTATGTATGAAATAGGATTATCAACAAATAGAAAGCATATAAAACTCAATTGTAAGGATTTCTATAGGAATTCAATGGAATTGTTTTCTGGGATTCCATTTACGACATTACGCAAACCTTTATATTAATATCTTTATCAACTAGCACAAAAT